>RFIB01000095.1 GCA_003695625.1 Acidobacteriota bacterium | reverse complement strand
CGGCGCGGCGCGATGCCGAGCGCCGCGGCGAACGCGTCGAACAGCCGTCCGGCAGCATGGGTCCACGGGCAGTTGAGCCCGCGCTCGATCTGGATCCGCCACGCGCCGATCTCCTCGTCGCGCGCGTCGAGCCGGTCGCCCCACGACGGATCCGGGTCGAGGCCGGCGGCGAGCCACCGCGCGACGAGCTGGCGGCGCGGCTCGCGCACCGCGGCGTCGCCGCCGGGCAGCGGCACCGGCGCGAACGTCGCCAGCCGCCGCCAGCTCCCGTCGCGGGCGATCTCGATCGCCTCGGCGCCCCACACGCGGCCGTCCGGCCCGAGCCCGGTGCCGTCGAAGACCAGCGCGAGCAGGCGCTCGCCGCCGTGCTCGGCCAGCCCCGCGGCGGCGTGCGCGACATGATGCTGCACGGCGACGACCGGCAGGCCGCGCTCCGCGGCGAGCGCCCGGCCGAGCCGGGTCGCGTGCATGTCCGGGTGCAGATCGACGGCGACCGCCTCCGGCTCGCGGCCGAGGAACCGCGGCAGCCGGTCGACGACGGTCTGCAGCCCGTCGAGCGCCTCGGGCGTCTCGAGATCGCCGACGTGGGGCGAGAGCACGATCTCGCGCCCCCAGCCGACCGCGATCGCGTTCTTGATCTCCGCGCCCATGGCGAGCACGCACCGCGCCAGCGGCTGCTCGAGCGGCAGCGCCTCGGGGGCGTAGCCGCGGGCCCGGCGCCAGACCTGGGGCGCGTCGCCCTGCAGCGCGACGAGCGAGTCGTCGCAGCGCAGCCGGATCGGGCGGTCGTGGACGACGAACGCGTCGGCGATCCCGTCGAGCCGCTCGAACGCCTCGTGCTCGCTGATGGCGATCGGCTCGGCGCGCCGGTTGCCGCTGGTCATCACGAGCGCGTCGAACGCGGGCACCGGATCGCCGGCCAGCGGCTCGAACAGCAGCATGTGCAGCGGGGTCGTCGGCAGCATGACGCCGAGTTCGCCCGTGTCGGGCGCGAGCAGCTCGACCGGCAGCGGCCGGTCGGCATCCTCGCGCGGCGTGACGAGCACGATCGGGGCCCGCGGGCTCTCGAGCAGCGCGCGCGCGGTGTCCGGCACGCGGGCATGGCGGGCGAGCACCCCGGCCGAGCGCAGCATCACCGCCAGCGGCTTGTGGGGCCGGCGCTTGCGCTCGCGCAGCCGCGCGATCGCCTCGCGGTCGAACGCGTCGACGGCGAGCAGGTAGCCGCCGAGCCCCTTGACGGCGATGATCGCGCCGTCCGCGAGCAGCCGCCGCGCGCGGCGGATCGCCGCGCCACGCTCGGCGACCTGCCGGCCGTTCTCGACCAGCGCCACCTGGGGCCCGCACGCGGGGCAGGCGATCGACTCGGCGTGGAACCGGCGCGACGCGGGGCTGTCGTACTCGGCGCGGCACGCGGCGCACAGCGGGAACGCGGCGAGCGCGGTGCGCTCGCGGTCGTAGGGCATCGCGTCGACGACCGTGTAGCGCGGCCCGCAGTCGGTGCAGGTCGTGAACGGATAGCCGTGGTAGCGCGAGGCGGGGTCGAACAGCTCCTCGCGGCAGGCCGGGCAGGTCGCCAGGTCGGCCGGGATCGAGACCTTCATCCCCGGGTCGGCCTCGCTCGGACGGATCGCGAACGGCCGCGGCAGCTCGTGCCCGTCCCACGGACGGGGCGTGCCGCGCACCATCCGGTCGAGCCGCGCACGGGGCGGCAGCCGGGCGGGCAGCTCGTCGAGAAAGCGGGAGACAGCGTCGGGCGCACCGCCGACGACGAGCCGCACCGTGCCCGAGCGGTTCTGGACCCAGCCGGCGAGGCCGGCCTGCTCCGCGAGCCTCTGGACCGTCGGCCGGAGCCCCACGCCCTGGAGGATCCCCTCCATCTCGACGGACACCACGCAGGGCTTTCCGGCCATCTCCCGCCGATTATCCCCCGCCGGCCGGGCCGAGTCGCGCGCGCAGCGTCTCGAGCAGCGTCTTCTCGTCGACCGGCTTCTGGAACACGCCGGCGATGCCGAGTTCACGGGCGTCGAGCGTCGCGCTGACCTGGTCGCCGATCGAGCTGAGCAGGTAGACCGGCGCGTCGACGCCGACCGCGCGCATCCGGCGCACGAGCGAGGCGCCGGAGTCGATCTCCTCCATCATCAGGTCGACGAGGATCAGGTCCGGGTGCTGCTCGCGGGCGGCGCGCAGTCCCTCCTCGGCGGTGCGGGCGGCGATCATCCGGTAGCCGTTCCCCTCGAGCAGCAGCCGCATCGCATCGAGGAAGTCGGGGTCGTCGTCGACGTACAGGATCGCGTGTCGCTGGTCGTTCATCGTCCCTCGCCTCCCGCAGCGGCGGACGCGGTCGGCACGCCGCACCGCGCGGCGCGCTCGAGTTCCTCCGCCGGGTCGTCCGCGGCCAGCACGGCGTCGAGGAAGCCCACGGCCCGGCCCAGATTGTCGCGCGCCTCCGGCGACAGCTCCTCCCGGAACGGCTCGAAGCACGACCCGCGGATGCCGACGATCCAGGCCGCCGGCTGCGCGCCGAACGCGCCGCGCGCGATCTCGAGCAGCGCGGCCGGGGCCAGCCCGTGGGTCGTGAACCCGCTCGCCGGGCGCGGCGCGACCGGCTCGACGTACACCGCCGCCGGCGCGTCGCACGCGGCGTCGACGAACACGACGAGCCGCGCCTGCGCGACGTCGGCGGCGTGCTCGGGCTGGAGCTGGTAGTCCTGCTCGAACCGCACCCCGACCGGCGCCCGGCGCGCGAGCGCCTCGACGCACGCCGGCCCGAGGCCGTCGTCGCCGCGGCCCGGATTGCCCCACCCGATCACCAGCACGTCGCCGCGCATTCAGTCCCTCGTGCGGCGGTCGAGCAGCGCACCGTCGGCGCCGCGCAGCTCGACCTCCAGCGGCATCCGGCCCAGCGCGTGGGTCGCGCAGGACAGGCACGGATCGTAGGCCCGGATCGCGACCTCGACGTGATTGAGCAGCCCGTCGTCGATCTCGGTGCGGCCGGCGAGGTGCCGCTCGGCAACCTGCCGCACGGCGCGGTTCATCGGCTCGTTGTTGCTCGTCGTCGAGACGATCAGGTTGGCCATCACGACCTGGTCGTTCGCGTCGACCCGGTAGTGGTGGAACAGCGTGCCTCGCGGCGCCTCGATCACGCCGACCGCCTCGTCACGGCGCTCGCCCTCGCGCAGCAGGTCGTCGCCGACGATGTCGGGATCGTCGAGCAGGCGCTCGATCTGCTCGATCGCGTGCAGGGTCTCGATCATCCGCGCCCAGTGGTAGGCCATCGTCACGTGACACGGGGCGCCGCCGAGGGCGTCGAAGAACGCCCGGCGCGCCTGCTCCGCACGCGGTGTCGGAATCCGGCGGCAGACGTTGAGCCGCGCGAGCGGTCCGACGCGGTACCAGCCGCGCTCGGGCCCGAGACTGCGGATGAACGGGAACTTCATGTACGACCACGGCCGGACTTCCTCGGCGAGCAGCTCGGCGTACCGCTCGTTCTGGACTCCGTCGAAGAGCGTCGCGCCGTCCTCGCCGATCGCCCGCAGCAGGCCGTCGTACAGCTCGAGGTCGCCGTCGGCGGTGACCAGGCCGAGGTGGTTCGACGGGAACGAACCGAACTCCTCCAGCTGCTCGAGATGCTCGAGCGTGTAGTCGCGGGCCAGCGCGACCGCGTCCTCGGCCCACGTCATCATCCGCGGCACCTCGGCCCGCAGCCGCTCGCGGTCCGCGGGGTCGAGGCTCCGGTTGACGCCGCCGGGCACGGCCACGATGGCGTGGACGCGCTTGCCGCCGGTGGCGCGGATCACCTCCTGGCCGAACTTGCGCATCAGCACGCCCTGGCGGGCCAGCTCGGGATGGTGCCGGGCGACGCCGATCACGTTGCGGACGGACGGGTCCGCATCGAAGCCGAACAGCAGGTCGGGCGAGGCGAGGTGGAAGAAGTGCAGCGCGTGGGACTGGAAGATCTGCCCCATGTGCATCAGCCGGCGGATCTTCTCGGCGGTCGGGCTCAGGCGGTCGACGCCGGCGATGCGATCCATCGCCTTCGATGCCGCGAGATGGTGGCTGACCGGACAGATCCCGCACAGCCGCTGCACGAGCACGGGGACCTCCCAGAACGGGCGGCCCTGCACGAAGCGCTCGAAGCCGCGGAACTCGACGATGTGCAGCCGCGCCTCGCGCACCCGCTGCCGCTCGTCGAGCAGGATGGTGACCTTGCCGTGTCCCTCGACCCGGGTCACCGGCTCGATGACGAGGCGACGCGTCGATCCGGACATCTCTCGCCCTCCCCGGTCAGTCGTACTTGAGCAGTTCGTACGGCAGCTCGGGCGCCCGGCCCTCGATCAGCGCCACGAGCGCCTGCCAGATCGCCTCGGCCGACGGCGGGCAGCCCGGCAGGAACACGTCGACCGGGACCACCTCCTGGATCGGGTAGACCCGGTCGAGCAGCAGCGGCAGTTCGGGATCCGCGGGCAGGCGGCGCTCCGGATTGTGGACCGTCGGCCCCTCGAGGTAGGCCTCCCGCAGGCATTCGGCGAGCGGAATGTCGTTGCGCAGCGCCGGCGCGCCGCCCATCGTCGCGCAGTCGCCGAGGGCGACGAGCACGTCGCAGTGACGGCGAAACTCGCGCAGCGTGGCGACGTTCTCCTCGTTGCAGCAGCCGCCCTCGATCAGTCCGATCTCGACTCTGCCGTCGAACTTCTTCTTGTCGTCGATCGGCGAGCGGTCGAACTCGACCAGCTCCGCCAGCTCGAAGATCCGCTCGTCGATGTCGAGCAGCGACATGTGGCAGCCGAAGCAGCCGGCCAGCGAGCAGGTGGCGATCCTCGGCTTCCCGGCCCGCGGTGTGTCGCTCATCGTTCCTCCCCGTCTCCGGCGGCGGCCGCGCTGCCGATCGGAGCGTGGTCGAAGCGCCGGCGCCCGTACGGCGTCCGGTAGCCGACGCGCTTGCGCAGCAGCGCGCCGGTCGGACAGATCGTGGCCACGCGATCGTCGCCGCGCAGCGCGGTGCCGGCGAGGCCCGCTCCGCCGTCGGCGCCGACCCGCCGGTGGATCCCGCGGCCGAGGAAGCCCAGCTCGGGCTTGCCGTCCAGCTCGGCCGCCGCGCGCACGCAGCGCCCGCACATCACGCAGCGGTCGTGGTCGAGCATCAGGTCCGGGTGGCCGGCGTCGACCGGCCGCTCGGGGAACATGTAGGCGAACCGCGGATGCGTGATCCCCAGCCGGTAGGCGAGCGCCTGCAGCTCGCAGTCGCCGCTCTTCTCGCACACCATGCAGAAGTGGTTGCCCTCGACGAACAGCAGCTCGACGATCGTCCGGCGCAGCTCGTTGACGCGCTCGCTGTCGCTCTCGACGACCATCCCGTGACGCACCGGCTGGACGCAGGCCGCGGCGGCGCGCCCGTCGACCAGGCAGGTGCACACGCGGCAGCTTCCGTAGACCGACAGCTCGGGATGCGCGCACAGGCGCGGGATCCAGACGCCGGCCTCGTCGCACGCCTGGAGGATCGTCCGGCCCTCGCGGGTCTCGATCTCCCGCCCGTCGACGGTGATCGTCACGGTGCCGCTCATCGTGCGTCCTCCTCGCCCGGCGGGAAGACCGTCGAGGACCGTCCCGCCAGCAGCTCCGCCGCCCGCAGCGCAGCCCGCGGGTCGAACGTCGGCAGCAGGTCGTCCCGGCGCGCGGGGCGCAGCTCCCGCCGCCAGCGCTCCGGGAACGCGTCGAGGCTGCTCAGCACCGGGTTCGGCGAGGTCTGGCCGAGACCGCAGCGGCTCGCGGTCCGGACGGTCCCGGCCAGCGCGCGCAGCCGCTCGACGTCCGCCGCGGACGCCTGGCCCGCGCGGACCTTGCGCACGGCATCGTGCATCACGACGTTGCCGACGCGGCATGGCGTGCAGAATCCGCAGCTCTCCTCGACGAAGAAGCGCATGAACTCGTCGACGATCCACAGCGGATCCCGGCTCGTGTCGAACACCATCACCGAGCCGCCGGTCGGCAGATCCTCGAACGACAGCCTGCGTTCGAGGGCGTCCCTGCCGACCATCCGCCCCGACGGTCCGCCGACCTGGACCGCGCCGATGTCGTCGGCGCCGGCCCGCTCGAGCAGCTCGCCGAGCGTCGTGCCGAACGGCAGCTCGTAGACGCCGGGCCTCCGGCAGTCGCCCGAGACGCTGAACAGCTTGGTCCCGGTGCTGTCCTTGGTGCCGAAACCGGCGAACCAGCCGGCGCCGCGCTCGACGATCCGCGCCGCGCAGCACAGCGTCTCGACGTTGTTGACCGAGGTCGGCCGGCCGAGATAGCCCTGCTGGGCGGGAAACGGCGGGCGGTTCTTCGCGTCCCCGCGCCGCCCCTCGCACGAGGCGATCAGTCCGGTCTCCTCGCCGCACATGTACGCGCCGGCTCCGAGCTGGACGCGGATGTCGAAGTCGAAACCGTCGCGTCCGAGGATCCGGCGCCCGAGCAGCCCGTCGCGGCGCCGGCGCTCGATCGCGTCCTCGAGCAGCGCGAGCAGGTAGGCGTACTCGCCGCGCAGGTAGACGATCCCCTCGTCGGCTCCGATCGCGTACGCGGCGACGGTCAGCCCCTCGAGCATCAGGTCGGCGCGCTCGGTCAGGATGACCCGGTCCTTGAACGTGCCCGGTTCCCCCTCGTCGGCGTTGCAGATCACGACCTTGCGCTCGCCGGGGGCGGCACGCGTGAACTCCCACTTCATGCCGGTCGGGAAGCCGGCTCCCCCACGGCCGCGCAGGCGCGCGATCTTGATCTCGCGGATCACCTCGATCGGGCTCATCCGCAGTGCGTGCTCGAGCGCCCGGCCGCGCTCGAAGCCGTCGAGGACCACCGGTCCCGCGTGGCGGATGTTGTTCTCGACCATCGCCCGCACGAGGGGGTGCGCATTGTTGCCGTCGCCCCACGTGCGCACGAGCCGGTGCGGATCGCCGTGCCCGCGCAGCTCGCGGACCATCTGCCGGGCACGGTCGCGCGAGAGCCGCGTGATCACGACGTCGTCGACCAGCGCGGCGGGCGCCTGGTCGGACATCCCGATGCACGGCGTCCACGCAAGCGTGAACAGGCCGTCCGGCGTCGTCTCGTCGAATCCGACGCCGAGCTCCTCGACCAGCGCCTCGGCGACCCGTTCGGCGCCGTGAAGCTTGTCGATCACGTCCTCGCAGAGCCGGATCACGATCCGGCCCTGCGGGCGGTCCGCGAAGAACGCGTAGAACGACACGACACCGGCGACCTCGGCGCGCGGGGCCCCGGTCTCGGCGGCGATCCGGTCGACGGCCTCCTCGGGCACCCAGCCGAGGCGCCGCTGGACGCCGCGGACGATGTCGAGCATGCGCGTCGGATCGCGCCCGCAGGCCGCGCAGACCTCGCGGACCACCGTGTCCACCGACCGATCGTTGCCTGGCATCGACGCCCCCGATCGTGGCCGGGCGGCCGCGGAGCGCCTGCGGGAGACCGCGGCGCGACGCGCCGCCGGGCGAGCCCGGGGCCGGGCTTCCCGAGCCGGCCCCGGAGGCTTACGTACAGATTATAGTGCAGAATTCAGCCGAGGGGGCCGTCCAAAGGAAAAAGAAACCCTGCATCGGCCGAATGTCAGGCTGCCTTTCCGCAATTCGACCGAACGCGGTCTGGCCCCGGGGCCTGGCCTCGAGCCGCGAGCTGACCGGCGCGCCGACGCCCGTCAGGCGACCGGTTCGCGCACCAGCGGATGGGTCAGGCAGTGCGGCCCGCCCCGCGCCCTGGCCACCTCGTGGCTCGGCAGCAGGATCGCCGCACGCCCGCTCGCGGCGAGGTCGAGCTCGCGCCGGCCGAGCAGCAGGTCGTCGGCGGGAATCACCGCGAAGCCCCGCCGGTCGAGCTGCTCGACGGTCCGCACGTTGCGGTCGTAGAGCAGGATCACCCCGGGGCAGACCGCCAGCGCGTTGGCGCCGTCGGTCCACTGCTCGCGCTGCTGGCTGATCGGATCGTCTCCGCCGCACGGTACCGGCTCGAGATCGACGCCCCTCGCGGCGAGCGCCTCGAGCAGCCCCTCGCACGGCTCGGCCCGCGGATCGTCGGCCTCGAGATCCCACGCCCAGACCTCGGCGCGCTCGCGCCCCTGGCCGAGGATCACCGGCGGATGGACCAGGCACGCGTCACGGTCGATCGGCGTGAAGATCGTGTCGAGGTGCATGTAGGCCCGCCGGCGCGGGATCGCGACGACGACCAGCCACCGCGGCCGCGTCGCGCGGCGGCGCAGCGCGCGGACCATCAGCTCGACCGCGGTGCGGTTGGTCCGCTCCGACAGGCCGACGACCAGCACGTCCGCCGAGACCACCTCGACGTCGCCGCCCTCGAGCGACGGCCGGTGGATCCCGAACAGCAGCGGGTTGTGCGACGGGTCGAGCGGCTCGAACCAGACCGGCGCCCGGCGCAGCTCGGGGTGGAAGCGGAAGATCGTCCGCGACAGCAGCGCCTCCCGATAGCGCGCCGGGGTGGCCATCGCGCCGAACATCACGCCGTCGCCGACGACGACCTGCGGGTCGCGCTGGAAGCACGCGTTGGGCAGCGGCGGGACCAGGAACAGGTCCTCGACGTCGACCCCGGTCCCGCACGGCTCGCGGCGCACGCCGGCGATGAGCTGGTCGGCGAGTTCCGCGGCCGGCGCCCGGCGCAGCCGCTCGTCGACGCCGGGCGGCAGGTCCGCGGCGAGCACCTCGAGCAGCCACGAACGCGCCCCCGCGTCGTCCAGTGCCTCGACGAGCAGGTCGCGCGCGTCGACCCACGCCACGTCGAGCAGGTCGAAGATCCTCCGCAGCCGCCGGTGCTCCTCGCGGGCCCTGTCGCCGAACAGGATGTCGTCGAACAGCAGCTCGTCCATCATCGACGGGACCATCACGTCGACTTCGGGTCCCGGCTCGTGGACGAGGACCTTGCGCAGGCGCCCGACCTCCGAGGTCACGTCGAGCATCCGGCCTCCCGTGCCGCCCCGGCGGCGGAACGCGACGGCGGTCGGATCAGCGGCACGTCAGCCGCAGCTTGGCGCGCCGGTTGAGGGCGTGCTCCTCCTCGGTGCGCGCCCCCGGGATCACCGGATCCTCCTCGCCGCGACTCACGGTGCGGATCGGGACCGACACGCCGGCGGCCGCGAGGAAGTCGCGCACCGCGTCGGCCCGCCGCGCGCCGAGAGCGAGGTTGTACTCGATCGTCCCGCGCTCGTCGCAGTGGCCCTCGATCACCAGTTCCGCGACATCGTCCGCGGCGGCCTCGAGGCGGGCGGCGACCGAACGGAGCCACGCGGCGGCGTCAGGCCGGATGTCCGAGCGGTCGAAGTCGAAGTAGACCTTCGTCTGCGCAGCCAGGTCGCGCGAGAGCTCCTCGCACGCCCCGAGCTTCGGCGCCGGCTCGACCACGACGAGCGGCGCGTCGGCGGTCCGGGTGACCGACTGCCCCGACGGGGCCCCCTCGAGCACGGCGGCGACGCGGTAGCTGCCCGCCGGCAGTGCCCCGGTGGCGGAGAACACCGCCTCGTAGCGCCCGCCGCCGACCGCGGCCAGCTCGACCGTGCGGCTCGTCCCCACCGCGGCTCCGTCCCGGCCGGTCAGCTCGACCCGTGCGCTGCGGCCCGCGGTGCCGATGACGGTGAACCGCACCGGCTGACCGCGCTCGACGCGGGTCGGTTCGACCGACACCGACGCGATCCGGTCCGGCTCCGGGGGCGGCGCCTCGGCGGTCCGCTCCACCGGCGGGGCCGGCTCGACGGCGGCCTTGCGCGCCGAGCAGCCGGCGACCAGCAGGAGGGACAGGGCGGCAAGGACGACGGGAGCGGCGAATCTCGACGAGCGCATGGCGTGCCTTCCTTCGCGCCGGCGGGGAATCGTCCGGCGCGTCGGACGCATCATCGGCAGCCCCGCGCGGGCTGTCAACGGGCGGACAGGTACGCGAACAGCGTCACCGAGACCGACTTGCGCGTCGTGTTGTAGAAGTAGACCCGGTAGCGCGGGAATGCGAGCGTGTAGATCGGCTGGTTGCTCGCGCTGTACAGGGTCTTCGGTCGCAGCGCAGCGCTCACCTCGAGCGGGAACAGCACGTCGCCCGTCTCGCGATACGCGCGCTGGACGACCTCGACGTCCGGCACCAGCAGGGCGCCGACCTCGCCGGGACGGCCGAGGTCGCCCTTGACCTCCGCGACGAGACTCAGCGTGACCGACGTGAATCCCGACGCGTCGAGCACCCCGCCCTCGATCAGGTCCGTCGTGCTCTCGCGGGGGACCGGGGAGACGAGCGTCTCGCCGAGCGCGACCGCCCGCCCGAGACGCACCGGCCCCTCGATGCCGACGCGTCCCGTCACCGGAAACCGCTCCGGGAAGTTCGTCACCAGGACCTGCTGGATCGTGTCGCTGATGCGCTGGCCGAGCGCGAGCGAACCGAAGACGAGCAGCGCGGCGAGAACACACGCCGCGAGCGCGGTCTGTCGTCGGGACATGATGTCCTCCTCGATTCCGGGATTCGCCCCCGCCGCGTATAGTACGCCGGTGATCGCTCGACGCGCGTTCGCGGTCGTCGCGACCGGGCTGGTGCTCGCCGGCAGCGGATGCACGCGGGCGCCGCAGGGCGCCGCGGACGCGGCGCACGCGGGCCCGGTCGTCCGGATCGTCACGCCGGAACTCGAGCCTCCGCGGCTGGCCCGCGGACGGCACACCGTCGCCGAGGAGACCACGCGCGCCGAATCGCTGCTCGCCGATCTCGGCTACGTGCCGGAGGTGCGGCTGGTGCCCGACCGCGCGCGCCTGGTCGAGCTGGTCGCCACGGGGCAGGCCGATCTCGCCGTCGCGCGGCTGTCGGTCACCCCGCGGCGCGCGGCACAGGTGCGGTTCACCGTCGCGCTCGACCGCGTGCGCGAACAGGTCGTGGTCGGACCGGAGCGCGACGCGCCGCGGACGCTCGACGAACTGGCCGGGATGCGTCTCGCGGTGCGCCTCGGCTCGTCCTACGCCGAGACCGCGGACGCGCTCGCCGAGCGGGTGCCGGGCCTGCGCGTCGACCTGCTGCCGGGCACCCGCTCGACCGAATCGATCCTCGAGGACGTCGCCGACGGCGTTCTCGAGGCGACGATCGCGGACGACGCGATCGTCGAGGCGGTGCGCGCCTGGCGCCCGGAGCTGCGGCCGGGCCTGGTGCTCGGCGAGCCGCGCGCGATCGCATGGGCCGTGCGACCGGACGCCGAGGAGCTGGCCCGCCGGCTCGACGCGGCGCTGACGCGATCCGAACTGGTCGACGACCTGCTCGCGCCGGAGGCCCGCGATCTGTCCGCGATCCGCGCGCGCGGCGTGCTGCGCGTGCTGACCCGCAACAACGCGGTGACGTACTTCCTGCACCGCGGGCATCCGATGGGCTTCGAGTACGAACTCGCGCGGCGCTTCGCGCGCTCGATCGGCTGCCGGGTCCGCGTCGTCGTGCCCCCGCGCGCCGAGGACCTCGTGCCGTGGCTGCTCGAAGGTCGCGGCGACCTGATCGCCGCGTCGTTCTCGGTCACCGAGGAGCGCGCCCGCACGCTGCGCTTCGGCCCGCCGTACCTCGAGGTCCACGAGATGCTCGTCGTCCGCGCCGACGAGCGCCCGCGGTACGTCGACATCGGCGACCTGGCCGGACGGACGGTCGCGGTGCGGCGCTCGAGCGCGTACCGCGACACGCTCGAGCGTCTGGCCACCGAGGCGCGGATCGTCGATGCCCCCGAGGACCTCGAGACCGCCGACCTGATCGACGCCGTCGCCGCCGGCCGCTGGGACGCCACGCTGGCCGACTCGCACATCCTCGCGCTGGAGCTGTCGTGGCGCGACGACGTGGCGGCGGCGTTTCCGGTCGGACCGCCGCGGAAGATCGCCTGGGCGATGCGCCCGTCCGACGGCGAACTCGCGGCGGCGGTCGACCGGTTCTTCGCGCGCGAGCGCGGCGGCCGGGAGTACAACTGGATTCACCGCAAGTACTTCGGCTCGCCGGCACGGCGGGCGCGGACGGTGCGCCGCGAGCGCGAGGGACGCGCGCAGCTGACTCCGTGGGACGACCTGTTCCGTCGCGCCGGAGAACGCTGGCGGATCGACTGGAGGCTGCTCGCGGCCCAGGCGTGGGTCGAGTCGCGCTTCGACCCGGACCGCCGCAGCTTCGCCGGCGCCCGCGGCGTGATGCAGGTCATGCCGCGCACCGCACGCGAACTCGGCGTCACCGGCGACCTGCACGATCCCGCCGTCGGCATCGATGCCGGCGCGCGCTACCTGCGCTGGCTGATCGACAGCTTCGAGACGACGCTGCCGGTCGACGCCCGGATCCGGTTCGCGCTCGCCTCGTACAACGTCGGGCGCGGCCACGTGCTCGACGCGCGGCGGCTGGCGCGACGGCTGGGCCACGATCCGGATCGCTGGTTCGGCGGCGTCGAGACCGTCGCCCCGCTGCTCGCGCGCCGGGAGTACGCCGCCCGGGCCGCGCACGGGTACTGCCGCTGCCGCTCCGCCGTGCGCTACGTGCGCGAGATCAGCGACCGCTACCTCGGCTACCTCGCCGCGGACGGCGCCGCCCGCCCGTCGAGCCAGTCGAGCACCGCACCGAGCGAGCGCACACGCAGATCGGCCGGCACGGAGGCGTCGAGCCGGCCGCGCGGATCGAACGCCGCGACGACCAGCCCCGCGTCCCGCGCGGCGCGACAGCCGGGAGGCGAGTCCTCGACCGCAAGCACCCGCGTCGGGGGCACGCCGAGGGCGCGGCTCGCACGACGGTAGATCTCCGGATCGGGCTTGCGCCGCGTGACGTCCTCGAGGGCAAGCACGGCGGCGAACGCACCAGCGAGCCCGAGCGCCTCGAGCGCTGCGAGCGCGGCGGACCGGTTCGAGCTGGTCGCGAGGGCGAGCGGAAGGCCGCGGCTCCGCAGCCCGGCGACCAGTTCGAGCGCCCCCGGCACGGGACGCACCGTGCGCGACAGTTCGTCGTAGATCCGCTGCTGCCGCGCCGCGATCCCGTCGAGCACCGCCGCCGCCTCGGGATGCCGGCGTGCCAGGTCGGCGAGATAGTCGCGCGGATGGCGGCCGACGATCAGCGCCGCGTCCTCGTCGTCGAGCGCCACGCCGAGCGCCGCGAACGCGCGGCGTGCCGCCTCGACGTTGATCCCCTCGCTGTCGACGAGCACGCCGTCGAGGTCGAGTGCGACGGCCTCGATCGTGGGCGGACTCGGCTTCATCGCGCGCACGCTGCCGCGCCGCTACCGCTGCGCGCGATGCTCGTCGATCAGGCGCTTGACGACGTCCGGATCGGCGAGCGTGCTCGTGTCGCCCAGACCCTCGTACTCGCCGGCCGCGATCTTGCGCAGGATGCGACGCATGATCTTCCCGCTGCGCGTCTTGGGCAGGCCGGACGCGACGTGGATCACGTCGGGCACCGCGAACCCGCCGATCATCTGGCGCACCTGCTGCTTGAGTTCGCCGGCGATCGTGTCGGCCGGCTGGTCGCGGAAGTCGGCCCCGAGCACGACATAGGCGTAGATCCCCTGCCCCTTGATCTCGTGCGGGAAGCCGACGACGGCCGCCTCGGCCACGGCCTCGTGCGCGACGAGCGCCGACTCGACCTCGGCCGTGCCGAGCCGGTGCCCGGAGACGTTGAGCACGTCGTCGATCCGTCCGGTGATCCAGTAGTAGCCGTCCTCGTCCCGGCGACATCCGTCGCCGGTGAAGTAGTAGCCCGGATAGGTCGCGAAGTACGTCTCGCGGAAGCGCTGATGGTCGCCCCATACGGTGCGCGCCTGGCCGGGCCACGGCGCCGCCATGCACAGCGCGCCCTCGACGCCGTTGCCCTCGAGCACCTGCCCCTTCTCGTCGAGCAGCACCGGCTTGACCCCGAAGAACGGCAGCGTCGCCGAGCCGGGCTTCATCGGGGTCACGCCCGGCAGCGGCGTGATCAGGATTCCGCCGGTCTCCGTCTGCCACCACGTGTCGACGACGGCACAGCGCCCCTCGCCGACGACGTCGTGATACCAGCGCCAGATCTCCGGGTTGATCGGCTCGCCGACGGTGCCGAGGACGCGCAGCGAGTCGCGCCGGTAGCGCCGCACGTGTTCGTCGCCGGCCCGGGCGATCGCGCGCAGCGCCGTCGGGGCCGTGTAGAAGATGTTGATCCCCAGGTCGTCGACCAGGCGCCAGTAGCGGCCCGGATCCGGATACGTCGGCGTCGACTCGAACATCACGGTCGTCGCCCCGTTGGCCAGCGGACCGTAGACAATGTAGGTGTGGCCGGTGATCCAGCCGACGTCGGCGGCACAGCAGTAGACCTGGCCCGGGTGGTAGTCGAACACGTACTTGTGCGTCACGGCGGCGTAGACCAGGTAGCCGCCGGTGGTGTGCAGCACGCCCTTCGGCTTTCCCGTGCTTCCGGACGTGTAGAGGATGAACAGCGGGTCCTCGGAGCCCATCCATTCGACGGTGCACGTCGAGCGCTGGCGGCGCATCTCCTCGTCGAGCCAGTGGTCGCGGCCGGCCTGCATCGGCACCTCGGTCGCGGTCCGGCGCGCGACGAGCACGGTGTCGACCGTCGACATGCCTTCGATCGCCCGGTCGGCGATCGCCTTGAGCGGAATCGTGCGGCCCCCGCGCAGTCCCTCGTTGGCGGTGATCAGCACGCGGCAGCCGGCGTCGATGATCCGCTCGCGCAGCGCCTCGGCGCTGAATCCTCCGAAGACCACCGAGTGCACCGCGCCGATCCGGGCGCAGGCGAGCATCGCGTAGACCGTCTCGGGGATCATCGGCATGTAGATGCAGACGCGGTCGCCCTTGCGCACACCGTGGGCCAGCAGCACGTTGGCCAGCCGGCAGACGTGGTGCTTGAGTTCGCGGTACGAGATGTGGCGGTACGTCCCCGGCTCGTCCCCGGCCCAGATGATCGCCGTCCGGTCGCCGTTGGTCTTCAGGTGCCGGTCGACGCAGTTGTAGCAGGCGTTGAGCCGTCCGCCGGAGAACCACGCGAAGTCGACCTCGTCGTAGTCCGCGTCGAACACGAAGCTCCACGGGTGGAACCAGTCGAGCATCCGCGCCTGCTCGCCCCAGAACCAGTCCGGGTTGTCGAGCGACAGCCGGTACAGGCGCCGGTACTCCTCCATCGAGTCGATGTGGGCGGTCTCGCGGATGTGCGGCTTCACGTCGTAGATCTCGTCGGCCACGGCGTCGTCCTCCGGGCCGCCGGTGACGCGGTGTCCGGCGGCGGTCCGCGCATGATAACGAACCGCGGTCAGCGGGTGACGCCGCGCCGCGACACGAGAGCGGCCAGCTCGGGCACGCGCAGAGCGGCCGCGGCCGCGAGGTACGTCCCGGCGAACACCGCGAGGGCGAGTGCGCCATGCAGGCGCGGCGGCAGCCCGCCGAGCCCGCGCCAGACCGCGACCGCCGGCACGAGCGCGGCGCAGGCCAGCGCGGCGTGGACGCCGGGCCGGCGCCACGGAAGGCGCAGGCCCGGGCGGCGCCGCGCCAGGCGGACGCGCAGCGCGGCGAGTTCCGCCCACGCCCCCGCCGCCGAGCCGATCGCCAGGCCCGCCGCGCCCCAGCGCAGCCCGTCGCCCGGCACCGCGACGCGGTCGAGCCACGCCATCGCCGGCACGGCGACCGCGGCCGAGACCGCCAGCCGCAGGACCGCGCAGCGCGCGGGGCTGCGCGTGTCGCCGAGCGCGAAGAACGCGTTCTGGAGCAGGCGCGACCAGGTGGTCGGCAGCAGCCCCGCGGCGTAGGCCGCCAGCACGCCGGAGACGAGCCGCACGTTGTCGTCGCCGAACGCGCCCGAGCGGAACAGCAGCGTGACGACGGCGGCTCCGAGCGCGAGATAGCCGACCGCCGACGGCACGACGAGAAACGCGATCCGCCCGAGCGATCCCGCGATGCGCCGGTCGAACCGCTCGCCGACATCGCTCTCGCGGGCCAGCTCGGGCAGCTCGGCAGCGGCGACCGACATCGCGAACAGCGAGACCGGCAGCACGTACAGCGTCTGCGCCAGGCCGAGCGCGCCGATCGCGCCCGCGGCGAGCCACGAGGCGAGAAACAGGTCGAGCCAGGCCGAGAGCTGGTACACGCCGCGCCCGGCGATCGCCGGTCCGACGGCGACCAGCGCGGCGCGGACCGCCGGCTCGCGCGGCGCCCAGCGCGGACGGACCCCGCCGAGCGCGCGCAGCACGCCGG
>RFIB01000002.1 GCA_003695625.1 Acidobacteriota bacterium | reverse complement strand
GCGAATCCGGACCTGCAGTTCCTCGGCGTGCTCGTCACGATCCACGACCGGCGCACGATCCTCGCCCGGGACATCGAGCGGCAGATCTGCGAGGTGTTCGGCGAGAAGGTATTCGAGACGCGAATCAGCAAGAACGTTCGACTCGAGGAATCGCCTGCATACAAGCAGCCGATCTTCACGTTCGCCCCGTCGTCCAAGGGAGCCGAGGAATACTACCGGCTCTCCGAGGAGGTCCTGCGCCGTGTCTAAGAGCAGGGGACTGCCCGAGAATCGCCGCATGCGTGCGGACGCGCATTTCGTCGAGCAGATCACGTCCGGCCGCCCGGTGACCGTGGGCCGCATGATCGAGATCGGACGCCTGCGACCGAACCCGACGCAGCCGCGGAAGGAGCTCCAGGGAATCGAGGAGCTCGCCGAATCGATCCGGGAGCGGGGGATCCTCGAGCCGATCCTGGTCCGGCCCGCAGAGGACGGAATGTTCGAGATCATCGCGGGGGAGCGCCGGTATCGGGCCGCGCGCCTCGCCGGCCTCTCGCTGGTGCCGTGCGTCGAGGTCGACGTCGATGACCAGGGATCGCTCGAGATCAGCCTGATCGAGAACCTGCAGCGGCGGGACCTGAGCGTGTTCGAGGAGGCGGAGGCGATCGGCCGCCTCGTCGACGAGTTCGGGTACACGCACGAGCAGGTCGCCCGGAGGCTGGGGAGGTCGCGAACCAGCATCACGGAGCTGCTGAGCCTCAACAGGATGCCGGCGGCCGTCAAGGAGGCATGTCGGCGCGCCGACATCACGACAAAGTCGACGCTCATGGAGATCGTCCGGCAGGAGAGCGAGCAGGCGATGCTCGAGCTGATCGAGGCGATCCGGAGGGATGGCCTGACGCGGGACGAGGTCCGGGAGCGCAAGCGCCAGGGAGCACCTCCACGTCAGGAGGGGGCGCGCCGGCCGTTCGTGTTCCGCTACGAGCCACCGGACCAGGGGTTCAGGATCAGCCTCCGCTTCGAGCGCGAGCAGGTCGAGCCGCAGGAGCTTCTGTCGGCGCTCGAGCGTGTCGTCGAGGATCTGCGCCGCAAGCTTCGCGAACAGGACTGACAACCAGGCAGACGCGGGCCGAGGGCCCAGCGCACCCGGACCGGGAGCGGCGCGGCGAGGCTGCGCGCTCGCGTTCCTGGCGAGCGTGCGCCCGGGCGGGCGCGGCGGTTCGTGCTTGCCGGCAGGCCGCCGGGGGAAGACGCATGGGCGCGCGGCCGAGCTCGGGCGCGTCATGGCGCTCTCGTAGTTGACATAATCAGCATTATCGGACCTTGAGTCCGGAGCGGAGCCCGGCCTCCGGGCAGTCCCCCCGGACCCGCTTCCGGGCGGAATTCCTGCCGGGACGGCCCCCGTGGCGGCTCCGCCTTGACGTCCCCGGAACGCGCCGATAACGTGAGCCGGCGCGCGGGGGCGGCCCGGCCTCCGGAGCGGGAGACGCAAGCGTCGATGCGCCTTCGCAGCCGTCTGAGCCGCTACGTCTCCCGCCAGCTCCAGGGCGCGTTCTTCCTCGCCCTGACCGCGTTCACCGCGGTCTTCCTGCTCAACTTCCTGTTCCGGCTCGCCAGCCAGACGATCGAGCGCCGGGTCCCGTTCCGGCTCGTCGTCGGCTTCGTCCTTGTCGAGCTGCCGGAGATCTTCCTGTTCACGATGCCGATGGCGGCGGTGATCGCCGTGCTCGTCGGCATCGGGCGTCTCGCGGTCCAGCACGAGCTGCTCGCGCTGGAGGCGGCGGGAATCTCCCGCACGCGGATCTTCCGTCCCGTGCTCGGGCTCGCCCTGCTCGGAGCCCTGGCCGCCTCGCTGCTCGCGCACGGCGCCCAGCCCTACGGCCGGCTCCACCGGCAGGACCTCGTCCGCGAGATCATCCGGGCGCGCGACGTCGGCCGCGAGATCGACCCCGGGGTGTTCTACCAGCGGCTTGCGGACGCCGTGCTCTACGCCCGGGGTGCCGAGGAGTCGGCCGGCGGGCGGATCTTCACCGGGATCCTGCTCTACCTGGAGACGCCCCGCGGCGACAGCGCCAGCCTGGTCCTCGCGCGGCGCGGCCGGGCCGAGTTCGACCGGGAGTCGGGCCGCGTGCAGATCCTGCTCGAGGACGGCGAGCAGCATTCCTGGGAGCCCGGCAAGCCCGAGGACCACAGCTACGCGCGGTTCGCGCACTACACGCTGAGCTTCCCGCCGGACCCGGCCTTTCGCGTGATGACCGGGACCGAGCGCTGGGACGCGCAGGAATTTCTCGGGCCCGCGCTGGTCCGCGAGATCGCGTCGCTGCGTGACGAACTCGCCGCGACGACCAGCCCCGGACGCCGGATCGCCCTCGAGCGCCGGCTGCGCAAGGCGCGCATCGAGTGGCACCGCCGGCTCTCGCTGCCGCTCGCGATCCTCGTCCTGTCGTTCACCGCGTTTCCGCTCGCCGCCCGCTCGCGCCGGGGCGGCCGGTTCGCCGGCCTGACCCAGGGCATCCTGATCATCGTCGCGTTCGCGCTGGTCCATCTGACCGGGCGCAGCCTGGCGGAGGACGGACGCCTCGATCCGGCCGTCGGGCTGTGGCTCGCCAACGCGGCGACCCTCGCCTGGGGCGTCGTGCTGTGGCTCGTCCCGCGCGCCGAAGGGGCGGGGGTGCTCGGCCGCCTGGCCGCGCGCCTGCGGGTCCCCCTGCCCCGCCGGGCCGCGCGCGCCACCGAGGCCGCCGGCGGCGGAGGAGGTGCCGGGCTCTGGGGCCTGCTGTTCTCGCGCCTCGACCGCTACCTGGCCGGCGGCTTCCTTCGCATGCTCGGGGCGGCGTTCGTCGTCCTCGTCGTGCTCGGCATCGCGCTGGACTTCCGCCGGGCGATCGTCGACATCGACGAGTCGTTCACGAGCTTCCCGTGGCGTCTCGTGCTGTCGTACGTCGCGCTCTCGATCCCCGAGCAGCTCCAGACCCTGCTGCCGATCGGCGCGCTGGCCGCCGCGGGGATCAGTCTCTCGGCGCTCGCCCGGGCCGGCGAACTGGTGGCGATGAAGGCGTCGGGGATCGGCACGCCGCGGATCGCCGCCCCCCTGCTCGCCTCGACGCTGGCGCTGTGCGGCGTCTACGGCCTCGCCCAGGAGACGCTCGTGCCGGCCGCCGCGCGCGAGGCCCGGACGACCCTCGACACGCTGCGCGGGCGCGCGACGGCGAACCTCGCCGACAGCGGGCGGCGCTGGATTGCGGGGTCGGGCGGACGCATGTGGGCCTACATCGATTGGTCACCGAGCGACTCGACCGTGATCGCCCCGAGCGTGTTCCAGGTCGACCTGGAGCGCGCCCGCCTGCTCGAGCGGCTCGAGGCGTCCCGGGCGACGTTCAGCGGGGGGCGCTGGGAGTTCCACCGCGGGTGGCGCCGGCTGTTCGCCCCGGACGGCACGTCCCGCTTCGAGCGGTTCGGCCGCTTCCGCTCCGAGGCGACCGAATCGCCGGACCTGTTCGGCGCCAACCGGGCCCAGCTGGTCTTCGGCCGCGCGCTGGCCGATCAGCTCACAGCCCGGGAGCTGTGGCGTCACACGCGGCGGATGCGCCAGGCGGGATTCGACGTCGCCGCGCTCCAGGTCGGCCTGTTTCAGAAGGTCGTCCGGCCGCTCGTGCCGTTCCTGCTGGTGCTCGTCGGCATCCCGCTCGTCGCCTCAGGCTGGGCCCGCAAGGGCTCGCTCTACGGGTTCGGCATCGCGCTGATGATCACGCTCGCGTTCTGGGCGCTGTGGGCGGTCAGCAGCTCGCTCGGGCGCGAGGGGGTGCTCAGCCCGGTGGTCGCGGGTCTGATGCCCCCCGGCGTGCTCGCGGCTGCCGGCACGTGGCTGCTGGCCCGGGCCCGCTGAGCGGCGGATCTCGCTCCAACCGGATGCCGCAGCGCGGCAAAACGGGCTTCCCGTTTGTCGTCTCAGAAATAACGGCGCAGTTCGGACTCGATCGCGCGGCGGCAGACCGGGCAGAACCCCGTCGCCCCGCGACGGAACATCAGGCAGTCGAGCGCCGGCCGCCACAGCCCGCGCGTGCGGTAGGCCGCCCCCTCGAACGCGCCGACGACGTCCCGGAACGGCTCGCGGGCCAGCAGTTCGCCGGTGCGCCGCGCCTGCTCGGCGAACAGCGCCTCCATCGCGTCGTCGTCCCCGCCCGCCTCGGTGATCGCCCGCCGGCGCTCCTCGAATCCGCGCACGAGGCGGTCGAACGCGTCCTTGTTCCACGGCGTCGGGATCGGCGTCGACTCGGCGACGAGATCCGCCCACTTGGGGCGTCCGTCGATCAGCGCCGTCACGTTCGGCTCGACCGGCTCGCGTGTCACGGGCGGCAGGTTGTCGTACGCCACGGACGACAGGTAGTACTCGTCGGCCAGCCCGGCGATCGAGTGCCCCAGCTCGTGGACGAACACGTACGCCGCCGGAGCGGTGTCCGCGGCCACCGTCGCCCACAGCCCGTAGATCCCTCCCCCGCCGTACTTGCGTTCGTCGAGCAGCAGGACCAGGGCGTCGTACGGCGCCTGCGCGGCAAGCTCGCGCAGCCGGCGGTCGTCGAGCGTCAGCACGTAGCGATCCGAACCCAGGCTGCCGTAGGCGCAGCCGAACGGCGACGCCCGCCAGCGGTCGCGGCGCGGGTCCGTCACCCCGCGGCGGCCGGCCGGCACGAACAGGACGCGCACGTCGATGCGGTCGGCGAGGCCCGCCATCGGCTCGACGGACAGCCAGGCATCGACCAGTCGCCGCGCGTCGGCGAGCAGCTTGTCGCGTCCGGCGGCCGTGTAGCCCTCGCCGGCGATCAGCAGATCGAACCGCTCCGAGGGGGTGCCGGTGACGCGCAGCGGAACGACCTCGCCCACGGTCGCCACCGGCCGGCGGTCGACAGCCGGATCGTCGGGAGCCCACGGGATCTCGAGCAGCACCGAGAACCTGCCGTCCTCGCCCCGCCGGGAGAGCCGCAGGCGCGCCGGGCGGCGCGGTTCGGGCACGCGGACCGACGCGGGGAACGCCCGCACGCGGCCGGCCGCCGCCTCGGCGGTGGTCTGCCACTCGGCGAAGATCCCGGAGAACGAAGTCGAGTAGAGCAGCGTGCCGGACGGTGCGACGAGTTCGGCGAGGTACTCGCCGCGCGGCGACGCGACGGTCAGCGCGCGCCGCGGGCCGGGCCACGGCCCCTCGAGCCGCCAGCGCTCGAAGCCGACCGTCTCCCGGCCGGCGTCGCCGACGTGGACGATGTCGGCCCTGAGCGTGCGGCCCGTGAACTGCGCGTCGAACGGCCCGTGCGCCGCGCCCGCGCTCCGCTCCGTTCCGCCCGTCGCCGCGCCGAGCGCGAGCAGGGCGCACAGCGTGCTCGTCCCCGCCAGCAGCGCGCGGACGCCGGGCACCGGGGACACGCCTCAGCCGACGGCGCGCCGCAGCGCCTCGGCGAGGTCGGTCGCCTCCCAGGTGAACTCCGGCTCGTCGCGGCCGAAGTGACCGTAGGCGGCGGTCTTGCGGTAGATCGGCCGGCGCAGCTGGAGGTGCTCGATGATCCCCCGCGGCGTGAGCGGGAACACCTCGCGCACCGCGTTCTCGAGCCGCTCCTCGTCGACCCGGCCGGTCCCCTGCGTCATCACCCGCACCGAGACCGGCTCGGCGACGCCGATCGCGTAGGCGAGCTGGACCTCACAGCGGTCGGCCAGCTCCGCGGCGACGACGTTCTTCGCGATCTTGCGCGCCATGTAGCACGCGGAGCGGTCGACCTTCGTCGGGTCCTTGCCCGAGAACGCTCCGCCGCCATGGCGACCCATGCCGCCGTAAGTGTCGACGATGATCTTCCGTCCGGTCAGCCCCGCGTCGCCGTGCGGTCCGCCGACGACGAAGCGTCCGGTCGGGTTGATGTGATACACCGTCTGCTCCGTGAGGAACTGCTCCGGAATCACCGGGCGGACGATCTCGCGGATCACGTCCTCGCGGAGCTGCTCGAGCGTCACCGAGTCGGCGTGCTGGGTCGAGACGACGACCCCCGTCACCGCCACGGGACGCTCGTCCTCGTAGAGCACCGTCACCTGCGCCTTGCCGTCCGGCCGGAGGTAGTCGAGCACCCCCTCGCGCCGCGCGTCGGTCAGCCGCCGGCACAGCCGGTGCGCGAGCATGATCGGCAGCGGCATCAGCTCGTCGGTCTCGCGGCAGGCGTAGCCGAACATCAGTCCCTGGTCGCCGGCGCCGTCACGGTCGACGCCCAGCGCGATGTCGGGCGACTGCTTGTCGATCGTCGAGAGGATCGCGCAGGTGCGCGCGTCGAAGCCGAGCGCCGGATCGCAGTAGCCGATCTCCTCGATCGTCCTGCGGGCGATCCCGGTGTAGTCGAGGCGCGCGGTGGTCGTGATCTCGCCGGAGATCAGGCACAGGCCGGTGGTCACGAGCGTCTCGCAGGCGACGCGCCCGGTCGGATCCTCGGCAAGGACGGCATCGAGGATCGCGTCGGAGATCTGGTCGGCCACCTTGTCGGGGTGACCCTCGGTCACGGACTCCGACGTAAACAGGAATCGGCTCATCGGAAGGACTCTCCTGGTTTTCGCGGGAGACCGGGGCGGATCCCCGCCCCGCCGTCACGGACCGCCCGGGCGGCCGACAAGGCTACCGCCGCGTTCACGGGGCATCAACCCGCCGCGCCGGGCCGCCCGATGCGCGCCCGGCCCCGGCCGAGCAGCGCCTCGCAGGCCTCGACCAGGCTGCGCTCGACCCGCACCTGATGGGCGTCGTCGGCGAGCAGCACGACGCGATACGCCCCGGGGCGGATCACCTCGAGATACACCGGCGTCGCCCCGGCGTGCCCGCGGAGCAGTTCGGCGAGCTGCTCGAGATGCGCCTCGCCGATGCGGTCGGCGTCGATCGACAGCGTCAGCGCCTCGACCCGCCGGTCCTGCGCCTGCTCGAGCGGCACGATCTGCTCGGCCAGGATGCGCGGTTCCCCTTCCTCCCCGTCGGCGCGGCCCGCCACGACCACGGCGCGCTCCTCCTCGAGCAGCTCCGAGACCTCCTGGAACAGGCGCGGGAAGACGACGCACTCGGCGTGGCCGGTGGTGTCCTCGAGCGTGAACACGGCCATCCACTCGCCGCGCCTCGTCTTCCGGCGCCGCAGGGCGGTGACCAGACCTCCGACGACGCGCTCGCCCTGGCCGACCAGATCGCGCACCTGGTGCGTGGTGACCCGCTCGAGCCGTTCGCGGTGCGCCTCGAGCGGATGGCCCGACAGGTAGAAGCCGAGCGCCTCCTTCTCGCCGGCCAGCCGCTCGCGCTCCGGCAGCTCGGCGACGTCGGGCAGCTCCGGCTCGACCGGGTGCGCCTCCCCGTCCCCGCCGCCGCCGCCGAAGAGCGACTTCTGCCCCGCGGCACGCGCCTCCGCGGTGCGCGCCGCGTGCTCGAGCGCCCCGTCGACCGCCGCGAGCAGGGCCGCCCGCCTGCCGAACGCGTCGAGCGCGCCGGACTTGATCAGCGACTCGAGCACCTTGCGGTTGAGCGCGCGCCGATCGACCTCGGCGCAGAAGTGGAACAGGCCATGGAAGCGGCCCACCCGGTGACGCGCCTCGAGGATCTGGTCGACGGCGCCCTCGCCGACCCCCTTGATCGCCGCGAGCCCGAAGCGGATGCCGTCGTCCTCGACCGTGAAGTATCGACCCGAGCGGTTGATGTCCGGCGCCAGGATCGGCACGCCGGACTCGCGCGCCTCGCTGACGTACTCGACGAGCTTGTCGGTGTGGTCCTTCTCGCTGGTCAGCAGCGCCGCGAGGAAGTGCGGGCGCCAGTGGGCCTTGAGATACGCCGTCTGGTACGCGACGAGGGCATACGCCGCCGAGTGCGACTTGTTGAAGCCGTAGCCGGCGAAATGCGCCATCAGGTCGAAGATGTGCTCCGCGTCCGCGCGGGCCACGCCCTGGGCCTCGGCGCGACCGACGAACTTGCCGCGCTCCTTCTCCATCACCTCCGGCTTCTTCTTGCCCATCGCGCGGCGCAGCAGGTCGGATTCGCCGAGCGTATAGCCGGCCATGCGCGAGGCGATCTGCATCACCTGTTCCTGGTAGACGATCACGCCCCACGTCTCGCGCAGGATCGGCTCGGTCAGCGGATGCGGATAGCGCACCTCGACCTTGCCATGCCGGCGCAGGATGAAGTCGTCGATCATTCCCGAGCCGAGCGGCCCCGGACGGTACAGCGCGTTGAGGGCGATCAGGTCCTCGAACCGCTCCGGCTTCATCCGGCGCAGGATGTCGCGCATCCCCGACGACTCGAACTGGAACACGCCCGACGTGTCGCCGCGGCCGAACAGCGCGTACGTCTCCTCGTCGTCGAGCGGCAGGTGTTCGAGATCGGGCGGCTCCGCGCCGGCGTGACGGATGGAGTCGAGCGTGTCGGCGATCAGCGTCAGCGTCTTGAGGCCGAGGAAGTCCATCTTGAGCAGGCCGATCGACTCGACCTCGTCCTTGGCCCACTGCGTCGTGATCTCGTCCTTGCCGGACTTGAACAGCGGCGCGTACTCGATCACCGGCTCCGGCGTGATGACGACCCCCGCGGCATGCGTGCTCGCATGCCTGCTCAGCCCCTCGAGCCGCTGCGCCACGTCGAGCACCTCGCGCACGCGCGGGTCGGTCTCGTGGAGCTGGCGGAGCTGGGGCACTTCGCGGATCGCGTCGGCCAGCCGCGTCCCGAGGGCGTCGGGGACCAGCTTGGCGATCCGGTCCGCCTCCGCGTAGGGCAGATCGAGCACCCGCGCGGCGTCCCGCACGGCCGCCTTGGCGGCCATCGTCCCGAAGGTGATGATCTGGGCCACGTTCTCGCGGCCGTAGCGCTGCGTCACGTAGGCGAGCACCTCCCCGCGCCTGCGGAAGCAGAAGTCGATGTCGATGTCCGGCATCGTGATCCGCTCCGGGTTGAGGAAGCGCTCGAACAGCAGGTCGTACTGGAGCGGGTCGATGTCCGTGATCCGCAGGCAGTAGGCCACCAGCGACCCCGCCGCCGAGCCGCGCCCGGGGCCGACCGGAATCCCCTGCTCGCGCGCGAAGCGGATGAAGTCCCACACGATCAGGAAGTAGCCGGCGAACCCCATCTCGCGGATGGTGCGGATCTCATGCTCGAGGCGCTGCTCGTAGTCCTCGAGCGGGTGGCGCAGGGTGCCCTCCGCCTGCTGCCGCCGCCATGCCCGCGCGCGCTCCTCGTAGCCGGCCCGGACGACCTTCTCGAAGAAGCTGTCCGTCGTCTCGCCCTCCGGCACGGGAAACTCCGGCACGAAGTGGCGGCTGCGGTCGATCTCGACAGCGCAGCGCTCGGCGATCCGCACGCTGTTCTCGAGCGCCTCGGGGCACCAGCCGAACCGCTCCCACATCTCGTCGGGCGACTTGAAGTAGTGGTCCGGCATGTACTGCATGCGGTCCGGATCGTCACGCTTCTTGCCGGTCCCGATGCAGATCAGCACGTCGTGCGCCGCGTGGTCGCCGGCGCACAGGAAGTGCGCGTCGTTGGTCGCGACCAGCGGCAGGCCGGTCTCCTCGTGCAGCCGGACGAGGCCCTCGTTGACCTTCTTCTCGATCGGGATCCCCTGATCCTGCATCTCGAGATAGACGTTCGGCTCACCGAAGATCTCGACCAGATCGGCCACCGCCCGGCGCGCGCCCTCGTGGTCGTCGTGGCGCAGCCAGGTCGCGACCTCGCCGGCGAGGCACGCGGTCAGGCAGATCAGCCCCTCGTGGTGCCGGGCGAGCAGCTCCTTGTCGACCCGCGGCCGGTAGTAGAACCCCTCCGTGTAGCCCCAGCTCGTCAGCTTGACCAGGTTGCGGAAGCCGTGATCGTCCTCGGCGAGCAGGATCAGGTGGTAGTACGGCTTGCCGTGCGGTCCCTGGCCGGGCGCCCGGTCGAAGCGGCTCGCCGGCGCGACGTAGACCTCGCAGCCGATGATCGGCTTGATCCCGTGCCGGCGCGCCTGGTCCCAGAACCGGATCGCCCCGAACAGGTTGCCGTGGTCGGTCATCGCCACGGCGGGCATGTCCAGCTCCCGGGCGCGACGCACCAGGTCGGGGATCTTCTGCGCCCCGTCGAGCAGGCTGTACTCGGTGTGGTTGTGCAGATGGACGAACCGCTGCCCGGACACGCTCACTCCCACTCGATCGTCGCCGGCGGCTTCGATGTCACGTCATACACGACCCGGTTGACACCGCGCACCTCCCCGACGATCCGTCCGGAGACGCGCGCGAGCAGGTCCCACGGCAGGCGCGACCAGTCGGCGGTCATGAAGTCGTCGGTGTTGACCGAGCGCAGGGCGATCACCGCCTCGTAGGTCCTGCCGTCCCCCATCACCCCGACGGTGCGGACCGGCAGCAGCACCGCGAACGCCTGCGACGTGCGCTGCATCTCGCCGCTGCGCTCGAGTTCCTCGCGGAAGATCGCGTCGGCCTCGCGCAGCACCTCGAGGCGCTCCGCGGTCACCTCGCCCAGGCAGCGGACCGCCAGCCCCGGCCCCGGGAACGGATGGCGCGAGACGAATGCCTCGTCGAGCCCCAGCCGGCGGCCGAGCTCGCGCACCTCGTCCTTGAACAGCCAGCGCAGCGGCTCGATCAGCTCGAGGTTCATCCGTTCGGGCAGGCCGCCGACGTTGTGATGGGTCTTGATCGTCGCCGACTTGCCGACGACCGACGCCGACTCGATGCGATCGGGATAGATCGTCCCCTGGGCGAGGAAGCGGCCGCCGACGCGGCGCGCGGCCTCCTCGAACACGTCGATGAACGTGTGGCCGATGATCCGCCGCTTCTCCTCCGGATCGGTCACGCCGCGCAGACGGCCGAGAAACCGTTCGCGCGCGTCGACCGCCTCGACCGGGATGTGATAGCGCCCTTCGAACGTCGCCACGACCTCCTCGGCCTCGTTCTTCCGCAACAGGCCGTTGTCGACGAAGATGCAGCGCAGCCGGTCACCGATCGCGCGGTGCACGAGCAGCGCCATGACCGACGAGTCGACGCCGCCGGAAAGTCCGCAGATCACGCGGTCGTCCGGCCCGACACGCCGGCGGATCTCCTCGATCGCCTCCTGCTCGTAGGCCGCCATCGACCAGTCGCCCGCGCAGCGGCAGATCTCGCGGGCGAAGGTCGCCAGCAGGTGAGCCCCGTGCTCGGTGTGGCTGACCTCGGGGTGGAACTGCACGCCGTAGCGGTCGCGCTCGCGATCCTCGACCGCCGCGAACGGGGCGCTCGCGGTCCACGCGACGCGCTCCATGCCCGGCGGCAGCGCGACGATGCTGTCGCCGTGGCTCATCCAGACGGTGCTGCGCCGCGGCCAGCCGGCAAGCAGGCGCGAGGTCGCCTCGTGCTCGAGTTCGGCACGGCCGAACTCCCGCTCGGCGGCCTGCTCGACGCGGCCGCCGGTGCGGTGGACGAGAAGCTGCATGCCGTAGCAGATGCCGAGGATCGGCACGGGCGCGGCGAGCACGGCGTCGTCGACGTCGGGAGCGCCCGGATCGTAGACCGACGCCGGACCGCCGGAGAGCACGATGCCGCGCACCTGCGGGTCCGTCACCATCTCCGCCGCCTGCTCCGGCGCGACGATCTCGGCGTAGACCCCCGCCTCGCGCACGCGACGCGCGATCAGCTGGGTGACCTGGCTGCCGAAGTCGACGATCAGGATCGTCTCGTGACGCCTCATCGGCCCGAACCTCCCCGCGTCCCCGCGGGCTGTGCCGTCAGGGCGAGGATGATCTCGCGCAGGACCGCCGGGCCGTCGGCGCTCGACTTGATCGCCCGGTCGGCCCGCACGCACGCGGCGAGCGCCGCGTCGGGGTTTCCCGGCCGGCCCCGCGCCGCCCGAGTGTACTTCCGCGCCACGAACGGATGGCAGCCGAGTCGCTGGCGGACATCGTCCTCGCTCCCGCCGCCGGCGACCACGGCCCGGGCCACGGCCAGCCGGCGCGCGATCCCCGCCAGCCGCGCCAGCACGGCGAGCTGTTCGCCCGGGCCGCCGCCGGCGAGGTGGCGCTCGAGCGCGCCGAGCGCGTCCGCGCGACGCCCCTCGAGCAGGGCGTCCTCGAGCGCGAACGCCCCGACGGCCCGGGTCGGCCCGAGAGCCTGCTCGAGCATCGCCTCGTCGACCGCCCGCCGCCTCCCGGCCGCGCCGTCGTCCGGCAGCAGCAGCGCCAGCTTGTCGAGTTCACGCGACGCGAGCGCCGTGTCGGTGCCGACCGCATCGGCCAGCGCGGCCGCGGCGCGCGGCGGCAGCACGATGCCGCGCTCGCGCGCCCGCTCCTGCAGCCAGCGCGGCATGTCGCGCTCCTTCGGCCGTTCGCAGGCGACCAGGCCGCCTGCCCTGTCGATCGCCTTGACCACCGCCAGGCGGCGGTCCGCCTTGTCCGCGACCAGGACGACGGTGGCGCGCTCCGCCGGCGCGGCGAGGTACTGCGTCAGAGCCTCGCGCAGCTCGTCGCCGCCGCGCCCGGCGAGCCAGTCGACGTCGCGCACCACGATCAGCCGGCGGCCGCCGAACAGCGGCACGGTGCGGGCCGCGTCCAGCGCGCGCGCGAGATCCCGGCCGTCGAACCGCTCGACGCCGACCTCGCGCGCCTCGTCGGGGAGACTCTCGCGCAGGCGGTCGAGCGCGCGCTCGCGCCCGTCGCGGTCGTCGCCGGCGAGCAGGACGACCGGCGGCGGAGCGCCGGCGCCGCGCGCGCCGGCAGTCGTGCCCCTCGCGACCATCAGAAGCCCTCGAGCAGCGACGTGACCACGGTGCGCGCGAACCCGCGCGCGATCTCGTCGATCGCGACGAGTTCCCGGTCGAAGCGTTCGCTCGGCGTCTCCGGCACGTCGTACTGCTCGCGGAACACGAAGTGACTCTGGCTCCACAGGACCGTCTCGGGCGACGCCCGCACGAGTCTCATCTCGGCGGTGATCGTCACCTCGACGCGCGAGAAGCGTCCGCCCTCGGTGAACGTCACGGGGGTCTCGCGGTACGACGTGATCCGCCCCTCGAGGATCGCGTCGACGTCGCGCCGCGTGGCGCGCGCCTCGACCCGCGCCCGCCGGACGATCTCGTCGATCAGCGCCTCGGTGATCCGCTGGTGGATGTCGGCCTGGTCGGTGCGGTTCTCGAGCAGCGGGACGCCGATGGTGCGCACGTCCTCGGGCAGGAAGCTCGCCGCGCTCGCGTGGCCCGCGAGGTGGTAGCCGCACCCCGTCGCGCCCGCGAGCACGGCGACCAGCACCGCCGCCGCCAGTCCGCGCGTCATCGTGCGATCTCCCCGCTGGCCAGCCGCCTGCGGATCCCGTCGACGACTCCGTTGACGAACGCTCCCGATTCCGCGCCGCCGAACGCCTTGGCCAGTTCGACCGCCTCGTCGAGGATCACCGGCGCCGGTGTCGACGGGTCGTCGAGCAGTTCGAACAGCGCCAGCCTCAGCACGTTGCGGTCGACCACCGCCATCCGCTCGAGCCGCCAGTGCTCCGACCCGCTGCGGATCAGCCTGTCGAGCTCGTCGCGCCGCGCGAGCGTCCCCCGCACGAGGTGCTCGGCGAAACGCCGCGCGGCGCCGTCAAGCTCGAGCCCCTCGGCGCGCGCCAGACCGCCCTCGAAGAACGCCTCGATCGCGGTCTCGGCGGACTCCCCCGACAGTTCGACCTGGTACAGGATAGCCAGCGCCGCGATCCGCGCCGCGCGGCGCGGACCGCTTCCCGAAGGCCCCGGCGCGGCGTGTCCGGGCGCGGGCGTCACCGGGACAGGGCGCGGGCGAGATTCGCCATCTCGATCGCGGTCATCGCGGCCTCGAAGCCCTTGTTGCCCGCCTTGCCCCCGGCGCGGTCGAGCGCCTGGTCCATCGCATCGCACGTGAGCAGTCCGTTGGCGACCGGGATGCCGGTCTCGCCGTCGACCGCGGCGATCATCCGCGTCGCCTCCCGCGCGAGAAACTCGAAGTGCGGCGTGTCGCCGCGCACCAGCGCGCCGAGTGCGATCATCGCGTCGGGCACGGGCTCGTGGCGCGCCAGGCGCCGCAGCGCGTGCGGCATCTCGAACGCGCCCGGAACCCGCACGACGACGATCTGCTCGTCCGCCGCGCCATGGCGACGCAGGCCGTCGAGGGCTCCGGAGAGCAGCACCTCGGTGACCCTGCTGTTGAACCGCGCCAGCACGATGCCGAACCGCAGACCGGAGGCATCGAGGTGTCCCGCGATCTCCTTCATGCCTTCCTCGCTGCCCGTCGCACCCGCTGCGGGCGTCCGGGGCGTGCTTTCCGCCGGAAGCGGCGATTATACCGCAGCCCCCGGCGCACCTCTCAGCGGCCGAGAACGCGCGCGACGACCGGCCCGAGCCGCCGGATGGTCTCCTCGGGCACCAGCTCCCGCGGCGTGATGATCGCCGTGTCCAGCGCGCGCGCGCAGGCGCACTCGCGGCGCTCCGGCAGCCGACCGACCGCCCGGCGGACCGTCTCGCGCGCCGTCCGCGCGTTGCGTCCGAGCCGCTCGACCACCGCGTCGACCGACACGGGGTCCTCGTCGTCCTTCCAGCAGTCCCAGTCGGTGACCAGCGCGAGCGTCGCGTAGCAGATCTCGGCCTCGCGGGCGAGCCGGGCCTCCTGCAGGTTGGTCATGCCGATCACCGTCGCGCCCCAGGCGCGGTACAGGTTCGACTCGGCCCGCGTCGAGAACTGGGGGCCTTCCATGCACAGGTAGGTCCCGCCGTCGTGGACCCGCGCGCCGACCTCGCGCAGCGACTCGACGAGCACGCCGCGCAGCACGGAGCAGACCGGGTCCGCCAGCGACACGTGCGCGACGAGGCCGTCGCCGAAGAACGTGTCGACCCGGTGGCGCGTGCGGTCGATGAACTGGTCGGGCACGACGACGTCGAGCGGTCGCACGTTCCCGTCGAGCGAGCCGACCGCGGACGCCGAGATGATCCACTCGACCCCGAGACTCTTGAGCGCCCAGATGTTGGCGCGGAAGTTCAGCTCGGTCGGCAGCAGACGGTGGCCGCGCCCGTGGCGCGGCAGGAACGCGACCTCGAGCCCCTCGAGCCGTCCGACGAGCAGCCGGTCGCTCGGTGGGCCGAACGGCGTGTCGACCGTCACCTCGCGCCGGTCGGTCAGTTCCTCGATCTCGTACAGTCCGCTGCCGCCGATCACACCCACGCGGATCGCCGCGTCACTCATCGCCGTCCCCCTTGCGGCGGGCCGCCTCGGCCGCCTCGCGCTCGACCGTCTCGATCAGCCACGCCAGCGCCCCGCGCACCTCGCGCGGGTCCCGGACCTGCCGCGAGACGTGCCCGCGATAGCGCGCGACGAGCAGCGGTCCGCGTCCCGCGAACTCGACGCCGAGTCCGGCGCGCTCGGGCCGCTCGGGATCGACCCAGCGCACGACCGAGCGCGGCGCTTCGGCGCCCATCGCCGCCAGGGCCAGCGCGCGTGCCCGGTCGTCCCGCGGGTCGCCGACGACGAGCGCCTCCTCGCGGTCGAAGACCAGGTCGTGCGCCGCCAGCGCCACGTCCGCGGTCCACAGGTGCAGCCGTGCCGGGTTGCCCGCGAACGCGTCGACGATGCGCCGCGCCGCCTTGCGGTAGGCGTCGCGCCCGGTGATCTCCGACAGGCGCACCAGGGCCCGGGCGGCGCGCGCGTTGGCCCGCGCCGGGAACAGTCCGACCCTCAGCGGGGGCGGCCCGCTCGGGCGCGGGGCGACGTCGAGCAGGGCTCCGGTCGCCGTGTCGTGGAGCCGGTCGAGCGTCAGCCGCGCCAGCGCCTCGGCGCGTTGCCGCCACGCCGGCAGACCGGTCGCCTCGCACGCCGCCACGAATCCCCACAGGCCCGCCGACAGGTCCTCGAGGTCGGTCTCGAGCACCGGGCGCCCGTCCTCGATCTCCCGCGCGATGCCGCGGCCCGGGCGGAATCTCCTGGCGGCGACGAATTCGAGCGCCGCGAGCCCGCGGTCGACCGCGGCGCGGTCGCCGAAGGCCGCCCCCGCCCGGACCAGCGCGGCCCCGGCCAGCGCGACGTCGGCGGCGATCACCGTCTCGTCCCGCCCGTCCGGACACTCCGGGCACAGCGCCTGGATGAAGGCGCCGTCGGGCCGGCCGAACCGCTCGTCGAGCAGCCGGATGACCGCCATTCCCCGCTCGCGCAGCACGCGCCGTCCGGTCGAGCGGTAGGCACGCGCAAGGACCTCGAGCCAGCGGGCGTTGCGGTCGAGAAGCAGTTCGCGCTGCGGGCGGCTCCAGTCGGCCCCGAGGGCCATCCGGTACAGACCGCCCGTCTCCGGATCGACCAGCCGCTGGGCCAGCGTCTCGGTCGCCGCCAGCGCGCGCGGGCGGAAGGCGGGCTCTCCCTCCCCGGACAGCGTCAGCAGCAGTTCGATCGCGCCGAACCGCGGCAGCCGCGGCGGGCCACCGAAGTAGCGCGCGTCGTCGTCCCACGTCGCGTTCAGCGCCCGCGCCTGGTTCCAGACGAACAGCGGATCGGCGGTCCCCGCCGCGGGCACCGCCGTGCGCGCCATGTTCTCGACGCGCTCGCGTGCCGCCTCGATCACCGCGTCGCGGCGCGCCCGCCACAGCGCCCGGCTCGCGCGCAGCCAGCCGGCGATCTGCTCCGCGGGCCGGAATCCGCTCGTCAGTCGGCGGACCGCGCGTCCCTGGTCGTCGACGAGGAACATCGGCGAGCCGTCGGGCAGCAGGATCGTCATCGCCGGCCACCCCTCGGCCGGATAGCGCCGCATCAGGTCGGGTCTGAGGTCGGCGCGCTCGCGCACCGCGACGAAGCCTTCCGCCAGCGCCGCGACGATCGCCGGATCGGTCCACAGCTCCTGATCTGCGCGCCGGG
>RFIB01000094.1 GCA_003695625.1 Acidobacteriota bacterium | reverse complement strand
TGTCGTACACCCCGTATACCCGGCAGGGCCGGGCGGCGTTCACGCCGCGATCGAAAGAATCTCCCGCGACGATCGGCCTACGGGCGGTCCGGCCCGGTTCCGTCGACCAGCTCGGGGCGGTGGATCCGCAGCCAGGCGATCACCTTGCTCCGCGCGTTGCCCGACAGCCGCCGCACGGTGACGGCGGCGATCCCGAGCGCCTCGGCGACCACGGGGGCCTCGAGCCCCTCGAGATCGCGCAGCCGGAACACCAGCCGCTCGCGCTCGGTCAGCGTCGCGCTGGCGGCGAGCAGGGCGCGCCGGACATCGTCGGCATGGACCGCGGCGCCCGGGCCGCCGGCCTCCCCGGCGCGGTCGCGCGCCGCCTCGAGCACGTCCTCGCGGCGCCGGCCGCGCCGGCCGCGTTCGGTCCGCGCCGCATTGACCGCGATCCGGACGAGGAACGGCTCGAGCGGCCGCTCGGGATCGACGCTCGCCAGCGCCCGGTAGAGCCGCAGGAAGACCTCCTGCGCGACGTCCTCGGCGTCGGTCTCGCCGACGATGCTGCGCGCCACGCGCAGGACGAGCGCGCCGAACTGCGCGACGAGGGCGTCGAAGGCCGCCGCGTCACCCGCCTGCGCCCGCCGGATCAGCTCGCGCTCGTGGATCGGTGACCTCCCGCCGGGCGGCACCGGGACGCGCGGCGTCTGGGCCGCCCCGGGGCCGCCGATTATAATCCGCCGCCGTTTCGCGCCGGATTCCGCCGGTCGCGGGCGATGTCGAGGACCCGATGCACGCGCAGCCCGCCCGCCCCCTCGTTCGTGCCGCGCTGGCCGCCGCGGCGGTGCTGGCCTTCGGCTCGGGCGCGTGCCGCGGCCCGGAGCGGCCGCCGGTGATCCTGATCACGATCGACACGCTGCGCGCCGACGCCGTCGGCGCCTGGGGCGGTCTGGGCCTGCCGACGCCGGCGCTCGACGCGATCGCGGCCGAGGGGGCGCTGTTCGAGCGGGCGTACGCTCCGATCCCGCGCACGACCCAGGGCATCGCCACGCTGCTGACCGGCCTGCACCCGCTGCATCACGGGGCCGACGGCCTCGGCATGGAACTCCCCTCGCGGATCGAGACCCTCGCCGAGCGCTTCGCCGCCGCCGGGTGGAGCACCGCGGCGTTCGTCAGCAACGTCAACCTGCGTCCCGGGCTGGGCTACGAGCAGGGCTTCGCCCTGTATGCCAATCCCGAGGTCCGCTGGCGCGGCAACTCGGCGGCGTCGATCACCTCCGAGGCGCTGTCGTGGCTCGATGCGCGGGACGACGGCGGCCCGCCGTTCCTGTGGGTCCACTACCTCGATCCGCACTGGCCGTACACGCCGCCGCCCGAGTGGGAGGAGCGCGCCGATCCCGGCTTCCGCGCGCCGTACCGGATCGACGAGCGCCAGGCCGCCGGCGAGCTGACCAAGGGCCGGATCATCTTCGAGGCCGACCGGGTGATGGACGCACGGATGATCGAGCACGTGCGCCGCCTCTACGTCGCCGAGGTCGCGGCGACCGACGCGGCGATCGGCCGGCTCGTCGACGGTCTGCGCGAACGCGGCCTGTGGGAGCGGGCGATCGTCGTCGTGACGTCGGATCATGGCGAGGCGCTCGGGGAGCACCGCTACTGGTTCGCCCACGGCGAATACCTCTACGACGACACGTGCCGCGTGCCGCTGGTGATCCGCGCTCCGGGCCGCGTGCCGGCCGGGCGCCGCATCGCCGGCGCGGCGAGCCTCGAGGACGTCGCGCCGACGCTGCTTTCCCTCGCCGGCCTCGAGCCGACCGCGGCGACCGACGGGCTCGACCTCTCCTCGCTGCTGCGCTCGCCCGGCGAGGCGGAGATCGCGGCGCGCGAGATGCTCCACCTCGGCGACTTCCGGCTGATTCATCCCGAGAACCCCCGCTACCACCGGCCGGGCCGCGCAGGGCGCTGGCGCGCACTGCGTGCGGGCCGGCTCAAGCTGGTCGTCGTCCCCGGTCCCGACGGCGGGCCGGACGAGGTCGAGCTGTACGATCTCGCCGCCGATCCGGCCGAGTCCGCCAACCTCGCGAACTCGCGTCCCGACGACGTCGCGCGCCTGCGCGCCCGGCTCGACGAGCTGCTCGCCGCGTACGGCGCCCGGGCCGGCGACGAGGAGGTCCCGGCAGACGAGGACAGCAGGATCCGCGACGCGATGCGCGGACTGGGCTATGTCGACTGAGCGCTCCCGCGGGCTGATCGCCAGGCTGGCCGACGCCGTCGAGGACGCGCCGCTGGGTCCCGGCCGGGCGCTCGCGGTGCTCGCGGCGGTGATCGCGCTGCGCAACGTGCTCGAGCTGGTCGTCGCCACCAACCCGGCGTTCGGCGGCCTTGCGGCGTTCGTGCACTACCCGCTGGCCTACGCCGGCCCGTTCGTCTCGCTGACGCTGGTGCTCGCGGCATGGGGCGGACGGCCGCCGGCGCGGCTCGCCCGGCTGATGCTCGCCGCGTGGCTGCTCACGCTCGCACCGCCGCTGGCCGACGTGCTGCTCGGCCTGCACCACGAGACGCCGACGATCGGCTATCTGCAGGCCGACCCGGTCGACCTGCCGCGCGTCTTCGCGCGGTTCTTCGATCCGACGGCGTCGTTCGGCGGGACGACCGCCGGCATCCGGCTCGAGACGCTGGCCGCCGTGGTGCTCGCCGCGACGTACGTGCTGGTCCGGCGCCGCGGCGTCGCGCGCGCGGCCGGCGCGGCGGCGAGCGTGTACGTCGTCTCGCTCGGCTGGTTCACGCTCCCGCTGCTGGTCGTCGTCGCGCTGCGCGCGTTCTTCCCCGGGGCGGGGCTCGACGACCTGATCCGCGGCGAGGGGCTGCTCGTCCGGCCCGACCCCGAGGCGGCGCCCGACGCGGCGGCGACGCTGTGGCTGGTCGTCGTGCTGCTCGGGATCGGCGCGCTGTGGAGCCGGCTCGAACGGCGCCACGCGGCCGCCGACCGCTGGCTCGGCCCGCGCGGGGCCGCCGCACGCCCCGGGCTCGCACTGCTCGCGGCGGCCGCGCTGGTCTCCGGCCTGGCGACGACGATCGCGCTGCGCTTTCCGGAGGACGCCGTGATCACCCGCGCGCCGTTCGACCTGCTCGGCACGCTCGGCGCGCTGGTCACGCTCGGCGCGCTGCTTGCCGCGGCAGAGGCCGCGGCCCGCGGCGAGTCCGTGCGCGCCGCGGGGCTGGCTCTCGCCGGGTTCGCGGGCTGCGCGGCTCTCGGCGCTGCCGCGGCGCTGGGCCTCGCGGTGGCCGCCGCCGCTCCGCTGCCGGCGCTGCTGCTGCCCTGGCGCCGGGCGTGGCCCCGCGCCGTCGCCGCGGGGCTCGGTACCGGCCTGTCCGCGTTCGGCGCGGCGTGGGCCGGCGCCGCGCTCGTCGCCGGCGAGGAGACGTTCGCACGCCTGCCGGT
>RFIB01000093.1 GCA_003695625.1 Acidobacteriota bacterium | reverse complement strand
CGCGTCTCGTTGTAGAACACCTGCCCCGGCACCGTGTAGAGCTGGACCTTGGTCTTCATGCCCTGGATCTCGCCGAGATCGATCGGCAGGAAGTCGAAGAACAGCGTCCGGTCGCTCTTGGTCGCCAGCGAGAGCATCTTCCCGCGCACGCCCTGGGGCATGTTGTCGTAGATGAACTGCAGGTTGGTGGTCTTTCCGCACAGGCCGGGGCCGTAGTAGACGATCTTGGTCGTGAGCTCCCGGCTCGAGTAGTTGAAGACGACCATGCGTTCCTCTCCCCCGAGGGCGGTCCCCTGCGGGTCGCCGGCGCGCGAAATCCGGCGGATCGCGCGCAACCACGGCGCAAACATAGGTCGGGCCGCTGCGGAAAGTCAAAAACGTCCGCGGGACAGCGGCGCCGGGACCCGGCTCAGCGCCGCTTCGAGGCCCGGAACGTGACCGCCAGCGGGACCTCGGTCAGTCCGAACGCCTCGGCCAGCCGGTGCTCGAAGAAGGTGCGGAACGACTTCCGGATCTCCGCCGGACTGCGGCAGAAGACCACGAAGCGCGGCGGGAGCACGCCGGTCTGCGTGATGTAGAGCAGGCGCGGCGTGTCGCCCCCGGCGGCGGCCTGCTGGCGCAGCACCCCGTCGAGGAACCGGTTGAGCGCGGGCGTCGGCACGCGGGTCGAGGCCGTCTCGACCAGAGGAACAAGCCTGTCGAGCACGCGGAAGGCACGCTGGCCCGTCCGGGCCGAGACGCTCATCCGCGGTGCACGGCCGAGGAACCCGAGCCGCCGGGACGCCTGCTCGTCGATCTCCGCCCGGCGCCGGTCCGGATCCTCGACGAGGTCCCACTTGTTGTACGCGATGACCACGGGACGGCCCGATTCGCGGATCTCGCCGGCGATCGCCTGGTCCTGGCTGGTGACTCCCTCCCCGGCGTCGATCAGCAGGATCGCGCCGTGGCAGCGCGCCAGCCGCCGCCTGGTGAGCAGGATGCCGACCGACTCGTCCCGCGTCTCGACCCGGGCGCGGCGGCGGATGCCTGCGGTGTCCACGAGGCAGAAGCGGCGTCCGTCGCGCACGATCCGCACGTCGACCACGTCGCGGGTCGTGCCGGGACGCGTGCTGACGGCGACCCGCTCCTCGCCGCACAGCCGGTTGACGAGCGACGACTTGCCGACGTTCGGCCGGCCGACGATCGCCACGTGCAGCTCGTCGTGCGGATCGGGCAGCGCGCCGGAGTCATCCCCGCCCGGCTCGTCCTCCGCCGGCGAGCGCGCCGGGAGCAGCGCGAGCACCGCGTCCACCACCTCCTGCACGCCGCGGGCGTGCTCCGCGGACACCGGGATCGGATCGCCCAGACCGAGGCGCCAGGCGTCCAGCGACAGGGGCTGGTGCTGCTCGACGTCGATCTTGTTCACGACCAGGACGACGCGTCGGCCGAGCGGGCGCAGGATCTCCGCGATCGCCTCGTCGAGGGGCGTGACGCCGCTCCGGCCGTCGAGGACGAACACCACGACATCCGCCTCGCGGGCCGCCTGCATCGCCTGCCGCGTGACTTCCCGGACGAGTTCATCGCCGCCCTCGGGCACGAGCCCGCCGGTGTCGGTCAGCTCGACGACGCGGTCGCCCGGCCGCCAGATCCGCTCGATCCGGTCCCGGGTCACACCGGGAAAGTTCAGCACGATCGCCTCGCGGCTCCCGAGCAGCCGGTTGAACAGGGTCGACTTGCCGACGTTCGGGCGCCCGACGATGGCGACGGACGGAAGCCTCCCTCTCGAGCGCGTGGTCGTCATCCCGGTCCCCTGACGTGGCTGCAGGGGACACCGGCCTCCCGGTGTCCTCCGCTGATCGAGATCCCGTGTCGCCCGGGTTAAGCCCCTGCAAGTCGGGGGCTTACCTTGACCCGGCCGGGACGCGCCTCTAGTATGCAGGCCCGTCGGCACACGCGCGACGCCCGGCCGGGGCGAGGGGACTCGAACTGATGGTCAAGGCAGATCTCGTCAACCGCGTCGTCGAGAAGGCGGGGATCCGCCGGACGCAGGCCGTCCGGGCCGTCGACGCGATGCTCGAATGCCTGCGTGACGCGATCGTCCGCGGGGAACGGATCGAGTTCCGCGGCTTCGGCGTGTTCCAGGTCAAGCCGCGCAAGCGAGGCGTGGGCCGCAACCCGCGCACCGGCCACGAGGTGAAGATCCCGCCCGGCCGCTCGATCCGGTTCAAGCCCGGCAAGGACCTGCGCGACATCCGCCTGTGAACGATCCTCGGACGCCGGAGATCCTCGTGGCGCCGACCACGACGGCACGGGCTCGCGCCGCCGGCGTGCCGCGCGCGCGGGGGACGCTGATCCCGGCTCTGCTGTTCGCCGCGACGTTCGCGACGACGACGCTGTGCGGGATGGCGTGGGCATCCGGGGCGCTCGATCCGCTGCAGGAGCTCGCGCTGCTGTTCGGGATCGCGGGCGGGCAGCTCCCGCTGGCGGTCGTCGGCGAGGGGCTGGCCTACGCGATCGCCCTGCTCGGCTTCTTTCTGGCCCACGAGATGGGCCACTATCTGACGTGCCGCCGGTACGGTCTCGCGGCGAGCCTGCCGCATTTCATTCCGGTGCCCTTCGGGTTCGGCACGTTCGGTGCGGTGATCCGCATCCGCTCCCCGTTCCCGGATCGCCGCACCCTGTTCGACGTCGGGATCGCGGGGCCGCTCGCCGGGCTTCCCGTCGCGCTGGTGGCGGTCGTGTGGGGCCTCGTGACCGCCGATGTCGCACCCGCCTCCGGTCTGTCCGGAGGCGGGATCTGGTTCGGCGACTCGCTGTTGACATACGGACTCCAGCACCTGCTGCGACCCGACGCGGCCGGAGGGGAACTGCTCGTCGGGCCCGTGTTCATCGCCGGGTGGCTCGGCCTGGTGGCGACGGCGATCAACCTCTCCCCGGCAGGCCAGCTCGACGGCGGCCACGTGCTCTTCGCCGTCGCGCCGCGCTGGCACCGGGCGGCGTCGCTCGCCTCGGGCCTGTTCTTCGCGTCGCTGGTGGTGACGCGGGCCGCGGTCTGGGGCCGGCTGTCGCCGTGGGCGCTGTGGGCGGTGATCGTGCTCGTCTTCTGCCGGCGGCACCCGCCGGTGCCGGACGGGCGGCCTCTCGGCGCGCCGCGCCGGGTGCTCGCGGCGCTCGCGCTGGTGCTGTTCGTGCTGATCTTCGTCCCCGCGCCGCTCGAGCTGATTCAGTAGTCACGCAGCGCGACGACGCGCAGTCCGCCGCCCGGGACCGGGTGGATCGCGAAGCTGCCGAGCCCTGAGGTCGTCACGACACGCGCGCCGGCCCGCGCGATCCGTTCCACGGTCCGGTCCGCCGGGTGACCGAAGCGGCCGCGACGCCCCGCGGAGACCGCCACGATCCGCGGGCGCAGCGCCGCGAGCAGCGGCTGCCCTGTGGCTCCCGACGACCCGTGATGCGCCGCGACGAGGACGTCGACCGGACGCGCGCCGCCGCGGGCGATGAGATCGTGCTCGACGGCCAGGCCTGCGTCCCCCGGCAGCCAGGCCGTCAGCGCGCCGACCCGCGCGCGCAGGACCAGCGATGCGTCGTTTCCGGTGCTGCGCTCGCCGGGCGCCGGGTGCATCACGCGCAGCACCGTCCTCCCGCAGCGCAGCGAGGCACCCCGCGCGACCGGAACGACACGGATTCCGCGGCGCGCGGCATCGCCGAGCAGCGGGACGACGCGGGGATCGGAGAGCATCGCCGTTGCCGCGACGAGAGACCGCGGGGCCGTCGCGACGAGCAGCTCCGCCGCCGCCCCGACGTGATCCGCGTCGCGGTGCGTGAGAACGAGCATCTCCAGCCTGCGCACGCCGAGGGCGCGCAGCCGGTGGAGCAGCCGCCGTGCCCGCGGACCTCCGGGGCCCGCGTCGATCAGCACGCGGTGCGGGCCGTCGGCGATCAGCACCGCCTGTCCCTGCCCGACGTCGAGGACGGCGAGGCCGGCATCCGGCAGCCTGCGGGAGCCGTGCGGGGACAACGGGGCCAGCGCGAGGAGCGTGCAGGCGAGAAGACCGACGCGTCGGCTCCGCGGGCGGCCGGCGCAGAGCCATGCGGCGAGGGCCGTCTCGAGCGCGACCACCCACGCGGCCTCCAGCGGCAGCGGGGCCGCGATCCGGCCGGATCCGGGCAGAGTCGCCGCGACGTCCGCGACCGCGAGGATCCACCGGCAGGCGTACCGGCAGAGAAGGACGCCGGCCTCGCCGGGCCCTCCCCCGACGGCCACCGCGAGCCACCCGCCGGCCAGGGCCGGCGCGAGGGCCGGTCCCGCGACCGCCTGGGCCGGGACCGACCAGGGGGCGCACTGACCGGAAAGACGGACAAGCAGCGGCCAGGTCGCCAGCCACGGAGCGCAGAGCAGCCGGATGCCGCGGCCGCGGCCGGGCCCCTCGGCGGCGAGCACGATCGCGGCCGTGGCGGCGACCGTGAGCCGGAACGACATCTCCCCGGCGAGTTCCGGCGAGACGGCGAGCAGTACGACCACGGTCGCGGCGAGCGCGGACGGCCCCCCCGCCCCCCGTCCGGCCACCGCCGCGACACGGACCAGCAGCACCATCGTCGAGGCCCGCATCACCGGCGAATGGGCGGGAAGCAGGCAGAGCAGCAGCAGCGCCGCACCGAGGGCGGCGGCGCGCCGGAGCGGGTGCCGGCGTCCGGCGAGCGGGACGACGAGCCACGCGAGGCCGAGCGAGACGGCACCGACGTGGAGTCCCGAGACCACGGCGAGGTGCGCGAGGCCCGACGCCCTGAGCACGCGCCACGCGTGCTCGTCGAGGGCCGCGCGGTCCCCGGCCACGATCGCGCGCGCCAGGCCGTCCGGTGATCCGGCCGCAGTGAACCGGGAGCGCACCCGGGCCGCGAACGCCCGCCGGATCCGCGCCCGCAGCGCCAGGAGCCGCCCCGCTCCCCGCGGAGGCGAGACCACGCGCACCCGCGCTGCAGCCTGGGCGCGCGGATCCCCCCCGCCGCGGAACGGGCGCACCGGGACGGAGATCCTCGCGCCGGGTTCCACGCCGGGCGCGAACCGGTCGGCGACCGGAAAGCCGTGGCGCGGCACGAGCACGCGGGTCCCGTCGGTCAGCGCGAGGCGCCACCCGCGGCGGGTCGTCGCGAGTTCGGCGACCGTGCCTGACACGCGCAGTGTCCGGTCGCGCGGCGCTCCGTGTGCCCGGTCGTCCTGCGCCAACGCGAGCCCGGCCAGCAGGAAGCAGAACGGGGCGAGGGTCGACCATTCGAGACGCCGACCGACCAGCACCGCCAGACAGCCGGCGAGTCCGGCGAGCGCGCGCTCTCCGCGATCGAGCGGAACGCCCCCGGCTGCTCCGGCCCACAGCGCGAGGGCGCAGACGATCGCGGACCGGGAGACGCGCAGCGTCGCCATGGTGCCGAGGATCGGGCGACGCGACGAGCCGGCCCCCGGTCCGGCGTCCTGCGTGTACCGGGCGCGGGACGCGCTTCAGACGAGCGGCACGAGGGTCAGGTCGGGAAGGTGCCAGCGTTCGCGCACGAGGCGCTCGAGAGCCGCCCGTCGCGCCCGGGCGAGCACCTCGGGACTCATCGCTTCGGCGAAGGGGGCCACCTGCGCGTCCGCCCGACGCTCGAGCACGACGCGCTCGTCGGGCGGCAGCGCGGCGATGCAGCCGTCGACGAGCGTCCGGTCGAGCCCGCGCCACCACGCGACGTCGCCCGGATCGTCGGGTGGGGCGGCCAGCGCCTCGAGGATCGTCCGGCGGACCGCCTCGGGCGCCTCCGACGAGGCAAGCGCCCGGCGTGCGCGCTCGATCGGATCTCCGGACACCCCGTCCGCCCGGGAAGAGGCGCTCGCCGCGCCGGCCTGGGCGGCCTGCCATGCCCGAAAGGCGTGCTCGACAGCGTCACGGCAGTAGCGCAGCGAGCGGGGATCGGGTCGGCCGGCCCGGCGGGCCTGTTCGAACAGCTCGGTGATCGTCTGCAGCACGAGCCACAGCGGCACGCCGCGCTCGAACCACGACTGCGCCAGCCGGAAATCGGCAGGAGAGAGCAGCAGCGGCCGGTTCCGCAGCTCGCGGAAGTGACGCTCGACCTGCCGCAGCCACGCGGCTTCCTCGCGATCCCCGTTCACCGGATCACGAAGGATAGCTGACCGTGACCGTCAGGTTCTCGACCGCCTGGAACAGGATCCCGAGGCACTCCTGATAGCGGTCGAGGCTCTCCCCGATCGGGTCCGCCAGGTCCTTCGGCCCGTCGACGTGTTCGCGGATCAGGGTGACGCGGTCGAGCACGTCGGGCAGATGCTCGCGGAACCACGCCTTGTGGCGTCGTTCCATCACCACGATGCTCGTCGCGCCGCGCGCCTCCTCCGCATCGACGCCGCGCGAGCGGTGCCCACGCATGTCGATGCCGCGCTTGCGCAGCAGCTGGACGACGACCGGGTCCGCCTCGCGCCCCTCGATGCCGAGGATCCCCGCCGAGCGCACCTCGATCCGGTCCTCGGAGCCGAGGCGGCCGAGCAGGTGCCGCATGTAGTGCTCTGCCGTCGGCGAACGGCAGATGTTGGCAGTGCACACGAAAAGCACCCGTCTCATCCGCGGTTCCTCGCGTGGACCAGCCGCAACCCTTCGAGCGTCAGGTCCGGCTCGTTGGCGTCGACCCGCTCCATCAGCGGCGCGATGACGTCGGCCAGCCCGCCGGTGACGACGACCGTCCGTGCGGGGCCGACCTCGGCCTCGATGCGACGGACCAGTCCGTCGACCATCGCGGCGTGCCCGTGGAGCAGCCCCGAACGGATCGCGTCGACCGAGTTGCGTCCGACGACGCGCGCCGGGACCGACAGATCGACGCGGGGCAGCCGCGCCGCCCGCAGCGACAGGGCCTCGGCTCCCAGACGGGGGCCGGGCGTGATGATCCCTCCGAGATACTCCGCGTCCGGCGTGACGACGTCGAGGGTCGTCGCGGTTCCGAAGTCGACGATGATCACCGGACCGGAATGTCGCGCGTGCGCCGCCACGGCATTGAGGATCCGGTCGGCGCCGACCTCCTGCGGATTGTCGGCGCGGATGCGCAGACCGGTGCGCACGCCGGGCGCCACCTCGAGCGGGCTCGATCCGGTCAGTGCGTGCAGCGCCTCGACGAGGCTCGCGGTCAGCGGCGGCACGACCGAGCCGACCACGGCGTCGTCGATGCCGTCGACGTGCTCTCCGAGCAGGCCCGCGAACAGGACGAGAAGCTCGTCCGCGGTCATCTCGCGCCGCGAGGAGATGCGCCACGAGCGCAGCAGCCGCTCTCCGTCGAACAGCCCGATCACCACGTGGGTGTTCCCGACGTCGATCGCCAGCAGCACGGTTCCGGCCGGTCTCCCCCCCGCCCCCGGGCGGCGCTTCAGGACTCCATGCGCTCGACCTCGCCGTAGCGGACCAGCCGCTCCCGGCCATCGGGTCCGGCCAGGCGCAGCGAACCGTCCCAGGCGAGACCCGCGACGCGCCCGGCGATCCGGCGACCGTCCGGCGCGCGCAGCGCGACCGGCTCGCCGGCCGTGCGCCGCATGGACGCCTCGACGCATTGTAGGACAAACCGCCAGCGCCCGTCCCTCTCGCCGACGTCCGCCAGTGCGTCGAGACCGGCCAGCAGCTCGGCCGCGAGCCGCGCCAGGTCGATCGCGCCGGCGCGCGCGAGCGGGGCCGCGGGGCCCGCGCTGCCGGGCTCGACGGCGCGGGGGTCCGGCCCGGCGTTGAGTCCGACGCCGACGAGCACGGCGGGGGGCCGGCTCCCCGTCCCGGTGACCAGTTCGCTCAGGATGCCGCCGACCTTCCCCCGGTCGCCGACGAGGTCGTTGGGCCAGTCGAATTCGACGGTCTCGCCGGCCGCCGCCCGGACCGCGTCCCGTGCGGCGACGGCGGCGGCGAAGCCGAGCCGGAACGCCAGGTCGAGCCGGGCGGGCGCGGGCAGGATCGCCGTCACGTACAGACCGCCTCTCGGCGAGACGAACCGGCGGCCGAGCCGGCCGCGGCCCGCGGTCTGCTCGAGGGCGACGACCGCGGCCCGGACGGCGCCCTCGCGATGCCAGGCGCGGGCGACGTCCATCGTCGAGCCGCAGCTCCGCAGGGCGCGCAGCGCGAGCCGGGGACGATCCGCGGGCCACGCCGCCGCGATCGCCTGCGCGAGTTCGGGCGCCTCCGGGGCCCGCGTGCCCATCGTCAGTCCGCAGCCGGAAGGACGTCCAGCGCCAGATCGACGGCCCGGGCTCCGTGGGTCAGGATGCCGAGGGACAACCGGTCCGCCCCCGCCTCGGCGAACGGCCGGAGCCGACCGGGGCGCAGTCCGCCGGAGACCTCGATCCGTGCCCTGCCCGCGACCGCGTCGACGCACCGGCGGACCTCGTCCGGTGTCATGTTGTCGAGCAGGATCCAGCCGGCCCCCTCCTCGACCGCAACCAGGCACTCGTCGTACGTGTCCACCTCGACCTCGGCGTCCCGCGGGTCGATCCCGGCCGCCCGCAGCGCAGAGATCGCCTCGCGCACGCCGCCGGCGACGAGCTTGTGGTTGTCCTTGACCATCGGCAGCTCGTCGAGCGTCTCGCGGTGGTTCTCGCCGCCGCCGACGCGCACGGCGTACTTCTCGAGCGCACGCAGCAGCGGGGTCGTCTTGCGGGTGTCCGCGACCGTCGTCCGTGTCCCGGCGATCTCGGCGACCGCCTCGGCGGTGAGCGTGGCGATCCCCGACAGGCGCGCGAGCAGGTTGAGCAGCACGCGCTCCCCGCCGAGGACCACGCGGGCGTCTCCCGCGATCACGGCGAGCGTCTCGCCGGCACGCGCACGCGTGCCGTCGTCCACGGCGTCCCCGACCGACGGCGCCTCGACGCCGAGCCGCTGCGCCATCTGTCCGAACACGAGCGCGACGAGCGGCATGCCCGCGACGACGCACGGCTCGCGGGCGACGAGCCGGGCGCTCAGCCGGCTCCCCGCAGGGATCGTGGCGCGGCTCGTCACGTCCCCGTCGCGTCCGAGATCCTCGTCGAGCGCGTGTCGCACGATCCACGCGGCGCGCTCGCCCGGGAACCGTGCGCTGCTCGCGGTCACGACAGCTGTCCGAGCAGGCGCTCGACCTCGGCCAGTCGGGCCTCGACCGAGGCCAGGCGCCCGCGGTCCTTGTCGACGACCTCGGCCGGGGCCTTCTCGACGAACGCCGGATTGGAAAGCTTGCGCCGCAGGCCGTCCCGTTCGCGCGCCAGCTTGTCGCGCTCGCGCGAGAGCCGTGCCCGTTCCTGCTCGATGTCGACGGCGCCCTCGAGCGGCACGGTCACCTCGACGTGCTCGCCCACGTGGCGCAGTGCCGGCTCGTCGGGAGGCGCGCCGTCGAGCACCTCGACCCGCTCGGCGCGTGCGAGCACGCCGATCCGGTCGGCGAAGCGTGCCAGCGCCTCGCGTCCGCTCTCGTCCCGGGGCCGCAGCAGGACACGGATCGGGCGCGACGGCGCGATCCCGGCCCCGGACCGAAGTCCGCGCACGGCGCCGACCGGCTCGATCAGCCAGTGCTCGACCAGCGCACGCGCAGCGGGGCGATCGAGCGCTCGCGGAACCGGGACCGCCGGGTCGTCCGGCGTCGGAATGCGCGCCGTGGCGAGCAGCGGGGACTCGCCGTGCCGTCGCGGCAGGTGCTGCCAGAGCTCCTCCGTGATGAACGGCGCGAACGGATGGAGCAGCCTGAGCGCCCCGTCCAGCACGTCGAGCATCACCGCCCCGCGGATCCGCCCCCGCTCTCCGCCGTCGCCGGAAGCCAGGTCCGGCTTGGACAGCTCGATCGACCAGTCGCAGAACGTGTGCCACAGGAAGTGGTAGATCGCCTCGACCGCCTGATCGAAGCGGAATGCGTCCATCGCCCGATCGACGGCGTCGACGGTATCGAGGAACGACGCGACGAGGTACCGGTCGAGATCGTCGAGATCGGCCTCGTCGTAGTCCGGACGCTCGCGCTCGAGTTCGGCGGGCAGCCGCATCAGCAGGAAGCGGGTGGCGTTCCACAACTTGTTGAGGAACGCCCGGTAGCCCTCGAGGCGGCTCTCGGACAGGGCGATGTCCGAACCCGGACTCGTCATCGCGGCGAGCGTGAAGCGCAGCGCGTCGACGCCGTGCCGGTCCATCGTCTCGCCGGGATCGATCGCGTTGCCCGTCGACTTGGACATCTTGCGGCCCTGGGCGTCACGGACCAGACCGTGGAACAGGACCGTCCTGAACGGAATCTTCCCCGTCAGGTGAAGCGACGACATGATCATCCGGGCGACCCAGAAGAAGATGATGTCGAAGCCGGTGACCAGGACGTCCGTCGGGTGGTAGCGTTCGAGGTCCGGGGTCCGCTCCGGCCAGCCGAACACGCTGAACGGCCACAGCTGCGAGCTGAACCAGGTGTCCAGCACGTCGGGATCCTGCTCGATCCGCGGCGATCCGCACGAGCCGCATGCGCTCGGATCCTCGCGCGCGACGGTGATTTCTCCGCAGTCGGCGCAATGCCACGCGGGGATCCGGTGGCCCCACCAGAGCTGGCGGGAGATGCACCAGTCCTCGATGTTCTCGAGCCAGTGGAAGTAGGTCTTCTCCCAGCTGGAAGGGACGAACCGGATCGCACCGCTGCGTACCGCCTCGATCGCCGGCTCGGCGAGCGGCTTCATCCGCACGAACCACTGCGTCGAGAGCATCGGCTCGACGATCGTGTGCGTGCGCTGGCAACGCCCCGGCGCGTACATGTGGGGACGCGAGCCCCGGAACAGACCACGCTCGGTCAGCGCCTGCTTGACGCGTTCACGGGCCTCGAAGCGATCGAGCCCGGCGAACGGTCCGGCATTCTCGTTGAGCGTGCCGTCCGGATTGAGGATGTTGATCATCGGCAGACCGTGCCGCCTGCCGCATTCGAAGTCGTTCGGATCGTGAGCCGGAGTGACCTTGACCGCGCCCGTCCCGGTCTCGGGATCCGCAAGGATCTCGTCGGCGATCACGCGGATCTCCCGCTCGGGAAAGAACGGATGGATCACCCGCCGGCCGATCATGTCCTTCCAGCGCGGATCGTCCGGATGGACAGCGACGGCGGTGTCCCCGAGCATCGTTTCAGGACGCGTCGTCGCGACGACGATCTCGCCTCCGCCCTCGACCGGGTAGGCGAACGACCAGAGCTCCCCCTGCTCCGGCTCGTCGCGCAGCACCTCGAGATCCGACAGCGCGGTCTGACTGCCGACGCTCCAGTTGATCAGCCGCTCGCCGCGGTAGATCAGCCCCTCCTCATGCAGACGGACGAACGTCTCGCGGACCGCCCGGGACAGGCCGGGATCGAGCGTGAATCGCTCGCGCGACCAGTCGCACGAGCAGCCGAGGCGCCTGAGCGTCTCCACGATGCGCGCGTGGTAGGTCTCCTTCCACTTCCAGACTTCCTCGACGAACCGCTCCCGGCCGAGCTCGTGGCGCGTGAGTCCCTGCTCGCGCAGGTGGCGCTCGACGACCATCTGCGTCGCGATCCCGGCATGGTCGGTTCCGGGCACCCAGACGGTGTCCTTGCCGAGCATCCGCTGTCGCCGGACGATCACGTCCTGCAGGGTGTAGTCCAGCGCATGGCCGATATGGAGCGAGCCGGTGACGTTCGGCGGCGGGATCACCATGCTGAACCGCTCGCCGCCGCGGGACGGATCACCGCGGAAAGCGTCGGCCTGTTCCCAGAGTTGCGCTATCCGGGACTCGTAGGTCTCCGGATCGAACGCCTTGTCCAGCGTTTTCATCGATCGGCGTCTCCGGACCCGGGGGGCGCTCCCTGACGACCGCGGGCCTCGCGCAGCAGGCGCTCGAGCAGGTCCGGCACGACTTCCCAGGCGATCTCGCGGATGATCTGCGGCGCGAGGCGCTCGACCTGCCGGCGGACCTCCTCCGCGAGCGCATCGCTGTCGGGACCGCGGTCCGGTCGGCGGACCGAGCCGGGCAGCGAGAACCCGGCGTCACCGGGCAGCGGCGCTGCGGGGCCCTGCGGTTCGTCGCCGAGCGGGCCGAGCGGGCCGTCGTCGTCGATCGCGACGCCGGTCACGTCGAGATCCTCGACCTCGAGCGGGGTCTCCTCCACCACGTCCCCGACCGGGTCCGCCGTCGTCACGCGGACGGGCTCCGCCGACTCCTCGGGCGCGGCCGGCTCGACCGTCGCGGACCGCTCCGCCGGCCGGGCAGGAGCGTGCGCCAGCGTGCCCTGGACGAGTTCGACGAGCCGCTCGAGGGAGAACGGCTTCTCGATCGCACCGTGCGCCCCGCAATCCTCGGCGCGCTGTTCGTCGAACGGTTCGAACGTGCCGCGCATCAGGATCACCGGGGTCCCTGCGAGCTGCTCGTGATCGCGCACCCGGGCCGCGACCTCGTAGCCCGACAGCCCGGGCAGGTCGGTGTCGCACAGGATCAGCTCCGGTCGCTCCCGCTCGGCCGCCAGCAGCGCTTCCCGGCCGTCGCTGGCCTGGATCACGCGCAGCGACGCGCCGGTCAGCGCGTGTTCGACCACCTTGCGAATGGTCGAGCTGTCGTCGGCGACGAGGACCTTTCTCATGCCTGGAAAAACCCCGGAACGCGGGCAACCCGCGGACTGTCGCGGCGGGGGGCGACGTTAGCAGCGGGGTTCCGGGGTGTCAACGCGGGCCAGACGCCACAGGGCCTCGAGCAGCGGTCCGGTCGGGGTGCCCCAGCGGAGCCGCCGCCACGCGTCGAGCGCCGGTGCGGGCCAGCGCGCCAGGCGGTCGAGCAGGCGGCGCAGTCGCCGCCGGGCACGGTCGCGGTCGGGGGCGCGGACCGCAAGCATGCCGGCGCGCTCGGCCGCGTCGGCCCGCAGCCGGCGGGCGGCGAGCAGCGCGTCGTGTCCGGTACGCCTGCGGCCGGCCAGCGGGACGCGGCTCGTCCCGCCCCAGCCCGTGAAGAACCCCCGCTCGAGACCGGGGTGCGCGAACCACGAGCGGTCCGTCGCGGCGAGCACGTCCCCGGCGAGTGCGAGGTCGAATCCGCCGCCGACCGCGTGCCCGTCGACCAGGCAGCCGACGGGACACGGCAGGCTCGCCAGCCGGTCGAGCAGATCGCGACCGGTCCGGGCGAGACGGCGCGCCGCAAGGGGGGACAGGGAGCCGATCTGCCGCAGGTCGGCGCCGGCAGCGAACGAACCGTGCCGGTTGCCCTCGATGATCAGCCAGCGCGGCCCCCCGGGCTGCGCCAGCCGGTCGACGAGTTCCGCCAGCGCGGCGACGCGCTCCTCCCGCAGCACGTTGACCCGGGTCCCGTCGTCGAGCACCAGCCGGATCCCGGGACCGCATCTGCGCAGTCGCGCGCCTGCCGGATCGTCGCGCGCCACGCCTCAGCGCCCCTCGATGAACCGGCGCGCCCCGGCGCGCGCCCGCTCCCCGGCGAACGCGTACGCGAACGACGCCCGCTCGAGCGCGACGGCCGCCCGCGGCGAGAGTCGGCCGGCCCGCCCGACCAGTTCGCCCAGCAGACACGCCGCCGGCCCGCTCTCCTCCCACAGGGCGACGATCACCGCGGCGCGCTCGGCAGGGTCGTCGGCGATCTCGTCGATCAGACCGCGCTCGCGGGCACTCTCCGCGTCCCACGCACGCCGGCCGAGCCAGAACGCCAGCGCGCCTCCCGGCCCGAGCCGCGAGACGAGCCGGTCGAGCGTGCCGGGAATCACCGGGACCTCTCCCCCGGGTCCGGCAAGCCGAGCGGACGGCGCGACGACCAGCAATCGGCACGCCAGGCCGACCTCCAGCCGACGCGGGGAGATCGCCGCGCGCGCAACACCCACCGCGAGCGTCTCCGCCACACGCCGCGCCTCGCGACGCACTGCCCCGTCGTCGTCGACCGCGAGCCGGTCGAGGTCCACGATGCGCTGTCCGCTCATGCCGTCGGTTCCCCTTCGTGCGACGAGGAGGCCGGCGCGGCCTCCTCGTCCTTCGTGATCGTCCTGCGCCGGACCTCCTTCAGGCGCCCTCCGCCTCCAGCTCCGGCCCCGCCTCGCGACGGATCGACGGCGCGCCTTCGCGGCGCTCGGCCAGATGGGACGTCTTCCGCTTGCGCAGCTGGCGCGCCAGGATGTCCACCGCCTCGTTGATCGCCTGGTGCAGATCGTCGTGGGTCACCTCGCCCGAGTGGACGACGCCGCGTCCCCGCGCCACGATGCCGCACGTCTTGCGGTGCTTCTCCTGGCTCAGCGTCACGTGGATGTCCAGGTCGTCGACCAGCCGGCCGAGCTTGTTGACCTTCTCCAGCGCGTACGCCCGCATCTCCGGGGTCAGCTCGAGGTGACGTCCGACGAAATCAATCGTCATCGCGCGACTCCTTTCCGGAGGATGATGTCCTCCGGCCGGGTCGGCTCGCGTGCCTCCCACGCGGCCGGATGTCTGAATCGCGCGCCTGTCACGGTCAGCGTCGTCCGCGGCGCCTCCGTTCGGTCGACGGAGGGATGCGCAGTTCCTCGCGGTACTTGGCAACCGTCCGGCGCGCGATCTTGAGCCCCTCCTTCCTCAGTTCGTTGGCGATCGCCTGGTCGCTCAGCGGCTTGTCCGGGTTCTCCTCCGCGACCAGCTTGCGGATCCTCTCCTTGACCGTCAGTGACGAGACCGACTCGCCTCCGGCGGCCGACAGTCCGCTGTGGAAGAAGAACCGCATCTCGAACAGTCCGCGCGGCGTATGCATGTACTTCGCGTTGACGACCCGGCTGACCGTCGACTCGTGCATGCCGATGTCCTCGGCAACGTCCCGCAGCACCAGCGGGCGGATCGCCTCGATGCCCCGCTCGAGAAACTCGCGCTGGAACTTGACGATGCTCTGCGCGACCTTGTAGATCGTTCGCTGCCGTTCCTCGAGGCTGCGGATCAGACGCATCGCCGAGCGGACCTTGTCGCGCGCGAACTCGCGTGCGGAGCGATCGGACTCCTCGCCCCGCGCCGCCCGCTCGAGCATCCGCACGTATGCGGGCGAGACGCGCAGCCGCGGGAGCCCGTCCTCGTTGAGCAGGACGCGATAGTCGTCGCCGTCCTTGATCACGTAGACGTCCGGCGTGATGTACGTCGGCTCCTTCGAATTGTATTTTTCACCCGGCCTCGGATCGAGGTGGCGGATGACTTCCAGAATGCGGACAAGCTCGGTCTCGTCGACATCGAGCGCGTCGCGCAGTTCGTCGTCGCGATGCCGCTCGAGCAGGTCGAGGTGGTCGCGGATCGCCACCGCGGCCTT
>RFIB01000001.1 GCA_003695625.1 Acidobacteriota bacterium | reverse complement strand
TCCCTTCCGGGGCGTGGCGCCGGGCGTTCGGGGCCCGCACGAACTCGAGGAAGATGTCCTCGCGCAGTTCCTCCGGAACGCCGATGCCCCGGTCGGCGATCTCGACACGGACGGTCCCGTCGACGACGGCAAGGCGGACGACGACCTCTCCGCCCGGCGGGGAGTACTTGATCGCATTGGCCAGCAGGTTCTCGAACGCGAACACCAGATCCGGGGCGACCCCCCGCTCGAGGATCGCCACGCCCTCGAACTGCGGTCTCATGCGCACGCCCCGCTGCTCGGCCGCCGGGGCCAGCGAGTCGAACAGGTCCGCGAGCAGCTGGTTCAGGTTGACGTCGCTCGTCCACGGCGCCCGCGCGGCGCCCTCGCGGATCCGGGCGAGCTCGAGCAGGTCGGTGACGATCGCGAGCAGCCCGTCGACCCGCTCGGCGATGCCGGCGAGCAGACGCCGGCCCCGTTCGCTGTCCGGCCGCACCCACCCTCCGGCAAGCACCTCCAGACTGGTCTTGATCGTGCCGAGCGGCGAGCGGAGCTGGTGCGCCGAGATCCGCATGTAGTGCGACTTGCGACGTTCGACCTGGCGCACCTGCTCGAGCAGCTCGCCCAGCTCCTCCGTGCGCTGACGCAGTCGCCGCGTCGCCCGGTGCAGCGCGATGTTCCGCTGCTTGAACGGGGTCGTGATCGACGCCGTCAGGTAGACCATCGCGAACAGCGTCAGGATCACCGCGCCCACCTGCAGCTCGCCGGCTCCGATGCCACCCCTCTCCTCGGGAAGCCCCAGCGCCACGAGCGCGCCGCCGCGCTGCAGCGCGTACAGCACCAGCAGACCCGCCGCCGTGCCCGTCGCCAGCAGATACATGATCCGCGGCGCGATCATGATCGTCCCCAGGGCCATGTGGATCGCGAAGAACGGCAGCAGCGGGCTGTGCACGCCCCCGGTGAAGCACAGCGTCGCCAGCAGCGCCGACAGGTCCATCACCATCTGGCGGATCGCGCACGCGCGCAGGTTCCCGTACCGACCCAGGTCGACGCGCTGCCGTCCGAGCAGTCCGCGGAACACGGCGTTGTACCCGGCCACGAACAGCCCGATCACGAGCAGCGCGGGCCAGGCGCGCTCGAGGCCGAACAGCCGCGGGCCGGCGAGCGAAAGGGCACACAGGCCGGCGACCGCCAGCCACCGCAGCCGCACGAACCAGACGAGCCGCTCGTACAGCTCCGGCGCGAAGATCACGCTGAACCGCGGACTCGACTCGTCCAGGTTCACCCGATCAGTTCCTCGATGTGCCTGAGCAGCTCCTCCGGCGGCACCGGTTTCTCGAGGTAGCGATCGCACGGCACCCAGGTCTCCTCCACTTCCATGCGCACGTTGTACACCTGGTCGACGCCGGTAAGCATGATGATCGGGATCGACCGCGTCTCCGGGTCGGACCGCAGGTGCCGCGCGACGTCGAAGCCTTCCGACAGGTGGTCCATCATGACGTCGAGCACCACGAGATCCGGCTTGCTGCGGGCGATCTTCTCGAGCGCCTCGGTTCCGTTGGCGGCCGAGTCGACCGCGTAGCGGGTCTCGAGCACGGCGGAGACCGCCTCGACGAACACCGGGTCGTCATCGACCAGCAGGATCCTCTTTCCGCTCATCGGCACCTCCGCGGATCATTCGACGTGCACGGCGTCGCTCGGGCAGACGTCGAGGCAGGCACCGCAGTGGATGCACGCCTGCTGGTCGATCACGTGGACGGCCTTCCTCTCGCCGTGGATCGCATCCGCAGGGCATGCCTGGGCACACTGCGTGCACCCGTTGCACCGGTCCGCAACGATCGTGTACGTCAGCAGCGGCCGGCACGAGCGCGCCGGGCACCGCCGCTGCTCGACGTGGGCGGCGTACTCGTCCCCGAAGTGCGCCAGCGTGCTCAGCACGGCGTTCGGCGCCGTCTGCCCCAGTCCGCACAGCGAGGTCGCCTGGATGTGCTCGGCAAGCGTCCGCAGCAGCTCGATGTCGCCTGACTCCGCCGCACCGGACGTGATCCGCTCGAGCAGGTTGAGCATCACGCGCGTTCCGATCCGGCACGGCGGGCACTTGCCGCACGACTCGTCGGCGAGGAACTCGAGGAAGAACCGCGCGAGCGCGACCATGCAGGACCGCTGATCCATGATGATCAGGCCGCCGGAGCCCATGATCGCGCCGAGCTGCTGCAGCGACTCGTAGTCGATCGGGACGTCGGCCGCGGCGGCCGGAATGCATCCCCCCGACGGCCCTCCGGACTGCGCCGCCTTGAACGTGTTCCCGCCGCGGATGCCGCCGCCGAGTTCGTCGACGACCTCGCGCAGCGTGATGCCCATCGGGACCTCGACCAGACCCGTGTTCCGCACGTCTCCCGCCAGCGCGAACACCTTGGTCCCCTTGCTGCGCGGCGTTCCGATCGACGCGTACCAATCGGCGCCGTGGAGCAGGATCGGCGGCACGTTGGCCCACGTCTCGACGTTGTTGAGCAGCGTCGGCCGGCCCCACAGGCCCTGCTGGGCCGGAAACGGCGGGCGCGGCCGCGGCATGCCGCGCCGCCCCTCGATCGAGTGCATCAGCGCCGTCTCTTCGCCGCAGACGAACGCCCCGGCGCCGATGCGGATCTCGACGTCGAACTCGAACGAGCGGCCGAGAATCCGCGGCCCGAGCAGCCCGTGCTCGCGGGCGGTGCTCAGCGCGCACTCGAGCCGCTCGATGGCCAGCGGATACTCGGCACGGACGTAGACGTATCCCTTGCGGGCGCCGATCACGCGGCCGGCGATCGTCATGCCCTCGATGACCGAGAACGGATCGCCCTCGAGCAGGCTGCGATCCATGAAGGCGCCCGGATCGCCCTCGTCGGCGTTGCAGACGACGTACTTCTCGTCGCCCGGCGCATCGCGGACGAACTGCCACTTGAGACCGGCCGGAAACCCCGCCCCGCCGCGGCCGCGCAGGCCCGAGCGCTTGAGCTGGTCGAGCACATGCTCGGGCGACCACTCGTCGAGCACCCGCGCGAGCGCCCGGTAGCCGTCGGCGGCGACATACTCGTCGAGATCGCACGGCGCGATCCGCCCGCAGTTGCGCAGCGCGATCTTGACCTGGCGCGCGAAGAACGGCACTTCCGCGCTGCGCCGCTCGATTCCGTCCGCTCCGACGCGACACAGCTCGATGTCCCGGACCACCTCGCCCCGTCCGAGGTGTTCGTCGACGATGCGTCGCGCGCGCTCCTCGTCGACCTGCTCGTAGTACGTCCCGTCCGGCGTCACGAGCACGAGCGGGCCGGCGTCACACAGGCCCATGCAGCCGACGCGCACGACGCGGGCGCGCCCGGCGAGCCCGCGCGCCTCGATCTCCCGTTCGAGCGCGACCGCGGTGCGCTCCGCGTGGCACGACAGGCATCCGCCTCCCGCACAGACGAGCACCTCGCGCGTCGCGGCCGCGCTGCCCGGCGACCGCGCATCCCGCGTCTCGAGGCGCGGACGAACGCGCTGCCTGATCCGCTCCAGCTCGGCGACGGTCAGGCCGTGCGACCGGGGTGCCGCGGCATGTCCCGCCTCAGCCATCGCGCTCCTCCCGCGCCCGGCGCCGCAGCCGGCGCAGCAGCTTGCGCACGGCGGCCCGGTCGAGGTGCCCGTGCACCTCGTCGCCGACCATCATTGCCGGAGCCAGACCGCACGCCCCGATGCAGCGCACCTGCTCGAGCGAGAACAGGCCGTCCTCGGTGGTTCCGCCGACGTCGATCCCGAGCAGCTCGCGCACGGCGTCAACGATCCTCTCGCTGCGGCGCACGAAGCAGGCGGTGCCCATGCAGACCTTGAGCGGGAAGCGCCCCCGCGGCACCGTCGTGAAGAAGTGGTAGAAGCTGACGACGCCGTGGACCTCGACCGGAGCCAGCCCGAGCCGGTCGGCGACGTAGTCCTGGACG
>RFIB01000092.1 GCA_003695625.1 Acidobacteriota bacterium | reverse complement strand
TCGCCGTCGAGCTCGACGAACAGCTCGGCGAGGGCGCGCAGCCCCTCGACCAGCGCGTGCAGCTCCGCCCCGCATTCGCCCGCACGGCCCGAGCGCAGTCGCCGGGACAGGCGCGGCCCTTCGCGGCGCACGGCCTCGAGGAAGCGCAGGGTCGTCGAGAGCGCCCGGAGTTGCGCCGGATCGATTCCCGGACGGTCCCCCGTCGCCGACGGCTCGCTCATCTCCGGCCCTCCGCGGTGGCGCGCCACGGGCAGACGCGCCCGGCGCACGACGCTCCCGGGGCGAATATGGGGACCCGTGCGACCCGCGGCCAGAGCGCGGCACGCGGGCGGAGATCCGGAGCCGCGTGGGGTAGGATGCGCGCTCCGGAGAACGAGCCGTGCCCGGTTTCCGTCATGCTGCCGTCGCCCTGGTCGCCGCCTGCCTGGCGCTCGGCGCGGGCGATGCGCTCGCGTTCTCGCCGGGAACGCGCGCCCTCGTCGTCCAGCGCGCAATGACGCTGATGCCCGGGGCGCTCCGGCGCCAGATGACGCGTCACGCGCCCACGCTGTTCGCGCATGCGCTGGCCGGCAGCGAGCGCGTCGGTCCCGGGTACAGCGCGCTCGACCCCGGAGACGCCGACGTGCGGCTCGAGCAGGCGATCGAGGCCGCGGTGCAGGCCGTCGACACGCAGCGGCCGATGCGCGAGGTCGTCGCGCGGTTCGGCGACATCGCGCGGATCACGACCGACCTGTCGTTCGCGCTCAACGTCGGCCCGGACGATCCGCGCGAGAGCGGGTTCTACACGGCGTTCGCCCGGTACATCGAATCACGACACGACCGGATCCGCGTCACCTTTCTCGGCTTCGCGGACCCGGATCTCGCGGCGGGAGACATCCGCGGATTCGCCCGCCGGATCGCCGGCGAGGCGCGGCGCGACTACGAGGCGATCGTGGCGAGCTATCATCCGCCGGGACGCCAGCCGCTCGCCGAGGACTTCGACGACCGCTCCGTCGCGTTCGCGGTGGCGTCGCTCGAGGTGTCCCTCGCCGTGACGGCGACGGCGAGGGCCTGGCTCTGCGCGTGGCATCGCGCCCACGGCGACCTGGCGGGTGCGCCGGTCAGTGATCCGCGGGCACCCTTCGCTCCGGCCGGCACCGCGCCGGACGTCGCGTCTTCCGCGGGAAGACGGGGAGACAACGGACGATGAGCAGCGAGAATCGCGAAGGAACGCGCGTGCCGGTCCGGCGCGCCCTGATCTCGGTCTACGACAAGGAGGGGATCGTCGACTTTGCCCGCGGCCTGGCCGACGCAGGCGTGGAGATCCTGTCGACCGGCGGAACCGGCCGGCTGCTGCGCGACGCCGGGATCGAGATCCGGCGCATCGCGGAGGTGACCGGCTTTCCCGAGATGCTCGACGGCCGCGTCAAGACGCTGCATCCGCTGATCCACGCCGGCATCCTCGCCGTCCGTGGCAATCCGCGCCATCTCGAGGATGTCGAGCGCAGCGGAGCGCCGCTGATCGATCTCGTCGTCGTCAACCTGTACCCCTTCGAGCAGACGGCGCGGATGGAGAACATCGGGCTGCAGGAGATCGTCGAGATGATCGACATCGGCGGACCGACGATGGTGCGCGCCGCGGCGAAGAACTTCGACAGCGTCGGCGTCGTGGTCGATCCGCGCGACTACGGTCCGGTGCTCGGCGAGGTGCTCGAGCACGGCGGGCTCGACGGGCCGCGCCGGATGGAGCTGGCCTGCAAGGCGTTCCGCCACACCGCGGCCTACGATGCGGCGATCTTCGCCTACCTCTCGCAGCTCGGTCCGGACGGGACGATGCGGCCGGCGGAGTCTCCGTTCCCGCAGAAGCTGGCGCTCGAGTTCCAGAAGGTCCAGGAACTGCGCTACGGCGAGAATCCGCACCAGCGCGCGGCGTTCTACGGGGAACTTCACGGCAACCAGCCGACGCTCGCCGGGGCGGTCAAGCTGCAGGGCAAGGAGCTGTCGTTCAACAACCTGCTCGATCTCGACGCGGCGCTCGGCGCGGTGCTCTCGATCGACGGCTGCGGGGCCGTGGTCGTCAAGCACCTGAATCCGTGCGGCGCGGCGCGCGGAGAGAATCCCGCCGATGCCTTCCGCCGTGCCCGCGAGGGCGACCCGGTGAGCGCCTTCGGGGGGATCGTCGCCTTCAACGCGCCGGTCGACGAGGCGGCGGCCGTCGAGCTGACCTCGATGTTCCTCGAGGCGGTGATCGCGCCGGACTTCACGCCCGCGGCCCGCGAGGTGCTCGCGCGCAAGAGGAAGCTGCGCGTCATGCAGCTCGGCGGCGGCGCCGAGGCGGCGCGGGGCGGGTTCGACCTGAGACGGGTCTGGGGCGGGATCCTGGTGCAGGACTGGGACACCGACGACACGCTCGACGAACTGACCGTGCCCACGCGCCGGAAGCCGACGGACGACGAACTGCGCGACCTGCGCTTCGGCTGGAAGCTGTGCCGGCACGTGAAGTCGAACGCGATCGTCTTCGCCCGGGACGAGATGCTCGTCGGCGTCGGCGCGGGGCAGATGAGCCGCGTCGACTCGGTGCGCCTCGCGGCGAGCAAGGCCGGCGAGCGGTCCCGCGGGGCGGTGATGGCCTCGGATGCGTTCTTCCCGTTCCGGGACGGTCTCGACGCGGCGGCGGAGGCCGGTGTGACCGCGGTGATCCAGCCCGGGGGGAGCATTCGTGACGAGGAGGTGATCGCGGCGGCGGACGAGCACGGGGTCGCGATGGTCTTCACGGGACGTCGCCACTTCAAGCACTGAGTGGTGCCTCGACTTTGTCGCGCGACGGAGG
>RFIB01000091.1 GCA_003695625.1 Acidobacteriota bacterium | reverse complement strand
TTCGCATCAGTGAAGCGACGTGGACCACCGGGTACCCTCTCGCGGGCTCAGCCTCTCGTCAGCGCCGGGGGAAGGGCCGAAGGCCTCCCGCGGGATCCCCGCCCGCGAGGCCTCCTGGGAAGAACACGTAGTTGCGAATTGCTCGCAGCATGGAACAGGGATACTAACGCGTGTGTTCTCGCCGCGCAAGCCGGTCCCGGGACCCCGAGCCGACCAGCTCCGCGCACCGGAGCTACCAGCTGCTGCTTGCCGTGACGCGACGCGTGCGCGTGCGGATCGGCGCGCTCGGCGTGCACACGTTCGAGCCCGGCTGGTACGTCTACACCGGCAGCGCGCGTCGCGGACTCGAGGCACGCCTCGCCCGCCATCTCGCCCCCGCGCACGCCAGGCGACGCCACTGGCACATCGACCATCTGCTCGCCGCGCGCGGCGTGCGTGTCGTCGCGGTGCGTCGCTCGCGCCTGCCGGAATGCCGGCTGCGGCGCACGCTCGGCGGCGATCCGGCCGTTCCCGGTTTCGGCGCGTCCGACTGCCGGGCCGGGTGCCCGTCCCATCTCGAACGGCTTTCCGACCGCTTGCGCGCCGCGCTCCCGGAGCGGGACTGGCTGCGGGTAGACTGAGCGGCCCGCCGACGCCCTGCGCCCTGTGCTCCCCACCGGGGCGTCGGACCGGAAAGGACCCCGGAGGCCGACGTGATCCGAAAGCTCGCCTGTGCCCTGCTGCTGTCCCTGCTGCTCGTCCCGGCGACCGCCGAAGCCGCCCGCGACCGCGCCTCGCGGCGCACCGGGGAGGAACCCCCGAAGACCCGCCTGAGTGCCGCCACGTTCGCGGGGCTCAAGCTGCGCGCGATCGGCCCAGCGATGACCTCGGGGCGCATCGCCGACATCGCGATCGACCCGACACATCCGGCGACCTGGATCGTCGCCGCGGCCTCGGGCGGCGTGTGGCGCACGGACAACGCGGGGACGACCTGGACCCCGCTGTTCGACGACCAGGGCTCGTACTCGATCGGCTGTGTCGCGCTCGACCCGAACGATCCGCTCGTGATCTGGGTCGGCACCGGCGAGAACAACAGCCAGCGCAGCGTGTCCTACGGCGACGGCGTCTATCGCTCGCTCGACGGCGGCAAGACGTGGGAGAACATGGGCCTGCGCGAGTCCGAACATATCGGGAAGATCCTCGTCGATCCGCGCGACGGCGACACCGTCTGGGTCGCGGCCCAGGGGCCGCTGTGGCGTCCCGGCGGGGACCGCGGCCTGTACAAGACCACGGACGGAGGACGCACCTGGACCGCGGTGCTGACGATCAGCGAGAACACCGGCGTGACCGACATCGCATTCGATCCGCGCAACCCCGACGTCGTGTACGCGGCCGCCTACCAGCGACGCCGCCACGTCTGGACGCTGATCAACGGCGGGCCCGAGTCCGCCCTGTACAAGACGACCGACGGCGGCCAGACCTGGCGCAAGCTCGAGAAGGGCCTTCCGGAGGTCGACAAGGGACGCATCGGACTGGCCGTCTCGCCGGTCGATCCGAACGTCGTCTACGCGATCGTCGAGGCCCAGGACGACAAGGGCGGCTTCTTCCGCTCGACCGATGCCGGCGGGACGTGGGAGCGCCGCAGCACCTACATGAGCAGCAGCCCGCAGTACTACAACGAGATCGTCGCCGACCCGAACGACGTCGACCGCGTCTATTCGCTCGACACGTTCATGCACGTGACCGAGGACGGCGGCAAGACGTTCCGGCGCGTCGGCGGGCGCCACAAGCACGTCGACGATCATGCGCTGTGGATCGATCCGGCCGACTCGAACCACCTGATCAACGGCAACGACGGCGGCGTCTACGAGAGCTGGGACCGCGGACAGACCTGGCGCTTCATCGCCAACCTGCCGGTCACCCAGTGCTACCGCGCCACCGCGGACACCGATGTGCCGTTCTACAACGTCTACTGCGGGACACAGGACAACGCGACGCTCGGAGGACCGGCGCGGACGTTCGACCGGGCCGGCATCACCAACGGCGACTGGTTCATCACGGTGTTCGGCGACGGCTTCAAGACGCGGGTCGATCCGAAGAATCCGGACATCATCTACTCGCAGTGGCAGTACGGCGGCCTGGTGCGCCACGACCGCGCCAGCGGCGAGATCGTCGACATCCAGCCCCAGCCGGAACCCGGTGAGCCGCCGCTGCGCTGGAACTGGAACTCCCCGCTGATCATCAGCCCGCACGCCCACACGCGGCTGTACTACGCCGCGCAGCGCCTGTTCCGCAGCGACGACCGCGGCGATTCGTGGCGGCCGGTCAGCCCCGACCTGACACGCCAGCTCGACCGCAACCGGCTCGAGGTGATGGACCGGGTCTGGAGCGTCGACGCCGTGGCCAAGAACGCGTCGACGTCGTTCTACGGCAACATCGTCTCGCTGTCCGAGTCGCCGCTCGTCGAGGGGCTGATCTACGTCGGCACCGACGACGGCCTGGTCCAGGTCACCGAGGACGGCGGCGAGACCTGGCGCCGGCAGGACAGCTTCCCCGGCGTGCCCGAGATGTCCTACGTCAGTCACGTCGAGGCGGATCTGCACGACCCCGACGTGGTCTACGCCGCGTTCGACAACCACAAGCGCGGCGACTTCCGCCCCTACCTGCTGCGCAGCGACGACCGCGGCCGCACGTGGCGCTCGATCGCCGGCGACCTGCCGGAGCGTGGCTCGGTGCACGTCGTCCAGCAGGACCACGTCCGTCCCGGCCTGCTGTTCGCGGGCACCGAGTTCGGCCTGTACGCGACGATCGACGGCGGCGGGCACTGGTTCAGGCTCAAGGGCGGCCTGCCGACGATCGCCGTGCGGGACATCGACGTGCAGCGGCGCGAGAACGACCTCGTGCTCGGAACCTTCGGTCGCGGCGTGTTCATCCTCGACGACTACTCGCCGCTGCGGCACGTCAGCGAGGAACTGCTCGAGCAGGAGGCCGCGACATTCCCGGTCCGCGACGCGCTGTGGTATGTCCCGCGCGCGCGGCTCGGTCTGCGCGGCCCGAAGGCGTTCCAGGGCGACGGGTTCTTCACCGCCCCGAACCCGCCGTTCGGCGCCGTGCTGACCTACCACCTCAAGGAGAAGTACCTCTCGAAGCGCGAGCAGCGCCGCAAGCTCGAACGCGAGCGCCAGAAGCGCGGCGAGGACAATCCGTACCCGTCGTGGGACGAGCTGCGTGCCGAGGATCGCGAGGAGCCGCCCGCGGTGCTGCTCGTCGTGCGTGACGCCGAGGGGCGCGTCGTCCGCCGTGTCGAGGCGGCGAACGCTCCCGGCATCCAGCGTGTCGCATGGGACCTCCACTTCCCGTCTCCCGAGCCGGTCAGCCTCGAGGAGCCGTCCGAGCGCGCCCCGTGGGCCGGGGAGCGGACCGGGCCGATGGCGCCTCCGGGCGAGTACACGCTGACGCTGGTCAAGCGCGTCGGCGGCGAGGAGGCCACGCTCGGCGAGCCGCAGACCGCTCTCGTGCTGCCGCTGTCCCTGGCCAGCCTGCCGGCCCGCGATCGCGACGCGGCGATCGCGTTCCATCGCCGGACGGCGGCGTTGCTGCGCGGCGTGCTCGGGGCGCGTCGGGCCGTCTCCGACGCGCGCTCGTGGCTGGCTCACGCGAAGAAGGCGCTCGACGAGACGCCTGCGGAGGTCGCGGTGCTGCGCGAGCGCGTGCTCGCTCTCGACCGGCGCCTCGACGCGCTCGAGGTCGTCCTCGTCGGCGACCGGAGCGTGGCGCGTCGCAACGAGCCGACGCCGCCGTCGCTCGTCGGTCGCGCGCGGCGTGCCGCGTCGGCGTGGGACACCACCGGCGAGCCGACGGCGACGCACCGCCGCCAGTTCGAGATCGCCCGCGCCGAGTTCGAGAAACTGGCGGCGGATCTCGAGCAGATCCTCGGCCGCGACCTGCCGGCGCTCGAGGCCGATCTCGAGCAGGCCGGGGCCCCGTGGACGCCGGGGCGCATCCCGCGGTGGGTCGCGCCGCGGTAGCGCCGGGAGGGCGGCGATGGCGGCGCGGCGCGGCCTGATCGCGCGCCTGTTCGGTGGTCGGGAGCGGGCGCGGCGCGATGCGTCGCCCTCGTGGGCGCCGCCGTCCGTCGAGCGGATCCTCGCGCTGACCGAGGGCATGGTGGAGCCGCGCGAATCCGCGCTGCTCCACCGCCTCGCCCGCGAGACGCGCGAGGGCTGCATCGTCGAGGTCGGCAGTTATCGCGGCCGTTCGGCGTCGCTGCTCGGCGCCGGGTCGCTGGCCGGGGCGCGGCGCCCGGTCTACGCGGTCGACCCCCACGCCGAGTTCCGCGGCCTGCTCGGCGGAGAGTTCGGTCCGCTGGACCGCGAGGCGTTCTACCGCGCGATGCTGGCGACGGGATGCTGGCGCATCGTGCGGCTCGTCAATCTGAGCAGCGAGGTGGTCACACCCCGCTGGACGGAACCGGTCGGCCTGCTGTTCCTCGACGGCGACCACTCCCTGGAGGGCGTGCGCCGGGACTTCGGCTGCTGGCGGGAGCACCTGCTTGCCGGCGCCCGCGTCGCCTTCGACGACGCGAGCGATCCCGAGCTCGGTCCGTGGCGCCTGATCGAGGAACTCGTCTCGGGTGGCGACTGGCGCCGGATCGAGCAGGTCGGCCGGATCACGGTGCTCGGCCGGGCGTAGCGGGCGGCTCGAGGCCCCCGCCCTCGGCGTACTCCCGCGCCCAGCGCCGCACGCGTCCGGTCAGCAGCAGGATCGCGAGCAGGTTCGGCAGCGTCATCAGGCCGAGCGCGGCGTCGCCGAAGGCCCAGACCAGCTCCAGCGAGTAGACCGCGCCAAGAAAGTGCATCACGCAGAAGACGAGGCGATAGGGCTGCACGAACCGCGTGCCGAACAGGTACACGACGGCGGTCTCGCCGTAGTACGACCAGCTGATCGCCGTCGACAGGCCGAACAGGAACACGGCCAGCGTGATCAGCAGGTGCCCGCGCCCGAGGGCGAACCGCCCGAGGCCGGTGCGGAACGCCCATGCGGTCAGCGGGGAGCCGTTCTGCAGCACGTCGCCCTCGACGACGAGCGGCTCGCTCACGATCCGGCCGGCCGCGTCGCGGACGACGGCCCGGGCCACGTCGCCCGGATGCTCCGGGTCGAACGCGATCGTGCCGCTCAGCGGCTCGCGGGCCCGGACGAGGACCGAGTCGCCGCCGACCAGCAGGCGGGCGCGCTCGATCGTCGCGTGATTGCGCACGAGCCGCACGTCGAGCGGACGACCGGCCTCGACGCGCGCCGTGCCGCGCGCGAGCGCCGCGTCGGGGACCACGCCTTCGGGGAGCACGTCGGCCGCGCCGTCGATGGCGACGATCGCGGCCTGCTCGGTGATCCTCACGGTCTCGGGCAGCCGCTCGTGCCACACCCCCGTGGTGACGATCACCAGTCCGGTCATCGAGCAGATCACCAGCGTGTCGATGAACGGCCCGATCATCGCGACCACGCCCTCGCGGATCGGCTCGTCGGTCTTCGCCGCGGCGTGTGCGATCGGGGCGGAACCCTGGCCGGACTCGTTCGAGAACAGCCCGCGCTTGACCCCCCAGGTCAGCATGAAGATGAACCCGGCCCCGGCGAATCCGCCGACAGGCGCCGCCGGACTCAGCGCCGAGGCGAGGATCGTGCCCAGCGCGGCGGGAATGCGCTCGACGTGCAGCGCGAGAACGAGCAGCCCGGCGCCGACGTACAGCGCCGCCATGAACGGCACGAGTCGCGCGGTGACCGCGCCGATGCGCCGGATCCCGCCGAGGATCACCGCGGCGACGAGACCGGCCATCAGCAGACCGGTGAACCACGTCGCCAGCCCGAGATCCTGGCGGAGCTGGTCGGCGACGGTGAACGACTGCACCGCATTGCCCGACCCGAACGACGAGATCACCGTGAAGCCGGCGAACGCCAGCGCCAGCGGCCGCGCCCAGCGGCCGAGCCCGCGCTCGATGGTGTACATCGGGCCGCCCGCGGTCGTCCCGTCGGGTCGCGTCGTGCGGTAGCGCATCGCCAGCGTGCACTCGGTGAACTTGAGCGCCATGCCGAACACCGCGGTGACCCACATCCAGAACAGCGCCCCCGGCCCGCCGTAGTGGATCGCGGTCGCCACGCCGGCGATGTTGCCGATGCCGACGGTCGCCGACAGCGCCGTGGTCAGCGCCTGGAAGTGCGAGAGGTCCCCGGCGTGCTCGGGGTCGTCGTAGTCGCCGCGGATCACGCGCAGCCCGTGCACGAACCAGCGCACCTGGATCCAGCCGAGACGCAGCGTGGTCACCAGGCCGGTCCCGACCAGCAGCACGACGATCAGCGGCAGCGCGGCCGGCCAGCCCCAGACGACGTCGTTGAGACCGAAGATGCCGCGCGCGATCAGGGCGTAGAGATCCGGCATTCTGCTCCTCGCGGAAGGTCTCCCGGGTCGGCGCAGCTTACAGGATCTGCCTCCCGCGTCAGGAGCCGCCGGCCCGCAGCACGACGCGTCCCGCCGGCCCGGCGACCAGCCGGCCGACCACGGCGGCGTCCGGCAGGCGCCGGCACAGCACCTGCGCCCCGTCCGGCCCGCAGGCGACGAGCAGGCCGCCCGAGGTCTGCGGATCGAGCGCGAGGTCGACCAGGATCGGGTCGGCGCCGTCGTCGATCTCGAGCTCGTCCTCGACGCTGCGGCGGTTCTTCGCCGTGCCCGCGGGCACCAGCCCGCTGGCGGCCG
>RFIB01000090.1 GCA_003695625.1 Acidobacteriota bacterium | reverse complement strand
GCGTCGCCGGCGAACTGCCCGCCCTGGTGCGCGCGGCGCGCGACGAGCCGGCGCGGGCGCGGCGGCTGGCGGCCCGGCTGGCCGCGGCATTCGCCGGGGCGGTGCTCGCCCGCGGCGCGCCGCAGCCCGTCGTGCGTCGCTGGTGCGCGCGCTGGCTCGACGGGGATCGCATCGGCGTGGCCGGCAGCGGCAAGGACACCGGAGAGCCCGGCGAGATCCTGGCGCGCGCGATGCCTCCGGTGCCGTGAAGTCGCATGTCCTGCCGTCCGGAAATGAAAGAGGGAGGCCGCAGCCTCCCTTCCTTTCGCATCCAGCCGAGGTGGGTCGTCAGGCGACCTTGACCTCGATCTGCTTCGGCTTCGCCTCCTCCCGCTTCGGCAGGACGATCGTCAGCACGCCGCGATCCATCTTCGCCTCGACGCGATCGGTGTCGACCACGTTCGGCAGCGAGAAGGTCCGGGTGAACGCGCCGTAGGCCCGCTCGACGCGCGACCACTCGCGATCCTCGGACTTCTTCTCGAACTTGCGCTCACCGGAGATCGTCAGGCGGTTGTCCTCGATCGCGACGTGGACGTCGTCCCGGTCGAGACCCGGAAGGTCGACGGTGATCGTGATGTTGTCCTTGTCCTCGGCGATGTCCACCGGGGGAACCCACGCGCTCGCGATCGGCTCGTCGCCCTCCGAGGTCAGGCGCCGCAGAGCGGTGTCGTCGAAGAGGCGATTCACCTCACGCTGGATGCGCTCGAGCTCCGAGAACGGATTCCAACGCACCAAGGCCATGACACCCTCCTTTCTGCAGCGAGGTGGTGAACCGTCTCTCCGCCACCCGCGGCCCCTGTCCCGTCGTCTCGTTGCCTGCCGCGGGCATCCTCGCTGCGGCCATCTCCTGTGATCCCCTTGCGCGGCTGTCAAGCCGCGCGGGACACTCCCGGACGAGGAGGACTCCCCGATGGCTCGTCGTGTGTCGCTTCTCGTCGCCGGGGCGCCGGAAGCCGGCGAGGGAACCTTCGAGATCCGCTCCCCGTGGGACGGGCGCGTCGTCGCCGAGGTCGCCCGGGCGGGCCCGGCGACCCTGGCCCGTGCGGCGGACGCCGCCGCCTCGGCCGCCGCCGAGATGGCCGCCCTGCCGGCGCGCGCGCGCGCGGAGATCCTCGAGCGTGCCGCCGCGGACCTCGAGCGCAGGGCCGACGAGGTGGCGACGGTGATCGTCGAGGAGGCGGGCAAGCCGGTCACGCTCGCGCGGGGAGAGGTTGCCCGCGCGCTCGACACGCTCCGCGCCGCCGCCGCGGTGGCGCGGAGCCCGGAGACCGAGGCGCTGGACCTGAGCGGCTGGGCCTCCGGCGCCGGCAGCCTGGCGCTCGTCCGCCGGGTCCCGGTCGGCCCCGTGCTGGCGATCACCCCGTTCAACTTCCCGCTCAATCTCGTTGCCCACAAGCTGGCGCCGGCCGTCGCCGCCGGCTGCCCGGTCGTGCTCAAGCCGGCCAGCCAGACTCCCGGGCCGGCCGTGCTGCTCGGCGAGATGCTCGTCGCCGCCGGCCTCCCGGGCGCGGGACTGTCCGTCGTGCCGTGCCGCGGGGCCGACGCCGAGCCGCTCGTCGCCGACCGGCGCTTCCGGCTCGTCACGTTCACCGGTTCGGCCGAGGTGGGCTGGAAGCTCCGCAGGCTGGCCTGGGACCGGCGCGTCGCCCTCGAGCTGGGGGGCAACGCCGCCGTCGTCGTCGAGCCCGACGGGGGCGACCCGGCGGCGATCTCCCGGCGGATCGCGGCCGGCGCATTCGCCTACGCCGGCCAGTCGTGCATCAGCGTGCAGCGGGTGCTGGTCCACGAGGCGCTGTACGACACGATGCGCGGCGAGCTGATCGCGGCCACCGAGCGGACGCCGGCGGGCGATCCGGCGCGCGACGAGACCGTCGCCGGTCCGCTGATCGACGAGGCCAACGCCGACCGGGTCGAGCGCTGGATCCGCCGCGCGGTCGAGGCCGGCGCGACGCTGCTTGCCGGCGGGACGCGCGAAGGAAACGTCGTGCGCCCGGCCCTGCTCGAGAACGTCCCGGCCGACCAGCCGCTGGTCTGCGAGGAGGTGTTCGGCCCGGTCGCGGTGCTGTCCGGCTACCGCAGCTTCGAGGACGCGCTCGCGCGGGTCAACGACTCGCCCTACGGGCTGCAGGCGGGGATCTTCACGCGCGACATCGGCCGGATCCGGCGGGCGTGGGACGTGCTCGAGGTCGGCGGCGTGATCCAGAACGACGTGCCGACCTGGCGCAGCGATCCGATGCCCTACGGCGGGGTCAAGCGCTCCGGGGCCGGACGCGAGGGGCCGCTGTGGGCCTGGCGGGAGATGACCGAGGAGCGGCTGCTCGTGCTGCGGCCCGATCCGGACTGAGGCCTGCTCCAGCGCCGCGTCAGTCCGACGCCCAGCCGGTAGCGCGGTCCGCGACCGTCGAGCCGCTGCTCGACCCACGCGTCGAGCGCCAGGTCGTCGCCCACGCCTCTCGACGCTCCGGCGAGCAGGTGCCACGCCGCTCCGGCGCCCGGCCCCCCGTCGACGGCGCGCAGCTCGGCGAACAGGCCGGCGTCGTCGGTGACCGCACGCGAGACCGACACCGCCGCGAATCCGCGCGTGAACCGCTCGCCGCCGGCGCGCGCCCGCGTGGCGCCGACGAACGCGCCGAGAGCCGTCCGCGGTCCCGCCTCCCAGCCGAGCACCAGGCCTGCGCCCGGCTGCCAGCCCTCGTCGCCGACCTCGGTGCTGCCGACCGGAACCGTCGTCTCGACGACCAGCGCCGACTCCGGACGCCAGCGGTAGCTGTAGTCCACCAGCTCGAGCTTCACGCCGGCGATCGGATCGGTGATGCCGGAGGCGTCGCCCCCCGGCGCGTCGACGTCGACCCAGCTCGCCGCGCCGAGCCGCAGCTCGATCGACTCGTAGATCCCCGCGCGGACCAGCGCCTCGCCGAGCGCGAGGACGCGCGCGGCGCCGTCGCGCCCCCAGCTCGCGCCCGCCTCGAGCTGGATGCGCCCGCGCTCGACGGCGACGGTCCCCGGGGAGAATGTCGGCCGGTCCGGCGCGACCGGGCCGTCCGCCGGCAGCGCCGGGGCGGCGAGCGCCAGCCCGCCGGCGAGGACGAGCGCGCGGGCCTGCGTCATTGCGTCAGAACCGGTAGCCGACTCCGAGCCGCCACTCCCAGGGATCGATGTCGATCTCAAGGTCGGCGTCCGGATCGGAGAACACCGCGCGCGTGAACAGCCGGCGCGCCGAGAACGACAGCCGCCACGGGCCGTCGGCGCGCGTGTTCCAGTCGAGACCGACGAGCACGCCCCAGCCGAGCTTGTTGTCGAGCGCCACGGTGTCCGTGTCGTCGGGAAGCTGGGGACTGAGCTGCCGGATCTCCGGCGAGGCGTCGTGGACGAGGTCGTCGTAGAGCACGTACGCCAGCATCGCGCCGAAGTAGAAGTCCCAGCGCTCGTGCGACCCGGGATGGTGGACCAGCGCCAGCTCGATCGGCGTGATCGTCGTCGAGCCGCCGATCGTGCCGCGCGTGACCGTCTGCTCGAACGTGTTCGGATCGGTCATCGTGCGCGTCGTGCGCGCCGCGAGGTCGAGATCGATCCGCGCGACGGACAGCTCGAGGCCGGTCTTCGCGCTGATCCGGCGCTCCCAAGACAGGAACGGCGAGCTGCCGTCGTCGAACGTGTAGACGATCTCCAGCTCGTCGAGGTCGCCGCCGGAGACCCGCGTCGTCGACTGCACGACGTAGGCGTAGGATCCGCCGACGCGGACGAGGTTCTTGTCCTCCTGCTCCTGGGCCGTCGCGGTCGAGACGGCGCCCCCCGCCGCGAGGAGGACCGCGAGGGCGGCTCCGACAGGCCAGCGCGACAGGCGCACACGATCCGTGCTCATCCGAGGATCTCCTTCCGTCCGGGGCGAGCGTCCCCGATCCGGGACGCCGCGGCTCGGCGCGAAAGCATACTCGATCGGGGCTCGCGCGCCGGGGTCAGTCGGCGCCCGGCCCGGCGCACGCACCGTCGCGCCGCAGCTCGGCAAGATAGTCCCGCGCGCGCGCCGCGTTCTCGCCGCCGGGGGCGAGCGCGAGATAGCGGCCCAGGGCGTCGCAGGCGAGCTGCCGCCGTCCGGCCCGGAACGCGGCCAGCCCCAGCTCCCAGGCGAGGTCCGGGTCGTCGGGCCGCGCCGCCGTCGCCGACTCCAGCGCGTCGATCGCCTCGGCAAGCAGGGCGGCGCGGCGCTCCGGGGGAGCGGTCCGCGACCGGGCGACGCGCACGGCGGCGAAGGCCCGCAGCGCCTCCGGGTCGTCGGGGTCGACGTCGAGCAGCCGCTCGACAGCCGCCTCGGCGCGGTCGATCTCGCCCGCGTCGACGAGCCGGCCCACGTAGTGCCGGAGCAGCGGCCGGATCCGTCGCGCGAACCGGGTCGGGTCGCGGGGCGGGTGGGCGGCTGCGGCGCGCCGCGGGTGCGACGCGAGGTACGCGCGGGCCGAGGCGATCCGGTCCTCGAGCGCCGGGTGGCTCGACAGGAAATACTGCTCGAACTTCGACCCCGGATCCGGCGCGTCCTCGAGCAGGATGTCGTAGATCCGTGCGCCGTCCGCGACGTCGTAGCCGGCGTCCTCGAGCTTGTCGAACGCGACGGCGTCGGCCTCCGCCTCGAGGTCGCGCCCGTAGCCGTTGATCGCCGCGAGGAACACGAGCCCGAGTCCGAGCCCGATCACCACGTCGGCGAGAACGCCGATCGTCGCCGCCCGCCCGTAGTGGCCGCGGTCGAGCGCCTCGGCCTGTTCCCTGCCGAGCAGGATCGACAGGCCGATCGCCGCCGAGAGCAGTGCGATCTGCCGGTTGCGCGCCCGGCGCTGCAGTCTGAGCAGGTGGCGATGCTCGACATGGGCCAGTTCGTGGGCCAGGACCATCGCAAGCTGGTCCTCGGACTCGAGCCGCGCGAGCAGGCCGGAGTGGACGTACAGCGGACCGTGCGGGAACGCGAACGCGTTGGCCGTCGGCTCGTCGACGACGCGCACCCGAAGTGCGAACGGGGTCTCGCGTGCGATCCGCGGATCGACAAGCCCGAGCGTGACATCGAGCAGGTAGTCGTCGAGCAGCGGGTCGTCCCACAGCGCGACGCGCCCGAGCAGGCGCCGCTCCTGGTCGCGGGCCTCGTCCCACAGGCGGCGTTCGTCGCGGGCCGGCTCGAAGCCGGGACCGGCCTCGGGAATCGGGGGCAGGCTCGTCGTCGCACACGAGGCGACAAGAGCCACGGCGACCGCCGTCGCGGTCGCGCGGCGGAGCGGCAGGGCGGCCAGCGTCACGTCACGCCTCCGGCGGCCCGGTCGCCGCCAGCTCGTCCCGGGGCTACTCTACGGGATCAGGGAAGGCGGTGACCAGTGGAAGGCAATCCGTTCCAGCGCCGGCTGGCGGACCGGCTGAAGGAGGTCCTCGCGGGGCACGGGATCGAGCCGCACGAGTCGTGGTGCGACTACCGGCCCGACGCCCGCGACGAGACCGACCGCTCGGCCTACACGCGCCTGCTGTTCCGGCTCCACGGCGAGCTGTGCGAGGCGTGGCTCTACATCGACGAGGCGGCGGTCTCGTTCGCCGGCAACTGGTACACGTTCGAGCGCCGGCGGTTCGCGGGGGATCCGGAGCTGGTCGAGGCGGTCGCCGCGTTCCTCGATGCCTGCGGCGCCGGCACGAACCCGGTCGACGCCTACCGCGCCGCGGCACGGATCGCGCCGCCGGCGGACGGGGGCGGCACCGGATCCCGGTAGCCTGCGGGCCCCGCTCCCGGTACTGTCTGGCCGGAAGCGTTCCCGGCGGGCCGGGAATGCCGACCCGCCCCGAGAGCCCGGCATGACGCCCTCGACCGCGCACACCTCGCTGCCGGTCCGGATCGCCGCCACGCGGGCGGAGACCCTGGACCGCGCCGTCGGCGAACTCGTCGACGGGCTCGGCGCCGGACCGTTCCCGGTCGTGCTGCTGTTCTCGTCCCCGCGCTACCCGCCCGAGGATCTCGTGCCGCGCCTGGCCCGTGCGATCGACGCGCCGATCGCCGGCTGCACGAGCGCGGGGGAGATCGGCCCCGGCGGTCTGGTCACCGGCGGGGCGGTCGCCGTGGCGCTTCCCGCGGGCGGCGTGACCGCACAGGTTTTCGCGGCGGAGAACGCGCGTCACCTCGATCTGGGTCTGTTCGACGGCTGGCGCGAGCAGCTCGGCGGTGCCGCCCCGTCCGGCGCTGCCGCGGGACGCGGAGGCGACCTCGGTCTCGTGCTGGCCGACGGTCTGTGCCGGCGCGAGGAGCATCTCGTGGCGGCGCTGCACGACCGGTTCCGGCCGATGCGGCTCGTCGGCGCGTCGGCCGGCGACGACTCGCGCTACGAGCAGACCGTGGTGTTCGCCGGCGACCGTGTCCTGCCGGGCGGCCTGGTGTTCGTCGCGCTGGAGCTGGGCGGCATCCCGTTCCGGACGTTCCGGCTGCAGGACATCCGCCCGCTCACCGAACCGCTGGTGATCACCGGGGCGCGCGTCGAGGAGCGCCAGGTGGTCGAGATCGAGGGGCGGCCCGCGGCCGAGGTGTTCGCGGAACTGGCCGGAGGCCCCCCGGAAGGACCGGACGACGCACGCATCCGGTCGTTCTCGCTCATGGTGACCATCGGCGGCGAGGAGTACATCCGCAGCGTGCGGCGCGTTCTCGATGACGGAAGTCTCGAGCTGCACTCCGCGATCGACGAGGGCGTCGTCGTGCGCATCGGCCGTTCCGACGACACGACGGTCGGCCTGCGGCGGCTCGTCGAATCGCTCGAGCGCAACGCGGAGCGCCCCGATCTCGTGCTGTGCTTCGACTGCCTGCACCGGCGCTGGGAGCTCGAGCGCCAGGGACGGCTCGACCAGGCCTCGGAGCTGCTGCGTGCCCTGCCGGTCGTGGGATTCACGACCTACGGCGAGATCGTCGACTCGCTGCACGTGAACCAGACTCTCACCGGCGTGCTGATCGGCGGCTCCGTGCGCGGGGAACCGGCGTGATGTCCTCGTCCGGGGCGCGTACCGGCGGACACGAGGACCCGCAGCAGCGGATCGAGGAACTCGAGCGCGAGGTGGCCCGCCTGCGCCGCGTGCGCGAGGCGCTCGTGGCCCGCGCCCTCCGCATGGCCCAGAGTCCCCGCCTGGGGTACGGCGTGTTCGAGAGCAACGTCCTGCTCGCCGATGCGGTCCGCCGCCGGACGGCCGCGCTCGAGGCGGCGAATCGCGACCTCGAGCGGGCCAAGCAGGAGGCCGAGCGGGCGGCTCAGGTGCGCAGCGTGTTCCTGCGCACGATGAGCCACGAGGTCCGGACGCCGCTCAACGGGATCATCGGGATGGCCGGGCTGCTGCTCGAGACCCCGCTCGACGACGAACAGCGCGAGTACGTCGCCGCGATCCGCCAGTGCGGGAGGACGCTTCACGAACTCGTCAACCAGGTGCTCGACCTCTCGCGGCTCGAGTCGGAGACGGTGCAGCCGGTCTCGAGGCCGTTCGCACCGCACGAGCTGGTCGCTGAACTGCCCGTCCTGCTGCGCGAGCCGCTGTCCGCGCGACCGCTGCGGCTCGAGATCTCGGTCGATCCGTCCGTGCCGCAGCGAGTCCGCGGGGATGCGCCGCGGCTGCGCCAGGTGCTGGTCAACATCGCCGGCAACGCCGTCAAGTTCACGGAGAACGGCGCCGTGTTCGTCCGGCTCCGCGCCGACGCGCGCCGCGACGGCGGCCTCGAGCTGGTCACGGAGATCGAGGACACGGGCCCCGGGATTCCTCCCGAGGTCCGGGAGCGGTTGTTCGAGCCGTTCTACCAGGCGGACGCCAGCCTGACGCGGCGCCACGGCGGCAGCGGCCTCGGCCTCGCGATCGCGCGCGAGATCGTGCGCCAGCTCGGCGGGTCGATCGAGGTCGCCAGCGAGGTCGGGCATGGCGCGACGTTCACCGTGCGCGTTCCCGTCGAGCCCTGCGGGCAGGCCGACGCCGCGCGGCCCCGCGCCGCGGCGGCGGTCCGCGGGCTGGCGCGCCGGGTCGCGGCGTCCGGGGTAAGGGTGCTCGTCGTCGAGGACAACCCCATCAACCGCCGGGTCGTCGAACGGGTGCTCGCGCGCCTCGGAGCCGAGGTCGATCTGGCGGCGAACGGGCGCGAGGCGGTCGAGCGGATCGGCGCCGGCGCCTACGATCTCGTGCTGATGGACTGCGAGATGCCCGAGATGGACGGCTTCGAGGCGACGCGGCGGATCCGGCGCATCGAGGACGCGGCCCGTCGCCGGCGCACGCCGATCGTCGCGCTCACCGCCCACGCGATGCCCGGCGACCGCGAGCGGTGCCTCGATGCGGGCATGGACGACTACGTGACCAAGCCGATCGCGCTCGACACGTTCGACCGGCTGATCTCGCGCTGGGCGCGCCGGCCGCTCGGCTAGCCGGGGTCAGTCGTTCCCGAGGCAGCGCCTGACGGCGCCGTCGGGGCACGGTTCGTCGACGATCACGTCCCCGAACGCGTCGCGTCCCTTCGGGCGGACCTGGGCGCAGCCGACGTGGGCGACATCGCCGCCGGCGTCCGGGCCGCCGCCTCCGGCCGCCACGTAGCCGAGCGTGCGGAGCTGGTCGCGGGCCTGCTCGACGATCTCGGCCGGCATCGAGGCGCGCGGGACGCGCAGCGCCTCGATCGCCTGCCAGCGCTCGGCGAGCACGCGCCTGAGACGCGCGAGATCGTCGGGGTGCTCGGATGTCACGTCCGCACGCCCGGCGGGATCCGCCGCGAGATCGACGAGCCGCTCGGCGCAGGTCCGTGCGTCGAGGATGTATTCGAGCGATCCGTCGACGAGGCCGACCTGACAGCCGCGGCGGATCGTGCGGGTCAGGGGGGCCGCCCACGGTCCGCCGGCCGGGTCCGGGGATCCCGGCAGCGGAAGCGCCGGCAGCGCGCCGAAGTCGGCCCCGCCGATCCCGGCGAGATCGAGCAGCGTGCGCCCGAGGCCGGCGGTCGAGACGGGCCGGCGCACGCGTCCCGGGGCGAGGCGGCCGGGCGCGCGCAGCATCAGCGGAACACGCACGTTCGGGGCGTGGACGTTGTTCGTGTGCCCGAGGTAGCCGTGCTCGAGGAAGCTCTCGCCGTGGTCGCCGACGATGGCGACGATCAGCCGGTCCTCGAGGCCGAGCCCGCGGATCGTCTCGAACAGGCGCGCGATCCAGTCGTCGGTGAACCGGATCTCGCCCTCGTACAGACCGCGCAGGAACTCCGCCTCGTCGGGCGAGACGGGATTGCGGACCCACTTGAGGCACTGGACGTCGCGGTTCGACGGCTCCTGGCCGCGCACGAAGGCCGCGTCCCACGGGGGCTGCGGGATGTAGTTGTAGTGCGGGTCCCACAGATGGATCCAGGCGAAGAACGGCTCGTCGCGCCACTGCTCGAGCCGATAGCGCAGCTTGCCGATCAGCGACGGCGAGGAGATCCGGTCGTGACCGAAGCTCTCGAACTCGTACTCCTCGAACCCGCGGGAGAAGCCGTACTCGCCCCGCAGTGTCACCGCAGGCACGATGGCGACCGTGCGATAGCCGGCCCGGCGGAACCGCTCGGCGAGGGTCTCCACCGAGGAGGCGAGCGCGCGGTCGTGCTCCTCGACCCCGTGCGCCGCGCTGTCGAGCCCGGTCATGATCGACATCATCGACGGGGTGGTCCACGGCGCCGGCGCGACCGCGTCGTCGTAGACCACCGCCTGTTCGGCCAGCGCGTCGAGCGTCGGGCTCACCGGCTGGCCCCCGACGACCCGCCCCGGCTCGTCCGCCCGCAGCGAGTCGATCGAGATCAGCAGCACCGACGGCCGCTCGGACGAGCAGCCGGCAAGGGCGGCCAGAAGCAGCAGAATGGAAAGGCGTGCGATCATCACGGTGCCGCCATCGTCTCCGGCGCGGAGTCTAGCCCAGCGGGCGGGGCCGCGCCCGGCCGGGGGTGATCGGACGGCTGCGGAGAGGAGCACGCCGTGCTGGATCCGGAACGCGCGCGCGCGCTGATCGAGGGATTCGAGGGGCGGCGGGTCGTCGTCGCCGGGGACGTGTATCTCGACGAATACGTCCATTGCCGCCCTGCCGGCGTCTCGCCGGAGATGCCGGTGCTCCGCGCGGTCGAGGAGCGTGTCGAGCACGCCCTCGGCGCCGCCGGGAACGTCGCGGCAAGTCTCGCCGCGCTGGGCGCGCAGGTCGCTCTCGCCGCGGTGGTCGGCGCGGACGACGCGGGGCGTCGGATCGCCGAGCTGGCCGGAGCGGCCCGCCTCGACGTGGACAGTCTCGTGACCGACCCGGATCGGCGGACCGGCGTCTTCAGCCGGATCGTCCTGCACGGCGCGACCGGGGCCGGGCATCACCAGATCCGCGTCGACCGGGAGGTCGGCGCCGCTCCCTCGGCCGCCGTGCGCGCGTCCCTCGAGCAGGCCGTCGACGCGCGCCTGGACGGGGCCGACGCCGTCGTGCTGGCCGACTACGACGAGACGGCGCGGCGCCTCGGCGTGCTGGCGCCGGACCTCGCCGGAGCGCTGGTCGAGCGCGCGCGGCGGCGCGGCATTCCGGTCGTCGCGACCTCCCGCCGCCACCCCGAGCAGTTCGCCGGCGCCGAGCACCTGTTCGTGAACCGCGAGGAAGCGCGACGGCTCGGACTCCCGGCGGAGCAGGGTGCCGGAGCGCTTGCGCGCCGTCTCGCGGCCGAAGGCCGCCACGGCCTGGTGACGATCACTCTCGGCGGGGAGGGGGCGGTGACCGGAACCGCCGACGGAGTCCACGAGATTCCGGCGCTGCCGGTGCGCGTCGTCGATCCCTGCGGGGCCGGGGACGCACTGCTCGCGGCGACGACGCTGGCGCGACTCGCCGGCGCCGACCCCGACGAGGCGACGCGGCTCGGCGTCCACGCCGCCGCCCTGGCGGTCGGATTCGTCGGGACGCGACCCGTCACCGCGCCGGAGCTGGTCAACCTCGTCCGCTTCGGCGGCGCCGGCGCCGGAAAGCTGCACGATCCGGAGTCGCTCGGCCGCATCCTCGACGGACTGCGCGGCTCGCACAGGATCGTGTTCACCAACGGGTTCTTCGACCTGTTCCACTCCGGCCACGTCGAGCTGCTGCGCCAGGCGCGCGCGCTCGGCGATCTGCTCGTCGTGGCGCTCAACTCGGACCGCTCGACGCGGGAGAACAAGGGGGAAGGCCGGCCGGTGCTCGGCGAGCGCGAGCGCGTCGAGATCATCTCCTCGCTCGAGTTCGTCGACTACGTCACGGTCTTCGACGAGCTGACGCCGATCAACGTCATCCGCCGCCTGCGACCGCACCTGATCGTCAAGGGCGGCAGCTACCGACCCGAGGAGGTCGTCGGCAAGGACCTGGTCGAGTCCCGTGGCGGGCGGGTCGTGGTGATTCCGTACGCCGGGCGCGTGACGACGGAGAAGCTGATCCGCTCGATCAAGGCCGCCTCGGACGGGACGAGACCGGAATGAAATCCTGGCAGCGCGAGCCGCGGACGCATCTCGACCTCGTCGAGCGCTTCATCGAGCTGGCGGGGGTCCCGGAGGACGAGGCGCGCCTGCTCGGTGCCGAGCTGCGGCGGTACATGCGGGTCCGCCTCGAGCGCGGCCGCTGGCTTCCCGGCGAGATCACCCGCCTGCATACCGAGTGGTATCGCGAGCTGTACCGCACGCTCGGCGTCGACGATCCGTACCGCGACCTCAAGCGGCGTTCGGACGAACTCGCCGCGCGCATCGCGGAGCGGCTCGAGCTGCCCGACCTGCGCTCGCGGCTGCTGGCGGCGATCGTCGCCAACCGCCTCGACTTCGGCGTCGCGCACAACGACCCGCACACGATGCCGATCGACGAGAGCGACTTCGCCGACCTGCTCGGCAGCGAGCCGTGGGCGGACGACCTGCCCGAACTCGAGCGGCGGCTGTCCGAGGCGACCTGTCTGCTCTACCTGCTCGACAATCACGGCGAGGCGCGGTTCGACCGGCTGGTCCTCGAGGAGATCGCCGGACGCTTTCCGCACGTCGAGCGCCACGTCGCCGCCAAGTCGTCGCCGATGATCAACGACGTCACGGTCGACGAGGCCCGCGCACTGGGATTCGGGGAGATCGCCGCGGTGCACTCGACCGGAACGAACGCGTTCGGCGTTCCCGTCGAGGAGGCGAGCGCGTCGTTCCTCGCCCTGTACGAGCGGGCCGACGTCGTCGTCGCCAAGGGACAGGCGTATCTCGAGTTCTTCATCGAGTATGCGACGGACAAGGTGTTCCACGCCGCGCACACCAAGTTCGCGATCCACGACGAGGTCTGCGGCACGATCCCCGCCGGCGTCCCCCTCGTCCTGTGGTCGGCGCGCTACGCCGGCACCAAGCCGCCGTATCCCGGCCGCCCGGTGCGGGGGGCCTCGTGAACGGCCCCGGTCCGTCCGCCCGCGACCTCGCCGCGGCGGTCGACGCCGGAGGCGGTGCGCTCGTCGCCGAGCCCGCGATCGTCTTTCGCGACACCTATCGCGGCCGCGGGATCCTGGCCGACAACCGTACGTGGGATTCCGCTGCCGCGGACGAGCGCGGGTTCCTGCCGGTCGAGTGGTGGATCATGTCGCGCACGCCGGCCGAGAACACCGTGCCGCGCGAGGGCGAGGGAATCACCACCCTGCGGGTCGGTGCCGACCGCGTGCCGCTCGACCGCGCGCTCGCCCGCGCGCCGTGGCTGCTCGGCGACGCGGCGCCGCGCTGGCCGCTGATCAAGCTGCTCGACATCGGCGGGGAGCCGGTCCGGCCCGACTTCGGCTCCGCGCCGGAGGTGCCGCCGATCCCGGTCCACGTGCATGGCGGCGTCGTGCGCGACGGACGGCTGGTCGGACCGGGGAAGCACGAGGCGTACTTCTTCCCGCCGACCGACGTGCGCGGCGTCGATCTCGGCGACGGTGCGATCACGCGGCTCGGCGTGCGGCCCGAGGTCTCCCGCGAGGAGTTTCGCGAGGCCGTGGCCGCGTTCGGCACGACCGACCGCGCCTACGCGCTGCTCAACGAGTTCGCGATCGCGCCGTTCGACGGCTGGGAGATCCGGCCGGGAATCGTCCATGCTCCGGGGCCGTGGCCGACGGTGGAGGTCCAGACACCGCAGGACGACTTCAACCTGCTCGCATGGCAGCTCGGGCTCCGCCTGGACGGCGCGCGGCGTCGCGAGGCGTTCGAGCGCTTCGTGCTGCGCGGGCTTCCCGACGTCGACGCGGTGCTCGACCGCGTCGTCGACTGGGCGGCCTCGGCCGACCCGCGCTTCCGGGAACGCGCGCATCGGCCCGCGCGCGAGGTCGAACGCGCGTCGTGGGGCCGGCGGTTCGTCACCTTCCACGGGCGCTTCGCCGGCGAGCTGCTCGTGTTCGAGCCCGGCGCGGGCCTCCGCCTGCCGGCCGACCGCGAGCCGCGGGCGCTGGCCGTCTGGGCCGGCGAGGGCCGGGTCGGAGTTCACGATGCGGGCGCCGTGTCCGGAGCGGCGCAGGAGTTCCTCGTCCCGCCCGGGCGGGAGGTGGCGCTCGCCTCGGGCCGCGACGCGCCGCTGTGGCTGCTGACCTTCGGTCCGATGCGGACCGACTCCGGCTGACGCGTGGTCGTCAGGCGCTGGCGCCCGGCGACGCGGCGGAGTCCACGCCGTCGACCCGCACCAGCCATCCGGCCGGCGCGCCCTCGGACGTGACGAGCAGCCGGCAGCGCGCCACCCGGGAGTCCTGCACGGGGATGCGCAGCTCGTCGCCAGCGAGCGTCCCCGGCTCCGCGTCGCGGAACCGTTCGGCGGGCTGTCGGCCGAGCGCGACGAGCGACGCGTCGTCGAGTCCGGCCGGCGGCACGGCGACGGCCCCGTCGAGCCTGAGCAGGCCGGCCCCGGGGGCGAGCGCCTCGAGCAGGCCGAGCAGCAGGCGCCGCTCCGCGGTGCGGCGCGCCTCGCTCTCGGCGAGGAGCTGGCGCTGGCGGTCGAGCAGTCGATTGAGCTGGCGTCCGACGAGACCCAGCTCGTCGTCCTCCGCGACGATCACCCGGCGGTGGTCGTCCCCCGCGGCCACCGCCTCGGCGGTGCGGCGAAGGTCCTCGAGCGGTTCGAGCACGCCGCGCTCGAGCGAGCGCGACAGGCCGGTGAACAGCACCAGGGCGGCGGTGACGACCAGCGCGAGCGCCGCCGCCCTGCGCCACGCGTCCCGTCGTGCGGCCGCCGCGGCGCGCTCCATCACGCGCTGCTTCGACTCGAGCAGCGCACGCACCGCGGCGCGGGCCTGGTCCCACGATCCGAGCGCCTCGCGCTCGTAGTCGATGACGGAGGGCCGGGCGACCGACGCGAACAGCGCATCGACCTCCGCCCGATACTCGGCGAGCGACCGGCGTGCGTGGTCGACCGCCTCATGCTCGTCCGGGGCCGACGCCAGCGAGCCGAGTTCCGCCAGCCGGGCGTCGCAGGCGGCTCGCGCGTCGGCGAGCGCCTCGACGGAGGCCTGCCCCGATCCGAGCAGCGCCGCCTCGACGGCCTCGTGTTCGCGTTCGAGGTCGTCGAGCACGGCGAGAGCCGTCGACGCGCCCCGGTAGGCCTGCCCGAGTTCGTTCTCGAGGCGCTGCCCGAAGCGGTGCAGCTCGAGGGCGGTGCCGCCGGCGACGACGAGGACGAGTCCGACCAGCGCAAGGTAGCCGAGTCGCAGGCGCGTCGCGATTCTCATCGGCGCCGGCTCACGACAGTGCCGCCAGCCGGCGCAGGGCGTCCGGCGCGCCGACGACGATCAGCACGTCGCCCGAGTCGATGCGGTCCTCGGGGCCGAGGTTGGCCAGCACGGCGCCGCCGCGCCGCAGGCCGACGACCGTCACGCCGTGGCGGCGCCGGACCTCGAGCTCGGCCAGGGTGCGTCCGGCGAACGACTCCGGCGCCTCGATCTCGGCCAGGGCGGCGTTCTCGCCGAGGTCGAGCTGCTCGCGGACGCTCGGATAGGCGAGGCGCCGGCCGAGGCGCTCGCCGGCGTGCTGCTCCGGATTGACCACCTCGTGAGCGCCGACCTCGAGCAGCACCCGGGCGTGCAGGTCGGTCACCGCGCGTCCGACGATGCGCGGCACGCCGAGCTGGCGCAGCAGGGCCGTGACCAGGATCGACGACTCGATCGACGTCTCGCCGATCGCGACGATCGCGGCGGCCATCTTCTCCAGGCCCAGCTCGTGGATCGTCCGCTCGTCGGTCGCGTCGGCGCAGACCGCGGCGTCGAATTCGGTCGAGGCGTCCTGGACGCGGTCCTGGTCCGCGTCGAGCACCATCACCGACTGGCCGAGGCGCTGGAGGCTGCGCGCCACGGCCTGGCCGAAGCGCCCGAGCCCGATGACGACGAATTCGCTGGCCATGCTCACCCCACCATGATCCGGGCTTCCGGAAAGGATATGCGCGTCGCCGTGCCCCGTGCGAGCAGCAGGGCGATCGTCAGCGGGCCGACGCGGCCGAGGAACATCAGCGCCGTGACGATCAGCTTGCCGACGATGTCGAGCCGCGCCGTCGCGCCGAGGCTCAGGCCGACGGTTCCGAACGCGCTGGTGGCCTCGAACAGCAGCTCGGCGAACTCGCCGGTCTGCGTGGCGAGCAGCAACGCCGTTCCGACCCCGAGGATCAGCGCGGCGACGACCGCGATCGCCGTGCAGCGGAACACCGTCTCGAGCGGGACGTGGCGGCGGAAGATCGTCACCCGTGGCTGGTTGCGGGCCAGGGCGGGAATCGCGCCGAGCAGCACCGCGACGGTCGTCGTCTTGATCCCGCCGCCCGTGCCGCCAGGGGACGCGCCGACGAACATCAGCCCGAGCATCAGCAGGATCGTCACGGGTCGCACCGCCGTCATGTCGAGCGTGTTGAAGCCCGCCGTCCGCAGCGTGATCGACGCGAACAGCGCGTTGAGCAGCCGGTCGAATGCCGGCATGCCGGCCAGCGAGGCGTTCCATTCGAGCAGCAGCCAGGCGGCGGTGCCGCCGACGATCAGCACTGCGGTGACCGCGAGCACCAGCCGGACCTGGAGCGAGAACGCGTGATGCCGGCGGCCGGTCAGCCTGTACCACGCGGCGGCGAGCACCGCGAACCCGAGCCCGCCGAGCACGATCAGCATGCCGGTCGTCACCAGCGCGACCGGGTCCGACGCGAACATCACCAGCGAGTCCGACTGCAGCGAGAACCCGGCGTTGCAGAACGCGGACACGGCATGGAACGCGCCGCGCCAGGCCGCCTCGCCCCAGGCAAGACCGGCGGCATGAAAGCGCTGGGCGAGCACGGCGGCGCCGATCGTCTCGATCGCCAGCGTGGAGAGCACGAGGAACGCGGCGACGCGGAACGCGGATCGCCCGACCGGCAGGTCGAGCAGCTCGCCGAGTGCGCCGGCCGCCCGCACACCGCGCCGCCGGCCGAAGACCATCACCGCGAACGTCGACAGCGCCATGATGTTCAGGCCGCCGAGCTGGATCAGCAGCAGGATCACGACGTGCCCGAACGTCGTGAAGTCGTGCGGCGTGTCGAGCACGATCAGCCCCGTCACGCAGGACGCCGACGTCGCCGTGAACAGCGCGTCCGTCGGGTGCAGCGGGCGCCCGCTCGCGGCGGCTGCCGGGAATCCGAGCGCGACGGTGCCGGCCGCGATCAGCAGGGCGAACGAGACAAGCACGAGCTGCGCCGGCCGCTCGAGAAAGTGGTTGAGCAGGTCGTCGAACAGGCTCGTCCGGGCGGCGAGCGAGACGAGCAGGACCGTCTGGCAGACGCCTGCGATGGCGAGCGCGACGCCCGGGCGCCACGCGGAGGCCGCCAGGGCCGCCGCGACGAGGGTGGCGACGGTCAGTCCGTCGGGCCGCAGGGCCCGCACGCGCTCGACGACGAACGGCAGCGCGACGCCGACGGCGAGCGCGGAGAGCGCGGCGGCGAGGGCGAGCGCGAGCGGGTGTTCGCTGACCTCGAATCCGCCGACGGAGACGAGCACGACGAGCGAGGTCGCCAGCAGGTGGCGCGCGGCCCGGTCGAGCCCGTCGCGCGGCGTCTCGGCGGCTCCCGCCGGCCCCGGCCGGACCGCCGGCAGCGAGCCGAGCCGCAGCAGGGCCCACAGGTTCCAGCCGACGACGGCTCCGGCCACCGCGGGGTCGTGGACCAGCGCCGGCAGGAACAGGCCGGCCTGCCCGGCGAGCATCATCGGGGCGAGCCAGCGGGACGCCGGCCATCCCGCCAGTCGGGCGAGCGCGCACAGGATCGCGGCGGCGACGACCGCCGTTCCGGCGAGCACGCCGGCGCGGGTCATCTCCTGGGCCGACCCGAAGTACGTGCCGGGGGCGTCGACGGCGAGCAGGCCGAGCAGCGTGACCGCCGCCGCGGCGGCGATCCGTGCGGCGTCGAGCTGCCTGCGGGCCTTGATCCGTCTCACCTGTCTCCGATCCTTTCGGGCGCGGATCATCGCACAAACGGCCGTCCATCGAGTCCCAGCGGCAGGACGCGCCGCCCGCGGCACCGGTATGCTGCCCCGCTGCTCGCCGGAGCGCGGCCCGCCGGCCGTCCGGCGACGCGCCGACCCGACAGGAAGGAGCGACCATGTCCCGCCGACCGATTCTCGTCCGTCTCGCCGCCGTGACCGCGCTCGTCGCCATGCCGGCAGCCCTCGCCGCCGCGCGCCCGCACGGGGGGCTCGTCCGTCATCCCGATGTCAGCGCCGAGGCGATCGTGTTCGCCTACGCCAACGACCTGTGGCTCGTGCCGCGCGACGGCGGCATCGCGGTGCCGCTCGCCAGCCCGGCCGGACCGGAGCTGATGCCGCGCTTCTCTCCGGACGGCGAGACGATCGCGTTCGTCGGCAACTACGACGGCAACGACGACATCTACACCGTTCCCGCACAGGGCGGCGTGCCGCACCGGGTGACCCATCACCCGGCGTTCGAGATGCTGTGCGACTGGACGCCGGACGGCGAGGGCCTGCTGTTCTCGTTCAACGGGCTGGCGCCGATGCGGAGGATCCTCGAGCTGTACACCGTGGACGCCGATGGCGGACTGCCCCGGAAGCTGCCGGTGCCCTACGGCGCATGCGGTGCGATCAGCCCGGACGGCCGCTGGCTGGCCTACACGCCGCACACCCGGGACAACCGGACCTGGAAGCGCTATCGCGGCGGCATGGCGACCGACATCTGGCTGTTCGATCTCGACAACCTGACCGCGCGCAGGGTGACCGACTGGGAGGGCACCGACACGCAGCCGATGTGGGCCGGGGGCAAGCTGTACTACCTGTCCGACGCCGGCCCCGAGCATCGCTGGAACGTGTTCGAGTTCGATCCGCAGACGAACGAACGCCGGCAGCTCACGACGTTCGAGGAGTTCGACACCCGCCACGCCGCGATGGGGCCCGGACCGGACGGGCGGGGGGAGATCGTGCTCCAGAACGGGTCCGACCTGTACCTGCTCGGCCTTCCCGACGCGACGCTGCGCCGGGTCGAGATCACGATTCCGGGCGCGATTCCGACACTGCGTCCCCAGCTTGTCGACGCGAGCCGGAACATCCTGAGCTGGGATCTTTCGCCGAGCGGCAAGCGCGTGCTCGTCTCCGCCCGCGGCGACGTGTTCACGCTGCCCGCCGAGCACGGCTCGCCGCGCAACCTGACGCGCACCGCCGGCGCGGCGGAGCGCGATCCCGCATGGAGCCCGGACGGCAAGTCGATCGCGTTCTTCTCCGATCGCACCGGCGAGTACGAGCTGTACGTGGCGGCCGCCGACGGACGGAGCGAGGCCCGCCGGCTGACCACCGACGGCGCCGTCTTCCGTCACTCGCCGATCTGGTCGCCCGACAGCCGCAGGATCGCGTTCGCGGACAAGACGGGGACGATCTTCGTCCATGATCTCGATTCGGGGAAGACGCGGCGTGTGGATCAGGATCCGGTACCCGCGACGCAGCCGAATCTGTGGGCGAGCTGGTCGCCGGACAGCCGCTGGCTCGCGTACGCCCGCACAACGGACGACGGATTCCAGGCGGCGGTGTACGTCTGGGGCGCGGATGACGGTGCGGTGCACCAGGTCACCAGCGGCATGTTCAACGACGCCACGCCGGTGTTCGGCCGCAAGGGCAAGTTCCTGTTCTTCGTCAGCGGTCGGGAGTTCCGGCCGACCTACAGCGATCTCGACACGACCTGGATCTACGCCGGCACCCGGGTGCTGATCGCCGCCCCGTTGCGTCCCGACGTGGAGTCGCCGTTCCTGCCGAAGAGCGACGAGGAGAAGGTCGCCGACGAGTCGAAGAAGAAGGAGGAAGGCAAGGACGACGCCGGAAAGGACCGCAAGAAGAAAAAGAAGAAGAACAAGGAGAATGGAACGGACGAGAAGTCCGACGACGGCAAGAAGAAGGTCGAGCCGGTCGAGATCGCGTTCGACGGATTCGAGGCGCGCGCGCTGCGCATCCCGGTCGACGCCGGCCGGTTCGGTGCCCTGGCGGTCAACGACAAGAACCAGCTGATCTACGCGCGCCTGCCGGTGATGGACGGGGACGCCAAGCCGGCGATCAAGCTGTTCGATCTCGACGACGAGAAGCGCGAGGAGAAGACGGTCTTCGAGGGCTCGGGCGCGTTCACGCTGTCGGCGGACGGCAAGAAGCTGCTCGCCCTGTCCAACGGCAAGGCGATGATCCTCGATGCCAAGCCCGGCGCCAAGCCGAAGCCGGTGAGCACCGACGGGATGCTCGTCGAGGTCGATCCGCGCGTCGAGTGGCGGCAGGTGTTCAACGATGCCTGGCGCTTCGTGCGTGACTACTTCTATGACCCGCACATGCACGGCGTGGACTGGCCCGGTATGCGCGAGCACTACGGCGCGATGATCGACGAGTGCGTGACGCGTGACGACGTGTCTCAGGTCATCCGCGAGATGATCGCCGAGCTGAACGTCGGGCACGCGTACTACTTCGGTCCGCCGACCGAACGCGAGCCGCGGATTCCGGTCGGCCTGCTCGGTGCGGACTTCGAGCTTCACGACGGCGCATACCGCTTCGCCCGCATCTACCGCGGCGGCGAGTACGACCTCGACGCGCGCGGCCCCCTCGGCCAGCCGGGGATCGACGTGCACGAGGGCGACTACCTGCTGGCGGTCGACGGCCAGCCGGTCGACCCGACGCAGGACCCGTGGGCCGCGTTCATCGGCCGCTCCGGGCGCTCGATCGTGATCACGGTCAGCGACAAGCCGACCCTCGACGACTCGGCGCGGGACGTCGTGGTCGAACCGCTCGGCAGCGAGGCGCCGCTGCGCTACCGCGCCTGGATCGAGAAGAACCGGCGCTATGTCGCGGAGAAGACCGGCGGGCGCGTGGGCTACATCCACGTCCCCGACACCGGGGTGAACGGCCAGAACGAACTCGTTCGCCAGTACTTCGGCCAGATCCACAAGGCGGGGCTGATCATCGACGAGCGCTGGAACGGCGGCGGCCAGATCCCGACGCGGTTCATCGAGCTGCTCAATCGCCCGATCACGAACTACTGGGCGCGACGCGACGGACGGGACTGGCCGTGGCCGCCGGACGCGCATCACGGACCGAAGGTGATGCTGATCAACGGTCTCGCCGGCTCCGGCGGCGACGCCTTCCCGGCGTATTTCCGGCAGGCCGGGCTCGGCAAGCTGGTCGGCACCCGGACGTGGGGCGGGCTGGTCGGCATCTCGGGCGGTCCGCGGCTGATCGACGGGCACGTGGTCACGATTCCCAGCTTCGCGTTCTACGAGAAGGACGGCACGTGGGGCATCGAGGGCCACGGGGTCGATCCCGACATCGAGGTGATCGACGATCCCGCGAAGATGGTCGACGGCTCCGACCCGCAGCTCGATGCGGCGATCGCCGAGGTGCTCGCCGAGATCGAGCGGCATCCGTACGTGCCGCCGAAGCGCCCGGAGTATCCGGACCGCAGCGGCATGGGGATCGCGCCCGAGGACCGCTGACCGGCCTCGGCCTCCCGGCGGAGCGCCGGCGGCACATCGGCGCCGCACGCGGGACTCCGCGTGCGGCGCGCCGCGTCCGGCCGGGATCCCGCCGGTGAAGCGGTTACAATGGCCGCGAACAGCACGGGAGGCCGACGACGATGGGCAGCGATGCGCGACGGACGCTCTACTACTGTCCCAAGTGCCAGGCGACGCTGAATCCGAACGTCAAGATCATCCTCTCGGCCCGCAAGGGGACCCGCCAGGGGCTCGTGCTGCTCAGCCCCCGACCCGGCGAGTACGACGCGATCGCGGCGGAGGAACTGGCCCTCGAGCCGGGTGACAAGGTGGAGTTCTTCTGCCCGCTGTGTCGCGCCGACCTGACGTCCCGCGCCGACGACAACCTCGCCGAACTGGGCTACCGCGGGGATCGCGGCGAGGAGGGACGCGTGGACTTCTCCCGGATCTTCGGCGAGCACGCGACGTACTTCGTCAGCAAGGGCGAGGTGCGGAGCTTCGGGGCGCACGCGTCCCACTACAGCGACGCGAACTTCTTCGGCGAGTGGGGCGACGTCTGAGGCTCCGGCGCCGCGTGGGCGGCGAAGGATCGGAGGCAGGTGGACGCTTACGGCAGTCCCTTGCCCTGTTGCGGTGGAGTCGCACTGGCGCCCCGCCGATACTTACAAATCAATCTGACGCGTGCTAGCATCCCGCGTCAGCCGGCGCCGTCCGGGGCCGGCCGCTGTTGCGAGTCTCGAGACCTGACGGGAGGACAGGCCGATGAGTGAGGCGACGACCGGATTCGGTCGGCGGAAGTTCATCAACTGGTTCCTCGGCACCAGCCTGGGCGGTCTGCTGCTGATGATCGTCTATCCGATCGTCCGGTACATCAGTCCGCCGGAGATCCCGGAAGCGACGACGAACCAGGTCGAGGCGGGGCGCGAGGACGACCCCGAGCTGCTCGAGAAGGGCTACAAGATCGTCCAGTTCGGGGTCGAGCCGGTGATCCTGTTCGCCGCCGGGCCACGCGACTTCCGCGCGTTCTCCGCGACCTGCACGCACCTCGACTGCATCGTCGAGTTTCAGAAGCAGGAGAAGCGGATCTTCTGCAACTGCCACGGGGGCGTCTACGACCTCAACGGCCGCAATGTGGCGGGACCTCCACCCCGGCCGCTGACGGCGTACCGCGTGGACCTTGTCGAGACGACTCCCGGCCAGCCGGCGACGATCGTCGTCTCGAAGGCCTGAACGATGGCACGCGCGACGGAGCGGGTGCTCGCCTGGCTCGAGGAGCGGGTTCCGGTGAGCACCGTGATCGAGCTCGTCAAGCACAAGACGGTGCCGATGCACCGCCTGTCCGTCTACTACTACCTCGGCGGGATGACGCTGTTCTTCTTCATCGTCCAGGTCACGACCGGCATCCTGCTGATGCTGTACTACCGTCCCTCGGCGGAGGAGGCGTTCGAGTCCGTCGAGTTCATCATGACGGTCGTTCCGTTCGGCTGGCTGATCCGCTCGATCCACTCGTGGTCGGCCAACCTGATGATCTTCTTCGCGTTCCTTCATCTGGCGACGGTGTTCTTCGGCAAGGCGTACCGCAAGCCGCGCGAGCTGACCTGGGTCACCGGCTGCCTCGTGTTCTTCCTGGCGATGGGCTTCGGCTTCTCCGGCTACCTGCTGCCGTGGAACAAGCTCGCGTTCTTCGCGACGAAGGTCGGCACGGACATCGCCGGATCCGTGCCGCTCGTCGGCGAGTGGGTGATGAGGTTCCTGCGCGGGGGCGAGCGCGTGACCGGCGGCACGCTGTCGCGCTTCTACGGCTGGCATGTGGCGATCCTGCCCGCCCTCGCCACCGGGCTGCTCGGCCTGCATCTGCTGTTGGTGCAGCTCCAGGGCATGAGCGTGCCGCCGAGCTGCGAGAAGGAGGCCGCCGAGCGCCGGCCGCTCAAGTTCTTCCCCGACTTCTTCCTGCGCGACCTGTTCGGCTGGCTGGTCGCCCTCGCGGTGCTCGCCGCGCTGGCGGCGTTCCTGCCTTGGGAGCTCGGCGAGAAGGCCGACCCGTTCGCACCGGCGTACAAGAACATCCGGCCCGAGTGGTACTTCATGTTCATGTTCCAGACCCTCAAGCTCGTTCCCGGGGGCGAGATCGCCGGGATCGAGTACGAGGCGATCCCGATCATGCTGTTCAACCTCGCCGGCCTGCTGCTGGTGCTCGTCCCGTTCCTCGATCGCGGCATCGTCAGGAACGGCCGGAGCCCGGGATTCACCGCGATCGGCGTGGTCGCGGTCGCGTACATCGTCGGCATGACGGCCTGGGGCTACCACTCGTGGGTTCCGGTCTGGGTCGCGCTCGGATCGATCCTGTTCATCGCGCTGCTGGCGCTGGCGACCGGTCGCAAGAGGAGGGCACGGTGATGCGGATGCGCAAGGTGTGGCCGCTGGCGGCCCTGGTCGTGGCGGGGGGCATGGCGCTCGCGCCGGCGTCGGCCGCGGCTGCCGAGCAGACCTCCTGCACGATCTGTCACGCCGACGCCGACCTGTTCGCCGAGGACGAGATCCTCGACCTCGAGCGGCACTTCGCGGGGGACATCCACTTGGAGTCCGGGCTGTCGTGCCATGACTGTCATGGCGGCAATCCGGATCCCGGGCTCGCCGACGACATGGATGCGGCGATGGACCCGAAGTACCGGCCGAATCCGTTCCGCGGCGTTCCCGCCCGGACCGGGATTCCCCGCTTCTGCGGGCGGTGCCATTCCGATCCGACGTACATGAAGCGCTTCCGCCCCGACGCCCGCGTCGACCAGGAGCGGGAGTACGCCACGAGCTTCCACGGGAAGGCGCTGGCCCGGGGCGACGAGGCGGTGGCGACCTGCATCGACTGTCACGGTCACCACGGTGTCCGGACGGCCTCGTCTCCCGAGGCGCCGGTCTATCCGACGAACGTGGCCGAGACGTGCGCGCGCTGCCATGAGAACCACGAGCTGATGGCGCCGCGGGGCATCCCCGTCGACCAGCGCAAGCGCTGGGAGCGGAGCGTGCACGGGGTGGCCCTGCTGGAGAAGGGCGATCTCTACGCGCCGACCTGCAACGACTGTCACGGCAATCACGGGGCGACGCCGCCCGGGCTCGACTCGATTGCCTTCGTCTGCGGCCAGTGTCACGGGCGCGAGGCGAAGCTGTTCCGCGCCAGCGCCAAGCGCGACGGCTTCGAGCAGCATCGCGAGTTCCTGCAGGACGCGGGCGAGGACGGCTGCGCCGCCTGCCACAGCGATCCGGACCCGGCGGCGAGCTATACCGGCCCGCGCGAGCTGTCGGACTGCATCACCTGCCACGGCAACCACTCGGTGGTGCGGCCGAACGTGACGATGCTCGGTCTGATGCCCGATACGCCGTGCGCGATGTGCCACGAGGATCTCGGCGATCAGACGGCTGCGCTGGCCGAGATGCCGGAGATCCGCGAGCACTACGAACAGGTGCGGGACACGCTGCTGGCCCAGGCCGAGTCGGACGGTCTGCAGGGCATGGAGCGCTTCGACTGGCTCGTCGACCAGGCGCAGGAGCTGCCGTGGCACACCGAGACCGTTCTCGGCGAGCACGGCGAGGAGCGGCGCGTCCTGCGCGACGAGTTCCGCGACCTGTTCACCCGGTTCCGCATCGGCAAGGCCCATCATGCGTTCGTCGATCCGGCGACCGGCGAGGAGCGGCTCGAGAAGGTGCGCCAGTGCACGGACTGCCACGGGCCGGAGTCGACGCTGGCGGACGAGCCGGTCGGATGGCACGTCGCGCGCAGGTACATCTCGTCGATGCAGGAGCTGATGCTGCTGTCGGCGCGGGCCGAGCGCGCGATCCTGCGCGCCCGGCGCGGAGGGGTCGAGATGCGCGAGGCGCAGCTCGACCTGAGCAAGGCGGTCGATGCCCAGATCGCGCTCGAGGTGCTCGTCCACGCCTTCGACGCCGGGGACGACAGCGACTTCGCCAAGCGCCAGCAGCAGGGAGTCGAGCATGCGCGCGCCGCGTGGGAGGCCGGGCTCCACGGTCTCGACGAGCTTGCGTACCGGCGCCGCGGGCTGTACGTCACGCTGGCGCTGATCGTGCTCGTGCTGATCGGGCTCGGCATCAAGATCCGCACGATGGGCAACTGAGTCGCCCCGGGGGGCCGCCGGCCGAGACGGCCCCCCGGGAGCGGCGACTGGACGGCCGCGCGGCGATCGGGCATCCTTTGAAGCCATGCCGTGCCCGGCGCCACGTCGCCGGCCGGTGTCCAGACAGTCACCCGGGCCTTCCCGGTCGGCCAGTGCCGGCGCAGGCTCCGATCCGCCGCGCGGCCGCCCGCTCCGGCCCGGTGCGGAGGGGTGATGATCGAGGCCTGCGACCTGCGCAAGTCCTACGGCAGCACCGTTGCGCTCGCCGGCGTCTCGTTCCGCATCGAGCGCGGCGAGATCGTCGGACTGCTCGGCCCGAACGGCGCCGGCAAGACGACAACGATGAAGATCCTCACCGGCTACCTGCTGCCCGACGGCGGCACCGCACGCGTCGCCGGCCATGACGTGATCGCCGAGCCGCTGGAGGTGCAGGCGCGCATCGGCTACCTGCCAGAGAACGCGCCGCTGTATCCGGACATGCTCGCCGGCGAGTATCTCGGCTTCATGGCGCGGATGCGGGGGCTCGATCCCGGCGGGGCCGACGCCGACCGCCTGCTGCGCGCGGCGCGCGAGTGCGGGATCAGCGAGGTGCTCGGCCGGCCGATCGGGCAGCTCTCCAAGGGCTACCGCCAGCGCGTCGGCCTGGCCGGCACGATCCTGCACGATCCGGAGATCCTGATCCTCGACGAGCCGACCAGCGGGCTCGACCCGAACCAGATCGTCGAGGTCCGCGAGCTGATCCGCCGCATGGGCCGCGACAAGACGGTGATCCTCTCGACGCACATCCTGCCCGAGGTCGAGGCGACCTGCGGGCGCGCCGTGATCGTCATCGACGGCCACGTCCGCGCCGACGGCGCGCTCGACGAGCTGACCCGCGGACAGGTCCAGGTCGTCACCTGCGGCGCGCCGGACGCCGAGGCGGGCCGGGCGGCGCTCGCCGACCTGGTCGACGGAGCGACGATCGAGGCGGCGCCGGCGGGCGACGGACTGTGGACGTTCCGCTTTGCCGTGACGGACCGCGACGGCGCGCTCGCCGAGCGGATCGCCGCCCGGATCCACGACCGCGGCTGGTCGCTGCGCGAGCTGCGGCGCGACGACCGCACGCTCGAGCAGGTGTTCCGCGAGCTGACCGAGACGGCCTTCGCCGCCGGGGAGGGCGCCCGATGAGCCGTGTGCGAGCCGTGATGACGCGCGAACTGGGCGAGTACTTCCACTCGCCGATCGCCTACGCCTTTCTGCTCGTGTTCGCCGGCGCGGCGATGTTCACGTTCTTCAACGTCGGCGGATTCTTCGCGCGCGGCATCGCCGACCTGCGCGGGCTGTTCGAGGCGGCGCCGGTGCTGATGGTGCTGCTGGTGCCCGCCCTGACGATGCGGCTGTGGGCCGAGGAGGAGAAGCAGGGCACGATCGAGGTCCTGCTCACGCTGCCGGCGCGCGAACACGAGCTCGTGCTCGGCAAGTTCCTCGCGAGCTGGATCCTGCTCGCCGCCGGCCTCGCGCTGACCCTGCCGCTGGTCGTCACCGTGGCCTGGCTCGGGGATCTCGATCCGGGGCCGGTGATCGGCGGATACCTGGCCGCGCTGCTGCTCGGCGGTGCGTACCTGGCGATCGGCCAGTTCGTCTCGGCCACGACCGAGAACCAGATCCTCGCGTTCATCCTCGCCCTGGTCGTCTGCCTCGCGCTGTACGGGGTCGGGACCGAGACGTTCGCCGGCCTGTTCCCGGACCGCACGGCGGCGGTCCTGCGCCGGCTCGGCACCGGAAGCCGCTTCGCCAGCATCGCGCGCGGAGTCGTCGATCTCGCCGACCTGGCCTACTACGCCTCGCTGATGGTGTTCTTCCTCGTCGCCAGCGTGTTCGCGCTGCGCGCCAAGCGGATGCCGGAATGAACGAGACAGCGATGCAGACCCGTCACCGTCGCGCCGACGCCCTGCTCACCGTCGCCCTGGTGGGGCTGAATCTGGTCGCGTTCAACCTGATGCTCGGCCTCGTCCGGCCCGTGCGCGTCGACCTGACCGAGGAGCGGCTGTACTCGGTCTCGCCGGCGACGCGTGCGCTGCTCGAGTCGCTCGACGACACGGTCACTGTCATCGGCTACTTCTCGGAACGGACGCACCCCAAGCTCGCGCCGCTCGTCCCGCAGATCGAGGACACGCTGGCCGAGCTGGCGGCGGTGTCCGGCGGGCGGCTGGCCTACGAGATCGTCGATCCGGGGGCCGACGAGGAGGCCGAGCAGGAGGCGACCGGTCGCTATGGCGTGCGCAGCACGCCGTTCCGGCTCGCGTCGAAGTTCGAGACCGGCATCGTCAACGCGTACTTCGCGCTGGTGGTCAAGTTCGGCGACCAGTACGTGCGCTACGGCTTCGAGGACCTGATCGCGGTCGAGCCGCTGCCGGACGGGGACGTCGACGTGCGGCTGCGCAACCTCGAATACGACATCGCGCGCGCGGTGCGCAAGGTGACCGCCAGCTTCCGCGGCACCGAGGAGCTGTTCGAGCGGCTCGACCGGCCGGTCCGGCTCGTCACGGTGATCAGCCGAGACAGCCTTCCCGAGGTGTTCGCCAAGGTGCCCGAGGCGGTGCGCGAGGCGGCGGAGGAGCTGCAGCAGAAGGCCGGGGACAAGTTCGCCTGGGAGAATCTCGACCCGTCGGATCCCGAGGTCGAGGCCCGCGTCCGCCAGCGGTGGGGCACGCGGCCGTACACGCTCGGCCTGTTCGACGACCGGCCGTTCTACCTGCACGGCTATCTCGAGTACGGCGACCAGGTCGAGCAGCTCGTCCTGGCAGGCGAGGGGATCACCGCCGCCGACGTCCGCGAGGCGATCCTCGCCTCGCTGCGGCGGCGGGTGCCCGGCTACCTGACGACGGTCGGCCTCGTCACCCCGGAGCCGGATTTCCCGCCGCAGGTGATGCAGCAGCTCGCGATGCAGGGCCGGCTGCCGCCGCCCGAGTTCGAGGAGCTGCGCACGCGGCTCGAGGCGGACTATGCGGTGAAGCGCGTCGACCTGGCGTCGGACGAGGGCGTGCCGGCCGACGTCGACATCCTCGTCGTGCTCCGGCCGCAGAACCTCGCCGAGCGCGCCGTGTACAACCTCGACCAGTACCTGATGCGCGGCGGCCGCGTGATCCTGTGCGCGGGCAGGTTCAAGGCAAACCTGTTCGGCGAGGCGCTGTCGGTGACGCCGGTGGAGACCGGCCTCGACGACTGGCTCGGCCATTTCGGCGTGAAGATCGAGAAGACCCTCGTTCTCGACGATCGCAACCAGGCGCTGCCGATCCCGGTCCGTCGGATGACCCCGTTCGGCGTGATCCGCACCTGGGAGCTGGCGCCCTATCCGTACCTGATCGACGTGCGCGACGACGGGATCGTCCAGCGCGAGATCGCGGCGCGCGTCGAGGAGGTCGGCATCTACTGGGGCAGCCCGGTCGTCGTCGAGCCGCCGGAGGACGCCGGGTTCCAGGTGATCGAGCTGCTGCGTTCCTCGGAACGCTCGTGGACCGACGACGAGCCGTCACGGGCCGAGAGCGTGAGCTACGCCGTGCCGGAGGAGGGGACCGAGCCGCACCTGCTCGCCGTGGCGCTCGCCGGCACGTTCGAGAGCGCGTGGGCCGGCAAGGAGCCGCCGGCGAGGAGCGAGGAGACGACCGACGAGGCCGCCGAAGTACCGCTCGAACGCTCGCCCGAAACGCGGCTCGTCGTGATCGGCAACGCCGAGTTTCTCAGCGACTTCGTCGGCCGCATGCTCGGCCCGGTCGACGGCAGCTTCTTCGAGCAGAACCTGGCCTGGATGCAGAACCTGATCGACTGGATGACGCTCGACAACTCGCTGCTCGGCATCCGCGCCCGCGGCGGTGCCGTCCGGCGCCTCGCGCGGCTCGAGCCGCAGGAGGAGTTCCGCATCGAGCTGGTCAACTACGTGGCCGCGCTGCTGACCCTGCTCGCGGCAGGCGCCGTGTTCGCCTGGCGGCGGCGCCTCGAGTCGCTGCGCTGGCAGGAGGTCGCGGTGCGGCGGGAGAGCGACCGATGAGGCGCGCGCACCTGGTGCTGGCGGCGGTGCTGGTGTTCCAGCTCGTCGTGATCGCCCTGCTCGCCGCGCCGTGGAGCGGCGAACAGGTCGCCGACCGCGGCGCCCTGCTCGTCCCCGACCTCGCCGCGAAGACGCCGGACCGGATCGCGATCGAGACCGGCGAGGGCGAACGGGTCGAGCTGGCACGCACGGACGCGGGCTGGACCCTCCCCGAAGTCGACGGCTACCCGGTCGACGACAAGCGGGTCGACGAGCTGCTCGATGCGCTCGAGCAGGTCCGCGTGCGCCGGCCGGTGGTCAGCTCGGCGCGGTACCACGAGCGGCTCGAGGTGGCCGACGGGAAGTTCCAGAAGCGGCTGCGCGTCTGGGCCGGCGGTGACGAGCCGATCGCCGACCTGTACTTCGGTACCTCGCCGCAGTACCAGGTGCAGCACGTGCGCCGTGCCGGCGAGGACGCGGTCTACGAGGCGCGCGGGCTGGCCTCGTGGCAGCTGCGCACGCGCGCCGACGGCTGGGTCGACAAGCACCTGGTCGACGTGCCGGTCGAGCGCGTCGCTCGCGTCGAGCTGACCAACGCGTCGGGATCGCTGGCGCTCGTGCGCGACGGCGAGCAGGGCTGGCGGCTCGACGGCGGGCCGGCCGTCGACGAGGACAAGGCGGACGCGCTGGTCCGTCAGCTCGCGTCGCTGTGGATCTCCCGCCCCGTCGGCCGTCGCGACGACGCGGAGCACGGGTTTGCCGAACCCGCAGCGCGCTGGGTCCTCGTCGTGACGCCCGAGGATGCCGGCGACGAGGACGGGTCCGGGGACGAAGGCGCCGGCGAGGCGGCGGGCGCGAAGGAGCCGGAGCGGATCACCGTCCTCGTCGGACGCGAGGACGACGGCGACCGGCTGGTGACGCGCGAGGGCTTCGGCTACACGGCCGCGGTCTCGCCGTCGTCGGTGGAGAAGGCGCTGACGGCGAGCGTGTCGTCGCTCGCCGCCGGCTCCTGAGCCGCGTTCCGCCGCGCCGCCGGCCGCGCCGTCAGGGCGCCGTGCCCGAGAACGTCGGGCGCCCGTCGACCAGCTTGACGGTCAGCCCGTCCTCGAGGCGGACCGGCAGCACGGTGCCCTCGGGGATCTCGACGGGATCGCCCGGGTTGTTCGCGGCGATCGCCGCGCCGATCGCGCCGCCGAGGATCGCGCCGATCAGCGTCCCCTTGGACTTGTCCTTCTTCTTGAGCAGACGGCCGAGCAGCGCGCCGCCCGCGGCGGCTCCGCCGATCGTCGCGGCGTCCTTGCCGGCCTGGCTCTTGCCCGCGGCGACGAACGCCATCCGGACGGCGGCAGTCTCGCCGTCGGGCAGCACGAGCCGGTCGAAGTCCAGCTCGAGCCGGGCCGTCCCGCCGATCTTCTTCGAGGTCGAGGTGACCTCCTTGACGAAGCCCTCGACGACGGATCCGGCCGGGATCACCGTGCGGCCGTCGACCACGACGTCATCGACGATCCGGGCGCTGAAGCCGTCGCCCGGCTGGCTCGTCTCGCTCGACAGCGGCGTCGTCACCTCGAGTTCGAACTCGGTGCCCGGCGGAACCGTGACCGTGACGACCTCGGGTGCCGGTGCGGGCGGCGGGGACGATCAAGGGCAACACGATGCCCAACCCGGGCAATGGCCGGGCCATCAGATAGCAGACCGTAGCCGTTACCGCTGTCGCCAGCAGCGCAGCGAGGAAATAGCCTGCCCCGTAGTGCAGGAGCTGCAAAACTTCCCAGACCGCCAGAACGACGGGGACCACCGCTCCCCCTACATTGGCCGCCACCACCACCTCGCCGG
>RFIB01000089.1 GCA_003695625.1 Acidobacteriota bacterium | reverse complement strand
GCCGCCGACGGGCCGCTGCTCGTCGCCGCGGGACCGGACGAGCGGCTCGTCGCCGCACGCTGCACGCTGCGCCGGCGCGACCGGATGCGCTGCCGCCGGCGCTGGGTCCAGCGGCTCGCGGGCTCGGTCGCCGGCCGGCCGCTCGTCGGGCCGGAGGTGGTCCACGTCGTCGCCCGGGACACCCACGTCTACGCCTTCCGCCGCGACAACGGGCACCTGGTCTGGCGCTCGGCGCTCGGCTTCCGGCCGGGCGCGCTGGCTCCGCTCGGCGACGACCTGCTGCTGGTCACCGGCGAGAAGGCGCCGACGCTGGTCCTCGTCCGCCGCGAGGACGGCGCACCGGCGGGCCGGTTCGACGCCGCGGCCGGCAACCCGGCGGCGGTGCTCGTCTCCGGCCCGGTCGCCGTCGAGAACGCCGTGCTCGTCGTCGTGCTGACGCCGCCCGCCGTCGGCCCGGAGCTGGTCGCCTTCCGGCTGGCGGTCGGCGAGAATGCCGCGCCGCCCGCCGCGGAGGAGGCTGCGGGCGGTCCTGCCGAGGAGACGCGATGAACCGCGCGAAGGTGGCCGTGCTGACCACGACGCCGCGGACCGTGCGCCGCGACTACCGGACGCTGCTCGAGCTGGCCGGCGCCGGCGAGGTGCTCGACCGGTCGGTCGATACGGCGCTCAAGGTCAACATCTCGTGGCACTTCTTCTTCCCGGCCAGCTCGACGACGCCGTGGCAGCTCGACGGCGTGATCCGCGGGCTGCTCGACCTCGGCTTCTCGCGCGAGCTGATCCATGCCTGCCACAACCGCACGGTCGTGATCGATGCGCGGCTCGGCGAGCGCGAGAACCGCCAGCTCGACGTGGTCGAGGCCTACGGGCTGCGCAACGTCCATCTCTACGAGCCGGGCGAGGAATGGATCCACGTCCGGGACGCCGTCGGCGAGCTCGCCGACCGGTTCCTCGTGCTCGGCGACGTCTATCCCGACGGATTCATGATCCCGAAGCGGTTCCTCGGGGAGAACATCGTCCACCTGCCGACGGTCAAGACGCACGTGTTCACGACGACGACCGGGGCGATGAAGAACGCCTTCGGCGGGCTGCTCAACGAGCGCCGGCACTGGACACACCCGGTGATCCACGAGACGCTGGTCGACCTGCTCGCGATCCAGAAGACGATCCATCGCGGCGTGTTCGCCGTGATGGACGGCACATTCGCCGGCGACGGCCCCGGCCCGCGCTGCATGGTCCCGCACGTCAGGAACGTCATCCTCGCCAGCGCGGACCAGGTCGCGATCGACGCGGTCGCTGCACGGATGATGGGCTTCGATCCGATGTCGATCCGGTACATCGCACTGGCGCACGAACGCGGCCTCGGCGTCGGCGATCCGCGTGCGATCGACATCGTCGGCGACCGCGCGGCGGCGGAGCAGAACTGGCATTTCGAGGGGCCGTTCCGGCGGATGACGTTCGCCTCGAAGATGCAGCACCGGATCTACTGGGGCCCGCTCAAGCGGCCGATCGAGTGGTCGCTCAAGACGGTGCTCGCCCCGTGGGCCTACGTCGCCAGCGTGCTGTACCACGACAGCTTCTGGTACCCGCTGCGCGCGCGCGGCGCGATGCGCGCCGCGCTCGACAGTCCGTGGGGACGGCTGTTCGCCCACTGGCCGCAGGCCGTCGCCACTGCCGACGCCGACGGCTTCCCCGACGTCGGCACCGAGCCCGCGCGGCTCGAGACGACCGGCCTGCGCGCGTTCCTGCGCTCGCTCGGCGTGCTCGGCACCTGCGTCCGCGAGGCGCCCGAGTTCGCCGCCCGGCGGCGCCGGCGCGCGGAACACGCGTAGCCCCGCCTCTTCGCGGCGAGAGCCGGTCAGGACGGGACGGCGACGACGGACCAGCGTTCGAGGACGGCGCGCAGCGCGCGGTGCGAGATCGGCTTGGCGAGATAGTCGTTCATGCCGGCCTCGAGGCAGCGGTCGCGGTCGCCCTTCATCGCGTTGGCGGTCAGCGCGATCACCGGCAGGTCGGCTTTCTCCGGCATGTTCCGGATCGCCCGCGTGCACTCGAACCCGTCCATGCCCGGCATCTGGCAGTCCATGAACACGAGATCGAAATGGCCTTCGCGCAGCCGGGCAAGGGCCTGTTCGCCGGAGGCGGCGCCGACGACCTCGCAGCCGAGGTTCTCGAGCATCCGCATCGCCACCTTGCGGTTGATCTCGTTGTCGTCGACGACCAGGCAGCTCAGCGCGAACTGCGGGCCGCTGCGCTCGGCGCGCGCGGGATCGAGCGGCACCGTCTGTTCGGTGACATGGAGAAGCGTGTCGACCAGGCGCGAGCGCAGCACCGGGCGCGCCAGGCGCAGGAACGGCTCGAGCCCCTCGGCAAGGTCGTCGTCGAGCGCCTCCTCCGGGGCGAGCAACGCGACGAGCGGAACGTGCCCGGGCACGGCACCGCGGATCGAGCGCAGCCAGGTTCGCGGATCGTCGACGCGGGGCACGTGCACGATGGCCGCGTCGCAGCCCTGGTCGCCGTCTCCGGCGGCATCGGGACCGAACACGCGCGCGCCGAGTTCCTCGAGCTGCCGGGCATGGAGCGCCCAGACCGCGGAGTCGGCGGCCATCAGCCGGAAGCGCCGGCCGTCGAGCGGGCGGTCGGACGGCGCGGGAACCGGGTCGCGACAGACGAGTCGCGCGGTGAACACGCTTCCGCCGTCGAGCCGGCTCTCGACGGTGATGTCGCCGCCCATCTGGCGTGCGAGCTGGCGGCAGATCGCGAGCCCCAGGCCGGTGCCGGTGTGGCGGCGCGCGAACGAGCTGTCGACCTGCGAGAACGGCTCGAAGATCCGCTCGAGCTGGTCCGGCGAGACGCCGATCCCGGTGTCCTCGACCCGGTACTCGAGCACCACCCGCGCTTCGTGCCCCTCGGCGGGGCGGGCATCGAGCACGATCACGACCCTGCCCTCGCGGGTGAACTTGATCGCGTTGCCGACAAGGTTGGTCAGGATCTGCTGGATGCGGTGCGCGTCGCCCTGGGCGTACATCGGCACGTCGCGCGTGATCACGCAGAACAGCTCGAGCCCCTTGCGGCGCGCCTGACCCGCGAACAGCGCGGCGACCTTCTCGGCGATCCGCGCCGGCTCGAAGCGCTCCTCGCTGATCTCGATCCGTCCGGCCTCGATGCGCGACAGGTCGAGGATGTCGTTGAGCAGGTTGAGCAGCTCGCGGCCCGACTCCCAGATCGTCCCGACGAGCTGGCGCTGATCCTCGTCGAGGCGCGTGTTGCGCAGCAGCTCCGCCGTGCCGAGCACGCCGTTCATCGGTGTCCGGATCTCGTGGGACATGGTGGCGAGGAACGCCGACTTGGCCCGGGTCGCGTCCTCGGCACGCGCGACCGCCTGCTGCAGCGCCTCGTTGGCCCGCTCCAGCTCGAGCGTCCGCTGCGACAGCTCGATCGTGCGCTCGCGCACGCTCTGCTCGAGGCGCCGGTTGGCGCGCGTCACCGCACCGAGCCGCCAGCGGACGACCAGCACGAGCGCGGCGACCGCCGCCAGCGCGGTCAGCGCGGCGAACCACCCGGTGCGCCAGAACGGCGCCGCCACGGTGAACGCGAACCGTGCCGGCTCGGCGCTCCAGAAGCCGTCCGCATTGGCCGCCATCACCTCGAACACGTAGTCGCCCGGCGGCAGGGCGACGAAGCTGGCGACCGACTCCTCGGTCGGTCCGATCCAGTCGTCGTCGAGTCCGGCGAGCCGATAGCGGTAGCGGACCTTCTCGGGCGCGGCGAGCGAGATCCCGACGAACCGGAACTCGAGCGGGCTGCGCCGCCACGGAATCCGCGCCCCGCGCGCGAGCAGCGAACCCTCGAGCGGCCGGCCGACGCTGACGACGTGGATCGTCGGCGGAACGGTCCGCGGCCGGTCGAACCGGCCGTCGTAGCGCACCGCGCCGTCGATCGTGCCGAACCAGTGCCTGCCGTCCCGGTCGATCATCCGCGCATGGACGTTGGTCTCGAGGCTGACGAAGCCCTCGGCCAGCCCGTAGCGTCGCCAGCGGCGGCGGTCCGGCTCGTAGCGGTGGAGCCCGCGGTTCGTGCCGAGAAACACGTCGCCGGACGGATCGCACGCAACGAGGTAGACGTTCTCGCGCCGGACCGGATCGTCGGCAGCCGGAACGTACGTGAACCGCTGCCCGTCGAAGCGGTAGAACCCGCCGTCGTCGGCGCCGATCCACAGCGTTCCGGACGGATCCTCGCACATGTCGCCGATGCCGAGGTGCCCGAGCCCCTCTTCACGGCCGAAGACGCGGGGCGGCGCCCCGGCGGAGCGCGGTGCGAGACGGACCAGCCCGAGCCCGTCGGCGCCGGCCCACACGGTCCCTTCCCGGTCGACGAACACGACGTAGACGCGCGGTGGCTCGCCGCCGGAGACCTCGGGCAGCGGCACGGTCTCGAGCGCGCCGCGGATCGGCCGGCCGGGCGGCGCCGGATCCGGCACGAAGCGCAGCACGCCCCGCGACGTGCCGATCCACAGTGCCCCGGCGCGGTCCCATGCGATGTCGAAGAAGTCCGCGCGCCGGGCGACCTCGATCTCGACGTGGTCGATCGCTAGCGTGCCCGGGTCGAGCCGGCAGATCGCCCCCTGCTCCGCGGCGATCCACAGCCGGCCGTCCGGGCCGACCGCCAGGTCGCGGATCGCGCGCCCGCACAGCCCGAACGGTGCGCCGAGCCGCAGCGTCTGCGGGGCGTTCTCGCCGTCCTCGTGCAGCATGCGCACCAGCCCCTCGTCCGTGCCGAACCAGTACGCGCCGTCGGCGGTGCGCGCGATCGACCAGATCGTCCGCTCGCCCGGCGAGCCCTGGCGCAGGAACGTCTCGAACCGCCCGCCGAGGTAGGCCGACACCCCCCCGCCGTCGGTGCCGAACCACACGTCGCCCTCGCGATCGAGCAGGATCTCGACGACCTGGTCGTGTCCGAGACCGTTGCGGGTCGTAAAGCGCCGCACGACCGGTTCGCCACGGCCGTTCCACTCGAGCCGCACCACGCCGCGACCGGCCGTCCCGAGCCACGTCTCTCCCGCCAGGCCGACGGCGATGCGCGTGACCGGCGCCGGCGGCAGGCCCTCGCGCCTGCCGAAGACCCGTACCAGATCGGCGCGCGTCCCGCCCCGGACGAGGCGGTGGACGAAGAGCGCACCGGATACCGTGCCGACCCACAGGCGCCGCTGCAGATCGAAGCCGAGCGCGCTGATCGGACCGTCGGGAATCTCGCCGAGCATCCGGACGACCGGCGGCGCGTCGGCCGCGTCCTCGACCAGCGCGTACAGCCTGCGGTCGCTGGCGATGCAGACGCGCCGGTCGTCGACGGCGACCGCGCGCACGCCCTCGCCGTCGGGCAGCTCGACGGACACGACGCTTCCCGTCGGATCGGCCGGATCGAAGCGCAGCAGTCGCTCTCCGGTGAAGGCCCACAGCCGGCCGCGGGGACCGAGAACCAGTCTGAGGATGTCGCCGCCCCGCGCCGGGCCCGCGAGATCGAACGCCTCGAACGTCTCCGGCCCGGTCTGGACCGACACGCGCCCGCGCTGGTGCCCGGCCCAGACCCGGCCCGCCGCGTCGATCGCCAGCGCGGTGATCACGCCGGAGGCGAGCCCCTCGGCGGACGTGATCGTGCGGAAGCTCTGTCCGTCGAACCGGTCGAGCCCGAAGCCGGTCCCGAGCCACAGGTATCCCGCATCGTCCTGGACGATCGCGAACACCTGCGACTGGCTCAGGCCCTCCCGGACGCTGTAGCTGCGGAAGAACGCCTGCTGGGAGAGCGCGGGCAGGGCGGCATGCAGCAGCGCGAGGAGTGCCGCCAGACCGAGCTGTCGCTGCCGAGCGAGCATGCCAGTCGTCCCGAGGCGCCGTCGCGGACGCCCCCGGAGACTCTTCGGCCGGCCCAGGGGGATGCTTGACCCCGGCTCGGAGCGCGCCCCGCGGGGCGCGACCCGATCCCCGAGCGGCTCTGCGGAGCGCGGCTACTCGCGGTGCAGCGCGGCGAGGAACCGCTCCTCGACGAAGCGGTACGAGCGGTCGGTCGGCAGGCCGTTCTCGAGGTGCGGGATGTTCTCGAGCGGCAGCAGCGCCTTGGCCATCGAGCGATGTCCGCCGGCCGGGCCGAGGTCGCCGAAGGCGGCCTTGACCACGGCGCCCGCCCGCTGGACGTAGCCGACGTTGCGGATCGAGATGATCAGCTCGCCGCCGAACACGCCGGAGACCGCCGACCAGTCGACCCCCTCGACCTGGAGGCAGAAGTCGGCGAGCTGCGGAATGATGTCCTCGCGGCTGACCGGGCCGAGGTGCGAGAAGATCACGCGGTCCTCGATCCGCGCCGCGCGCAGGCCGTCGGCGAACGACGTCAGCACCTCGGCGGGCAGCTCCGGTCGCTCGATCCTGCGGATCCAGTTCGTGTTCGCGCGCGGGAACAGCCACGTGAACGCCTCGACGTCGGCCTCGATCACCGGCCTGTCGAGCAGCAGCGTGTCCGAGCGCACCGCGTAGAGCAGCGCGGTCGCGAGACGCTCGTTGACCTTGACGTTCTCCGCCCGCAGGTACTCGGTCAGAATCGTCGCCGTCGCCCCGTAGGCGTTGCGCACGTCCTTGAACCGGGCCTCGTACGACGTCTGCGACGGGTGGTGATCGATCACGGCATCGACCCGCGGCAGCCGGACCCGCAGGTGCGGCGGCTGCGTGTCGACCATCACGATCCGGTCGTACCGGCCCAGATCCTCCTCGCTCTCGATCAGCCGCACCTCGAGGTCGAGCACACGCATCATCGCGATGTTCTCGGGGCGGGTGACCGGGCCGAACGAGCCCATCGGCATCGTGACGCGGTTGCGACCGAGCAGCGTCCGCAGCGCAAGTCCGCAGGCGAGGCTGTCCGGGTCCGGATCGTCCTGGAGCAGGACGAGCACGTTCTTCGCGTCGCCGATCACCTCGCGGAGCTGGCGCACGCGGATCTTGGCCCGTGCCAGCCGCGTGTCCGCGCGGACCAGCGGCTTGAACCGCTCGCCGACCGGCACGAAGTGCGCGAACGGATACTGCTCGGGGCGCACGCGCAGATCCTGCAGCGGCGAGATCGACAGCACGATCACCGGCGTCTCTCCGCGTTCGCGCCGGATCGCCTCGAGCACGGTGCGCAGCCGGCGCGGATCGCGCAGCGAGACGACCAGCAGGCTGGCCGGGAGCGCGCCGCGGTACAGCTCGCGGTCGCGGAACGAGCCGCGGGCCGTGTTCAGGCCGAGCCGGCGCAACGACCGGTCGAGCGTCTCCGACTCGACGAGGAACGTGATCTCCTCCGGCGCCGCATCGAGCGCCTGCGCAAGCACGAGCGCGTGCGAGCGGCTCTGGCACACGACGGCAACGCGCATCACCGCCCTCCCGGACCGGTGCCCGGCTCGCGCGCGCCGGTCCGCCGGCGACGATACCAGAGCCAGGCTCCGGCCCCCGCCCCGGCGCCGAGGAGATCGGCAAGCAGGTCGCCGCCGTCGGCGTCGCGCCACGGGACGCCCGCCTGGATCGCCTCGTCGACCCCGCCCCACGCCGCGGAGATCCCGGCGGCCAGCCCGGCGACGCGCAGCGGCGGCCAGGCGAGCGCCCCGAGGGCGTGGGCCCAGCCGGCGCCGAGCAGGCTCCACGTGCCTGCGTGCACCAGCTTGTCGCTGCCCCCCGCGAAACCGACCGGAAGCGGTCGCAGCGAGCCGAGCGCGATCGCCAGCATCAGCGCGGCGGGCCACACCGCGCGGCGGACGAACGCGCGGCGGCGGGTCGCGGGACCGCGCCCGGCCGCCTCGCGCCCGGCGACGCGGCGGGGACCGCTCACGAGAACGGGTACATCAGGTAGCCGAGCAGCAGCGCGCCGCCGGCGAGGCCCGCGAACAGCTTGAGGCCCAGCCGCAGGCGCCGGCCCGACTCGGCGAACAGGAACGCGAAGAACACGCTGAGGATCGCCGCGAGGACCAGCATGTGGGCGAGGTGGCGCATCGCCGGTCAGTCCTTGCGACCGATGCCGATGTCCCACGCGTCGAGGATCACCAGCAGGTTCATCAGGCACGCGGCCAGCAGGTATGCGGTGCCGTAGTGGTTCCAGCGCCGGAAGAACCGCCGCTCGCGCCGCTCGAGCGCCGCCCGCGCCTCGCGCGAGAGGCGGCCCGACTCGAGGCCGAAACGCGAATAGACCGGCGCCCCGTAGAGCGCGGTGCGGATCACCGGCTCGGCCGGGCCGAGGGCGAGGTCGGCGGCCACCTGCAGGCGGGTGAGCACCGGAGCCCGCGGATCGGCGACGGCGAGGTTCCCGTCGAACACGACGCCGAGCGTCGCCGCGAGGGTGACGAGCCCGAAGAAGACCGCCGCCCGCCGCGGCCGGCGGAGCAGCAGGTGTCCCGCTCCGGGAATCAGCCACGCCACGAAGCCGGCGAGCAGCCCCCGCCGCACCTGCTCGGCGGTCAGCCGCCGCGCGCGCGTCTCGGAGGGGGTCATCGTCCGTCCATGCCGGGATCGGCGCCCCGCGGTCAGGCGGAGCCGTCCTCCTCCGGCTCGACCTCGACCACCAGCTCCACGTCGAGATCCTGGCCCACGTGGACCGCCACGTGGTGGGTCCCGACCTGCTTGATCGGCTCGTCGAGACGGATCTGGCGCCGCGGGACCTCGATGCCGCGCTGCTCGAGCGCCGCGGCGATGTCGGCGTTGGTCACCGAACCGTAGAGCTGTCCGGTCTCGCCGACGCGGCGGCTGAAACGCAGCACGTCGAGTTCGCGCAGCTGCGCGGCCAGCGTCTCGGCGGTGGCGCGCTCGCGCTCCTCGCGGGCCTGTCGCGCGCGGCGCTCGATCTCGATCTGGCGCTGGACGCCGGGCGTCAGCCGGTAGGCCAGCCGGTTCGGCAGCAGGAAGTTGCGCGCGTAGCCGTCCGCCACGCTGACCACGTCGCCCTGCCGGCCGAGGTGGGGCACGTCCTCGCGAAGAATCAGCTTCATCGCTCCTCCCCGCTCAGTCGGTGGTGAACGGCAGCAGCGCGAGATTGCGGGCGCGCTTGATCGCCGTCGAGAGCTGACGCTGGTGCTTGGCGCAGGTCCCCGAGACGCGCCGCGAGAGGATCTTGGCCCGCTCCGGGATGTAGTTCTGCAGCGTCCGGATGTCCTTGTAGTCGATCAGCTCGACCTTGCCCTCGCAGAACTTGCAGTACTTGCGGCGCTGGAACAGCGAACGGCGACCACGGCGGCGTGCGGTGCTCACGGGGTCTCCTCCTCGTCGGCGGTCACGGCCGGCGCGGGCTGTCCGCCGCCGTCGGCCGTCGCGTCGTCGTCATCCGTGTCCTCGTCGACGTCGACGTCGTCCTCGTCGACGTCCTCGTCCGCATCCTCGTCCGCGCCCTCGTCTTCGTCGACGCCCGCCTCGGCGCGCGCCGCCTCCTCGGCCTCCCGCTGCGCGCGCTCCTCCGCCTTGCGCAGGATCTCGGCGCGCTGCTGGGCGAGCGCCTCCTTCTCCTCGTCGGTCGGCACGCGCTCGTGGTCGGCACGCACGACCAGGTAGCGCAGGAAGCGGTCGGACAGCCGCAGCCGGCGCAGCAGCTCCCGCTCGACCTCCGGCTCGGCGTCGAACAGGATGAACGTGTAGTTGCCTTCGGTCAGCTTGTTGATCGGATAGGCCAGCTTGCGGCGTCCCCAGCGGTCGACCTTGTGCACGACGCCGCCGCGCTCGGCGATCAGCTCCTCGAACGCGGTGATCAGCTTGTCGTGCTCGGGCTCGGGGATCTCGCAGCTGGCGACCAGCGCGAGCTCGTAGCGTCTCATCGTGTCGTTCCCTCCCGGTCTTCGGCCCCGCCACGTCATGCGGGCGGAGCGAGGGGGGCCGCCGGATCGCGCCGGCAGCCGGGGGATGCTAGCACCGGGGCCCGACGGCCGCCAGACGGCGCGGCCGGGCCCCGGAGCGGGTCCTCAGAGCAGCGGCGCGATGACCAGCGCCACGACGCTCATCAGCTTGATCAGGATGTTCAGCGACGGCCCGGCGGTGTCCTTGAAGGGGTCGCCGACCGTGTCCCCGATCACCGTCGCCTTGTGGGTCTCGGAGCCCTTGCCGCCCTCGTGTCCCTCCTCGACGTACTTCTTGGCGTTGTCCCACGCCCCGCCGGCGTTGGCCATGAAGATCGCCATCAGCACGCCCGAGGCGGTCACGCCGGCGAGCAGCCCGCCCAGCGCGGCAGGATCGCCGAAGACGGCCCGCGAGCCGAAGCCGACGACGACCGGAGTCAGCACCGCGATCAGTCCGGGCAGGATCATCCGCCGGATCGCCGCCGCGGTCGAGATGTCGACGCAGCGGGCGTACTCGGCGCGGGCCTTGCCCTCCATCAGGCCGGGGATCTCGCGGAACTGCCGGCGGACCTCCTCGATCATCTCGAACGCGGCCGCACCGACCGCGCGCATCGCCAGCGACGAGAACAGGAACGGCAGCATCGCGCCGACGAGCAGTCCGGCGACGATCGCCGGCCGCGACAGGTCCATGCTCAGCGCCTGCCCCGGGCCGAGCTTGGCGTTGATCTGGGTCTGGAACGCCGAGAACAGCGCGAGGGCGGTCAGCGCGGCCGATCCGATCGCGAACCCCTTGCCGATCGCGGCGGTCGTGTTGCCGACCGCGTCGAGCTTGTCCGTCCGGCCACGGACCTCGGACGGCAGACCGCTCATCTCGGCGATGCCTCCCGCATTGTCCGCGATCGGCCCGTAGGCGTCGACGGCAAGCTGGATCCCGGTCGTCGACAGCATGCCGAGCGCGGCGAGGGCGATGCCGTACAGCCCGCCGAGCGCGAACGAGATCAGGATCGCGGCGGCGATCCAGATCACCGGCAGGGCGGTCGAGAGCATGCCGACGGCAAGCCCGGAGATGATGTTCGTCGCCGGCCCGGTCCGCGAGTCGCGGGCGATCTGCTGGGCCGGCCGGCGATCCTTCGACGTGTAGTACTCGGTGGTCAGCCCGACGAGGATGCCGGCGACCAGCCCGGCGACGGTGGCGGCGAACAGGCCGGCCCAGCCGACGACGGTGCCGCTGGCCAGCGTGATGCCGTCCGCGGGCACGATCGCGCGCACGGTGAACAGCGCGGCGACGATCATCAGCACGCCGGCGATGATCGAGCCGGTGTTCAGCGCCGCCTGCGGATTGCCGCCCTCGCGGACACGCACGAAGAACGTCCCGACGATCGACGCCACGATGCCGACACCGGCCAGGATCAGCGGCAGCAGCGTCGCCTCGCGCGCCCCTGCGGAGGCCGCCGCCCCGATCACCATCGAGCCCACGATCGCGCCGACGTACGATTCGAACAGGTCGGCGCCCATGCCGGCGACGTCGCCGACGTTGTCGCCGACGTTGTCGGCGACGACCGCGGGGTTGCGGGGGTCGTCCTCCGGGATCCCGGCCTCGACCTTGCCGACCAGGTCGGCGCCGACGTCGGCCGCCTTGGTGTAGATCCCGCCGCCGACGCGGGCGAACAGCGCGATCGACGAGGCCCCGAGCGAGAATCCGGAGAGGATCGTCACCACATGGGCCAGGTGGCCCGGCGCATCCGGCCCGCCGCCGAGCAGCGGCGTGTGCCAGTACAGCAGGAACAGCAGGCTCAGCCCGAGCACGCCGAGGCCGACGACGCACAGCCCCATCACCGAGCCGCCGGCGAAGGCGACCGCGAGCGCCTGGTTGAGTCCGGTGCGCGCGGCCTGGGTCGTGCGCACGTTGGCCGCGGTGGCCACCCGCATGCCGAAGAAGCCGGCCAGCCCCGAGCAGATCGCGCCGACCACGAACGAGAACGCGATCAGCGGGTGCTTGAACGACCCGGCCTGCGCGCCGCCCAGGTTGCCGATCGCCAGCAGCACGGCGACGGCGACGACGAAGATCGCCAGCACGCGATACTCGCGCGCGAGGAACGCCATCGCGCCCTCGCGGATCGCCCGCGCGATCTCGACCATCGTGTCGTTGCCTGCCTCCTGGCGGCCGACCCACGCCGAGCGGTACAGCGCGAAGCCCAGCGCGAGCAGGCCCGCCACCGGTACCAGGTAGAACACCGTTTCCATGCCTGTGTCTCCTCCGCGCGCGCGGTGC
>RFIB01000088.1 GCA_003695625.1 Acidobacteriota bacterium | reverse complement strand
GTGATCCCCTTCTCGAACACGTCGACCAGCAGCAGATGGTTGTCCGTCCCGCCGGAGACGATCCGGTAGCCCTCCTCGGCCAGTCCCGCCGCCAGCGCCCTGGCGTTGGCGATCACCTGGCGCTGGTACTCCTTGAATTCGGGCCGCAGCGCCTCGCCGAAGGCGACCGCCTTGGCGGCGATCACGTGCACCAGCGGACCACCCTGGATCCCGGGAAAGACGACCTTCTGCAGCTCCTTGTAGTGCTTCTTCGTGCAGAGGATCAGCCCGCCGCGCGGCCCGCGCAGCGTCTTGTGCGTGGTCGACGTGACGAAGTCGAAGCACGGCACCGGGCTCGGATGCAGGCCGGCGGCGATCAGCCCCGCGGGGTGCGCGATGTCGGCCATCGTCAGCGCCCCGACCTCGTCGGCGATCGCGCGGATCCGCTCCCAGTCGATGAACCGCGGGTAGGCGCTGGCGCCGGCGACGATCAGCTTCGGCCGGTGCTCGCGGGCGAGTTCTCCGAGCCGGTCGTAGTCGATCCGCTCGTCCTCGCGACGGACGCCGTACGGCACGAAGCGGAACAGGCGCCCAGACAGGTTCAGCGGATGGCCGTGGGTCAGGTGTCCGCCATGGGAAAGATCCATCCCGAGCACGACGTCGCCCGGCTCGAGCACCGTGAAGTACACCGCCTGGTTGGCCTGCGAGCCGGAGTGGGGCTGGACGTTGGCGCGCTCGGCGCCGAACAGCTCCTTGGCGCGGTCACGGGCCAGCGACTCGACCTCGTCGACGAACTCGCAGCCGCCGTAGTAGCGCTTCTTCGGGTAGCCCTCGGCGTACTTGTTGGTGAACACCGAGCCGGTGGCCTCGAGCACCGCCCGGCTGACGAAATTCTCCGACGCGATCAGCTCGAGGTGGGTGTGCTGGCGCTCGGCTTCGTTGCGCACCGCCTGTGCGACGACCGGATCGGTCTGCCAAAGTGCCCGTCCCATCGTGATGCTCTCCCTGCGCGAGCCGGCGCGTCAGGCGCCTTCCGGCGCCGCGCCGTCGATCTTGCGCACGCGGCGGGCGTGGCGCCCACCCTCGAAGTCCGTGGAAAGAAACGTCTCGACGATCGCCTCCGCCAGCCCGGTCCCGGTGACCCGCTCGCCGAGGGTGATCACGTTCGCATCGTTGTGCAGCCGCGCGAACCGGGCATCCCACTCGCAGCAGCAGCGCGCCGCGCGGACTCCGGGAACGCGATTGGCAACCATGGACATTCCGATCCCCGACCCGCAGATCGCGATCCCGCGCTCGGCGTCTCCGGCGGCGACCGCCCTTGCGAGCCGGAAACCGAAGTCCGGGTAGTCGACGCTCTCCGTCGAGTCGGTCCCCAGATCGAGCACCTGGTGCCCGAGTCGGGCGACGACCTCGGCGAGCTGCGTCTTCAGGCGGTGACCTGCGTGATCGGAAGCCAGTGCGACGCGCACGTTCGTTCGCTCCCGGCCGGACCACCGCGGACCGGGCCGCGCGGCGTCTGCCGGCCGAACGGCGATTGTAGCGCCGCGGGGCGGACTCCGCGCCTTCCCCGCGACTGGACGCACCCGCTTTCGGAACGGACATTCGAAAGGGGGACTCGGCGGGAGCTTCGCGATGCCGGTCGTGGAAATCGACTCCGACCTCTGCGAGAACAGCCAGACCTGCGAGGCGGTCTGTCCGGAGGACGTGTTCGCGATCGAGAACGGCCTCGTCAAGGTCGTCTCCTCCGCCGACTGCACGCTGTGCTGGAAGTGTGTCGAGAACTGCTCGTCGGGGGCGATCCGGCTCGACGATTGAAGCCTGATCAGCCATGGAACTCCCGGCTGCCGCACCGCATCCGGCCGCCGGCGCCGAAGTTTCTTTTTTTCAACAAGTTCACCTCCGGGGGGCTGCCCTCCGGCGCGGGAAGACGGCCAACCCTCGCCTTTTCTTCGCCTTGGGGCTCTTGCCGGACCGCGGCAGCTCTGCGAGATTCGATGCGGGACAGCCGGCGTTCGGTGGAGGATGCAGGCGGGCAAGGAGTGCCCGATGGACCGCGAAGGACAGCGCGAAGAGAACGCGGCGGCCCGGACCGTCCGCGTCCTGGTGGTCGAGGCGTCCCGGGACGGCTTCGAGCGGACCCTCGAGCTGTTCACCGGGGCCCGCGACCTGCGCTTCCACATCGACTGGATCCCCCGCTGCGAGATGGCGTGCGAGGCGCTCTCGAGCGGTGTGCATGACCTGGTCCTGATCCACGCCGGGCTGGGCCGGCCGACCTGCCTCGACCTCGTGCTGCGGGCGACGAGTCTCGACCCGGAGCGGCCGACGCTGGTGCTCTGTGAGCGCCCCCAGCGGGAGCTTCTCGAGGACGCGCGCCTGGCCGGCGCCGCGGGCATCCTCGTCAAGGAACGGTCGTCCGCGGGAGCGATCGAACGGGCGGCCAGGAGCCTGGCCAGCCGCCCGCGCCGCCCCCCGCGCCGGCGTCCCGCCCCGCCGGGGCCGGACGGCGAGACCGGGCTGCAGGGCCGCGCCGCGTCGTCGCGAAGCACCGACCGCTCCGCTTGACCTTCCCCGCCGCTCATCCCAAACAAGGCCGCAGCCAGCACGGGGGTGGTGCTCGCGGGAGACCCGGGGCTCCGGCGGCCGTCCTCCGACGGGGTTCGGGGTAGACTCTCGTTCCCGCCGCCTGACCGGCCGGGTTTCCGGCGTGGAGGAGTCCCGTGAGCGATCCGCTCGACCTCAAGACGCGCATCATCGAGCTGCTCGACGAGCTGATCGCGCGCAGCGAACCGGGTCAGACCGGCGGTTCGTCCGGCGACTGGTCTCCACGGGTCGACATGTACGACCTGCCCGACAGGATCGTGCTGCGGGCCGACGTTCCCGGCATCCCGGCCGGCGATCTCGAGGTGCGTCTCGAGGGCCGCGAACTGGTGCTGCGCGGCCTCCGGCGCCCGCCGGAGGACGTGCCGGCCGAGTATCTGTGCCGGCTGGAGCGCCCGTTCGGTTCGTTCGTGCGCCGCTACCAGCTTCCGGATACCGTCGATCCGGAGAAGGTCCGAGCGAGCTGCCGGCTGGGCGTGCTCGAGGTCGAGGTGGGCAAGCGCGAGCCGTCAGAGGCCCGACGGATCTCGGTCGAAGCGAGCTGAGCCCCGCCCCGCTGCGTGTGCTTTCCGGCCCTCCGCCGAGGGCCGCCAGAGAAGGGAGTGCCCATGCCCCGCCGAACGACCGTCCGGATCCTGCTGATGCTCGCCCTGGGACTCGCCGCCCTCGGGGCCGGCGTGTCCACGGCCGAGGCCGCGGCGGGCGGGGTCACGCCCGAGCGCGCCCCGCGCCGCAACGCGGTCGTGATGGCCGTCGAGCAGGTAGGACCGGCCATCGTCAACATCTCCACCGAGGTGCGGGTGCGGAATCCCTACTACGGCCTCGGCGACATCTGGGAATGGTTTCGCGGTTTCCGCCCGCCGGGCGAGAAGTTCGTCGAGAATGCGCTCGGATCGGGCGTGATCGTCGACCCCGAGGGCTACGTGCTGACCAACGACCACGTGGTGGCCCAGGCGGACCGGATCATCGTCACGCTGGCCGACGGGCGTCAGGTGGAGGCGCAACTGGTCGGCTCCGACCGCACGTCGGATCTCGCCGTGCTGCGACTCGACGGCGACACACGCTGGCCCGCGGTCCCGATGGGGCGCTCGGACGACCTGATGATCGGTGAGACGGTGATCGCGATCGGCAATCCGTTCGGCCTGCAGAACACCGTCACGGTGGGCGTGGTCTCGGCGGTCGGTCGCACGCTCCAGAGCGACCGCGAGTCCGGCGAGGCCTTCTCCGACTTCATCCAGACCGACGCGGCAATCAACCCCGGCAATTCGGGCGGTGCGCTGCTGAACATCCGCGGCGAGCTGATCGGCATCAACACGCAGATCGTCGCCAGCGGACAGAACCTCGGATTCGCGATCCCCATCGACCGCGCGCGCAAGGTGTTCGACGAGCTGGTGCACTACGGTCGCGTACGGCCGATGTGGACCGGGCTGGTGGTCGAGGAACTCGATCCCCGGATGGCGCGCTCGCTGGGGCTCGAGGAGGCCCGCGGCGTGCTGGTGGTGCGCCGCTTCGCCGACAGCCCGGCCGCCGACGCGGGCGTGCGAGCGGGAGACCTGATCATCGCGCTCAACGGCAAGCCGGTGGACTCGATCGCCGAGTACGAGACGGTGCTGGTCAACGTGGGCGCCGGCGGCACGGTCGAGGCGAAGCTGCTGCGCGGCGATCGCGAGCTGACGGTCCGATTCCGGGTGGAGACGTTCCCCGAGGATCGCGCACCGCAGATGGCCTGGGACCTGCTCGGGATGCGCGTGATGCAGACCCGGGAGGGCGTGGCGATCGACCAGGTGCGGCCGGACTCGTGGCTCGGCCGGCGCGCGCGCGGCTCCCTGCGCGGGCTGCTGATCCTCGAGATCGACGGCAAGCGGATCGAGAAGGTGGACGAGTTCTACGAGGCCGTGGCGCGAACGATCTACCGCCGCGGCACGGCGCTCGTCCTTTCGGATGGTCGCGTCATCTACCGGGTCACGATCCCGACGAGGTGAGAACGACCGATGAGCGACGAACGGACCAGGAGCGGACAGGGATCCGCGGAGCGGCCGCGGGAAGAAGAGGAACACGCGGAGGAACTGCGAGTGACCGATCGACGTCGGTTCACCGAGGACGGCCAACGGAGAGAAGACGTGAGCGAGGAAGGCATCACGCCGGTGGATGAGGGCACCGAGAAGACTGCGCGCCCCGAGATGGTCCCGCGGAGCGAGGCGGAGCAGTGGGAGCGCCGGGCCCTCGACGCCGAGGCGAAGATCCGCGAGATCACCGACGCGTACCGGCATCACAAGACCGAGCTGGACCGGGCCCGGGAACGGCTCGAGCGGGACCAGCGTTCGCGGGTGCTCGAGGCGCTTGCCCGCTCGTTCCTGCGGGTGCTCGATGCGCTCGACGGACTCGAGATGGCGCTCGAGCACTCCAGGGAAGGCGAAAGCCCGCTGGCCGAGGGGGTCAGGCTGGTGCATCGCAAGATCCTCGACGCACTGGCGGCCGAGGGGCTCGAGCGGATCGAGGTCGTCGGCGAGACGTTCGACCCGGAGCTTGCGGAAGCCGTGGCCACGGTCCCGGTCGAGGACGAGAAGGACGTGAACCGCGTGATCCGCGAGATCCGTCCCGGCTACCGGCTGGAAGGGCGTGTGATCCGACCGGCGCAGGTGCACGTCGGAATCGCGGCGGCGAAGACCGACGGGTGAGTTCCGGGCCGGGCCCCCGGGAAGGCCGGCTCGGCGTGATCGCCGGCCTCGCCGCGTACCTCTGGTGGGGGCTGGTGCCCGTCTACTTCAAGGCGGTGGCCGCGGTCTCTCCGCTGGAGGTGCTCGCCCACCGGATCGTGTGGGCCCTGGTGCTGCTCGCCGTGTGGCTCGGGCTGCGCGGACAGCTCGCCGGCCTGGCCGCCGCGGCGCCCGGCGGAGTCGCCCGCCTGGGCATTCTCGCCAGCACCGCGCTGATCGCGGTCAACTGGCTCGGATTCATCTGGGCGGTCGTCACCGACCGCGTGCTCGAGGCGAGCCTCGGGTACTTCATCAACCCGCTGGTCAACGTGCTGCTCGGGATGCTGATACTCGGTGAGCGTCTCAGGCGGCTCCAGTGGATCAGTGTCGGCCTGGCCGCGGCGGGCGTGATCCTGCTCGCGGCGACCCGTACCGAGGGTCTTCCGTGGCTCGCGCTGCTGCTGGCGTTCTCGTTCGCGTTCTACGGACTGCTGCGCAAGGTCTCCCCGGTCGACGCCGGCAGCGGGCTGCTGGCCGAGGTGACCCTGCTCGCGCCGGCGGCGCTGGGCCTGCTCGCGTGGAGGGCCGTGCGGGGCGACCTCGCCTTCGGCGGCGACATGAAGACCAGCCTGCTGCTGGTCGCGGCGGGACCGGTCACCGCGGTCCCGCTGCTGCTGTTCGTCGCCGCGGCGCGCCGGCTGCCCTACGGGACGATCGGCTTCCTGCAGTACGTCGCCCCGTCGCTGCAGTTCGTGCTCGCGGTGGCGGTGTTCGGCGAGCCGTTCGGCGTGCCGCAGGCCGCGGCCTTCGGCCTGATCTGGTTCGCGCTGCTGCTGTTCTCGATCGACATGCGGCGGGCGCTCGGTGCGCGCGTCACCGATCAGCCGCGCGCGCGGGCGGCCCGCTCGACCTGCTCGAGATAACGCTGCAGGTCCTCCCGGGGACGAAGCTCGAGGACCCGCTTGAGCAGCGGGACGGCGTCCGAGTACCGCCCGAGCTGGACCAGCAGCTCGGCCTGGCGGAGCTTGCCCTCGCGCTCCCAGCGGTCGATCGCCGCCGCGCGCTCGAAGTAGAACAGCGCTTTCTGGGAGTCACCGTGCTCGCGCCACCAGCGCCCGAGCAGCAGCAGGGCTTCTCCGTCGAGGGGATCGAGTTCGACGATCCGCTCGAGCACCCCCGCCGAGTCGGCGTCCTGGCCGCGTGCCATGGCGATCCGCGCCCGCACCTTGAGCAGGCTGCTTTCCTGATCCGGCGCCAGCCTTCCCTGGTACACCTCAGCGACGCGCCGGGCCAGCCGGTCGGCCTCGTCGAACGCACCGCGTCGGGCGAGGATCTGCACCCACTGCAGGGGCTGCGCGGCCGGCTGGCCGGGATCGCGCTCGAGTGCACGCTCGAACGCCCGGGCAGCCAGGTCGTAGAGTTCCTCGTTGACGTAGATCGAGCCCAGCGTGCGCAGCGTGGCGACATCGGCCCGGCCCATCCGGGAGACCATCTCGAAGCTGAAGGCGGCGTCGAGCGTCCGGTTCAGGCCGAGGTAGGCGTTGGCCTGCAGGAGACGGAACTGGGCACGCTCCGGATCGTGGCGGATCAGCTCGTCGCAGAGGCGGAGCGCCTCGCCGTACTTCTCCTGCTTGAGCACGGCCTGGGTCAGGCCCATCTTCCAGTCCAGCTTGCCGGGATCGAGCAGCAGCGCGTTGCGGAACGCGGACTCGGCCTCCGCCCAGCGCTCGAGCGCCGAGAGCGAGAAACCGAGCAGGCCGTAGGTCGTCCCGTCGGCGCCGCCGAGCTCGATCACCCGGGACAGGTGTTCCACTGCCTCCTCGAAGCGATTCTGGCGCACACGAATCAGGCCGAGGTTCTTGTGCGCACGCAGGAAGCTGGGAAATTTCTCCAGCGCGGCCTCGTAGGCGGCCGCGGCATCGTCGACACGGTTCTGCTGGAAGCGGATGTTGCCCAGCGTGAAGTCGAAGAAGGCGCTGGTCTCGGGCGTGATGAATTCCTCGAGGGCACGGGCCGCGGCGTCGAGATCACCCGACAACAGCGGGAGGATCTCCTGGGCCTTCTCGCGCTCGATCTCCGTGATCTCCGGCTCGACCTCGGCGCGCACTCCGTAGCTGCCCAGGAACTCGCGCTGGAATTCCGGGTCGGAGAACAGATCCGTGTCCGGGGAGATCGCAGGACTCTCGCCCGCGAGCACCGGGGCGATCAGCGCGGCCATCACCAGCAGAAGCGATGCATGTCTCATCTCGAACAGTCCTCGGGGCGGAGCGCGACGGCTCGCGCCTTTCCTTGCTCAACCGGCGTTGAACGTGATCGGCACACGCATGCGGAAGCTGACGGCCTGACCGTCGCGTTTGCCGGGCTCGAACCTCCACTCGCGAACCGCCTCCAGTGCGGGCTTTTCGAACGCGGGATCGGTCGACTTCTGCACCTTGGCGTTCCTGACGCGTCCCGAAGGGTCGACCATGAACACGACGTAGACGGTGCCCCTGCGGCGCGCGCGCAGCAGCTCGGGCGGATAGCGCGGTGGACGCTGGAAGATCGGTCGTGGGGGCTGATCGAGTTCCTCGAGCGAGAAGATCTGTCCCGAACCTGTGCCGTCTTTCGCACCAGCGATTCTCGCCGCGAGATCCACCGCAAGCTCGCCGAACCCGCCCTCGCCCAGGGAAGGACTCAGCGCCAGCTCGAGCTGCTGCAGGTCCAGAGGTGCGGCCGGCTCGGCCGCCGGGGGAGGCGGAGGCGGCTCGGGCTCCTCCGGCTCCGGCTGTTCCATTTCCGGCGGGGGCGGAGGCGGGGGCGGCAGGGCGGCCACGTCCATCGACCTCAGGTCGAGGTCGGCGCGCAGAGGATTGCCGATCACCTGCAGCACGGGCAGCACCAGGAAGCAGACCAGCGTCAGCGCCACCGCCCCGGCGAGCGACGCGGGAAACCGAAACCGCCGGAACACGCTCCGACGACGTTCGGGCGACATCGCGGCCCCCTCGTCCCTCAGCTGGCGTGGCGACGCGTGGCGACGGAGACATGCTCGGCACCGGCGAGCTTCGCCTCGTCGATCACGCGTACGAACAGCCCGGCCGGCACGTCGTTGTCGGCCTGGATGATCACCGGGACCTTTTCCTTCTGAAGCATCCGCTTGACGAGCGGCTGCACGCCGGCGATGCCGATGTCGTGCCCGCCGTAGACGACCTGCCCTTCCGGTGTCACCGCGATCAGGATGCTGTTCTTCTCCAGGTTCCGGGAGGAAGCGGCCTGGGGCTTGTCGACCTCGATCCCGGTCTCCTCGACGAAGGTCGTGGTGACGATGAAGAAGATCAGGAGGATGAACACGCAGTCGATCAGCGGCGAGATGTCGATGCCGCCGCTTGATTCCTCCTCGACCATCGAGCGGAATCGGCTCATGCCGCACCTCTGTCTTCCGCCGCCGCGGCGATCCGGCGTGCGCGCAGCGCGTGGTAGAGCTTCTGCGCGCAGACGGTTTCCAGGCGAGCCAGGAACACCTCGAACTGCTGGCGCTGCCGCGAGAGCAGGTACTGGAAGAACAGCCCCGGAATGGCGATCACCAGGCCGGTCTCGGTGGTGATCAGCGCCTCGGAGATGCCGGAAGCGATCAGGTCCATGGTCCTCTCGCCCCCTGCTCCCGAGGCCAGGGCGTGGAACGTCGTCAGCATGCCGGTCACCGTGCCCAGCAGGCCCAGCAGCGGGGCGACGCTGACACAGCGCTTCATGAAGCGCAGATCGCGCGCGACCGGCGCCAGCTCGGTGGTGCGCAGCTCCTCGAACCGCACCGTCAGATCCTCGAGATCCGTGGCGCCGGTCACGAAGTCGATCAGCTCTCCGACGGCGCCGCGTCGCTCGTCGGGATGGGTCAGCCAGCGGCGCCAGCGACGCTCGCCGATCTTTCGGCCCCGACGCGCCGCCAGGTAGAACCAGAGGTTCAGCCCCACGGTGAACAGGATCAGTCCGTCAGCGGCAAGGGCGATCATCGCCCAGCCTCCGGAGACCCAGACCTGCTCCGCGTGTGACAGCAGTTCGCTCATCGCGAGGCGACGGCCGGCTGCCGGACGTCGTGCGCCTCGGCGTCGGGGGGTTGACTGGGAATCCGGTTGAGAAACGCCACCGCCGACTTCTCCATGTCGTCGACGAATCGCTTGGTCCGGCGGGTCAGCCAGGCATGGAGCAGAAGCGACGGAATCGCGACGATCAGCCCGAATTCCGTGGTGATCAGCGCCTCGGAGATCCCGGAAGAGAGCGTCCGCGCGTCGCCCGTGCCGAACACCGTGATCAGCTTGAACGTGTTGATGATTCCGGTCACCGTACCGAGCAGCCCCAGCAGGGGCGCCGACGCCGCGGCGATGCCGATGAACGAGAGCATGCTCTGCAGACGCAGGCGCGTTTCGAGCATCTTCTCGAACATCACCTCCTCGATCAGTTCCTTGGCCTCCCAGACATGCTCCAGCCCGGCGCGGAGCATCTCCCCTTCCGGCCCCTTGAGCCGGCGCGCCCGCTCGGCCGCCTTCTCGTAGTCGCGTCGCTGGAGCGCACCGAGCAGGGCCTTGACGTCCCTCCGCGCCGGGCGCGGCACGCGTGCGAGCTGGATCCACTTCCAGAGCGCGACGAACAGCGCGGCGGCCGCCATGGCCAGGATCGGGATCATCACCGGGCCGCCCTTGCGGATGTGCTCGAGCAGCGTGTCCTCGGTCTGCTCGACCTTGCGCGCGTTGCCCAGCGTCGGGTCGAACGGCAGCAGGCCCTCGCCGGCCGCCACCAGGCGGCTCGCGGCCTGCTCGAGTTTCGGTTCCTGGAACGGAACGACGTTGGGCTCGAGGGAACCGAGGCGCTGCTCCACCGCCCCGGCGACGGCGCCGTCATCGGCCGCGAACAGGGCCACGGGTCCGACGAGCACGAAGCGGCCCTGGTGGAGCTTGCCCCCGGGACCCAGCGCCCGGCCTTCGAAACGCGTGCCGCCCAGCGCTTCCTCGAGCCGCGCGGTCGCCGCGTCGAGCACGCCCAGCTGCGCGCCGAAGTACCGGGCGGGCGGGAGATCGGGCGCATCGATGGCGCGGCGCGCGGGCTCCAGAACCTCGTCGTAGAGCTGCAGCTCGGCGATGTGAATGCGCGATTCGAAGTTGCGCACGTATTCGGCGAACAGATTGGAGAGATACGTCTTCTCGGCGCGTCGCGCCTCGAGTTCGCCGGCCCGCTGGCCGGCCTCGAGACGGCGCTCGTCGAGCCGCCGGGTCGTCTCGTCGAGCTTTCGGCGAGCCTCGGCCAGCCGCTGTTCGAGCGCCGCCACACGGCGCGAGAGCGGCAGCTTCTCGGCTGCGATCTTCTCGCGAAGCGCGGCGAGCTCGCGCCGGCTCCGAACCAGGTCCTCCTGCGCCGAACGTGTCGCGCGATCGAGAACCGGCGAGCCGGTCGCCGGAGGTTGCGACTGGGCCGCGGCCGGAGACGCAAGGACGGCAAGAGCGCCGCAGAGGGCCAGGAGGCGCGGGAAGGTCGGCAGTCGTCTCACGGCTCGATCCTCACCGGCAGCGTCACCCAGGCCGGCGCGTCCTCGTTCTCGTAGATGGCGATCGCCCCGGCCACATCGGTCGCGATAGCCGGTTCCGCACTCCACGACCAGCCATCCGGACCCGGCCGGCCGACGCCGGCCGAAGCGCCGTCGAGGGTCACGTAGTAGGCCTGCCCGAGCCCGACATAGAGGGTGCGTACCTCCGCCGTCGACCCGTCGGCCAGCTCGCGCAGTTCGTTGGTCACCGTGACCGCCTGTTCGAACTTGTCGACCTCGTTGATCACGCCGATCACGTTCTGGTAGCGCTGGCTCAGCGTCAGGCTCGAGCCAGCCCCGTCGCGCGGCAGACGGGCGGCCAGCGGGGCGATCTTCTGGCGCAACGGGACCGGGAGCCGATCCACCAGGCTCCGGATCCGCGGTTCCAGCCTCTCGAGGGCCTCTTCGAGCCCGCGCGCCGCCTCGCGCAGGGAGGCTTCCTCCCGCCGCACGTCGTGCCCGCGACGATCGACCTCGGCGAGCCCCTGCTCCGCCTCGGCCTGGCGGGCTTCGACATCGGCCAGCTCGCCCTCGAGCAGCGCGATCCGTTGCTCGAGAAGGTCCTTCGCCTCGGCCCATTCCGAGCGCTCGCGGGCGATCACCTTCTCGGTCTCGATCCACTGCGCCAGCGTGCTTCGGGCCGCCGTCTCCGCGCCCGGCTCGTCGGCGCGCACCGGCCCCGTGGCGGTTCCCGCCAGCGCCGCGACGACCAGGCCGGCGATCACAAGGCTTGCGTATCTCATGGAGCTAACTTCGCCCGCCGACATGACGATTCTTTGTCGACACCGTGACACTCCTCGAAAATCGGGGGCCGTGGGGAACTCACCACGTGTAACCCACGGAAAAGGAGTATGTTCGCGCCGTTTCCCGCACGCTGCGGGTCACCTCTTCGCCGTCGGGGGCGCTGTAGAACGTCTCGCGGTCGCCGGCGAGCAGGTTCCTCGCCTTGACAGACAGCGACAGATGCTCCCCGATCTCTTGGGACGCGGTAAGGTCGAGGTTGCCGCGCGCCTTCTGGATCACGTCGGGCCGACCTTCGTCGAGGCCGCGGGCGGCGCCCGTCAGGAGGATGTCGCCGGTCACCGTGTAGAACAGGCCCACCGAGGTCCCCCAGCGCTCGTGGTCCCACGTGACGTTGGCGTTGAGCAGGTACGACGGCTGGCCCTGGAGGCTCCGGCTCTTCACGTCGAGGCCGAAGTCCGCCAGCGACTGCTGCTCGAACCGGGGTACATCCGCGGTGGAATCGAGCCAGGTGAAATTGATCCCGGCGGCCAGGCCGGCGAGGCGCTTCGAGAAGCGGTCGAGCCCCGCGCGCGCCTCGAGTTCGATGCCCTTGAGCGAGCCGGTCTCGTAGTTGACCGGCTGGACGAAATTCCGGTTGGCGAACCCGAACGCGATCACTTCGATCGGGTCCTTGATGCTCTTGTAGAAGGCGCTGGCGGCGAGAATGTCACCCGGCCGGGGAAACCACTCCCAGCGCACGTCCCAGTTGGTGATCCGGCTGATCTCGAGGTCCGGGTTGCCGAGAAACTCGTCACCCGCGATGAACTCCTCCGTCAGCACGGGAGCAAGTTCCCGGAACGTGGGCCGGGCGATCGTCCGGCTGCCGGAGAATCGCAGCTTCATGGTTCCGGGCACCAGTTCCCAGCTTGCCGAAAGTGCCGGCAACCAGTGCCCCTCGTCGATCAGCGCAGCACCCTGCTCGGCGGGAACCCTCACGATGGAGCGGCTGCCGTCGGGGAGCTGCTCGATGGCTTCGACCAGGCCAGTGAACGGACTGACCGGCAGGATCGAAAGCTCGGTGGTCTCGTAGCGCGCCCCGGCGATCACGGTCCAGCGCTTGCCGAGCGGAAGCTCCATCATCGCGTAGCCGGCATCGATCGTCTGGGAGCCCCCGTAGTCGACGTCGGTGCCGACGGGCGTGAGCGTCCACAGCAGCTGGTTGGGAGCCGCGCAGTTCGACGACGGGATGAAGGGGTTCGCCGGCGGTTCGCAGCGGACCGGTGCCAGACCGATCCGCTGCGGCTCGAGGAACACGTCGGTCCACAGCGCATCGGGTCCGTCGCCCAGGAACGTCGCCCAGCCACGATTGGTCCGCACCGCCTGGTTGAGGAACGAACCGAGCTGGAACGGGAACGTGTAGGTGAACGAGCGCTGGAAGAACGTCCGGTCCGTGTCGTCGTGATAGAGACCAAGCTTGACGCGGCCCGTCCTCTCGTTCCGGGCGGAGAACTCCAGCACCGCGTTGACCGCCGTCTGGAGATTGTCTTCCTGGATGTTGCGAAAGATCCGCCGCGTGTTCTGGGAGTCCGTGCTGTTGCGGGGCATGCGGGCCGAATTGTTGGTCAGATCGAACGTGTTGCGGAAGAACCGCACGTCCGGCTGATCCTGCTCGGTGCTGTTGTCGGAAACGGACCAGTCCAGCTCGATCTTCTGGTCACCCTCGCCGAGGTGCAGCGCGCCGGGCCAGGCATGCCGGCCCTGGAGCTGGACCGAGAGCAGGTTGCGCTCGGTGTACGTCAGCGCCTGGTTCTGCTCGACGGACGTATCTCCGGTCCGCTCGACCTGGAATCGCGCCTCGTCTTCGGCGCCGCGGTTGAGGATCGCCCTGAGGGCAAATTCGTGATTCTCCGACGGCCGGTAGACGACCGTCGCCAGCCCCCCGAGCAGCAGCTCGTCCTTGCCGCGGCTGTCGCTGCGCGGCTCGACGATGGCGATCGGCGACGTGGCGCCGGACTTGCCACCGCGGTTGCTGATGCCGTTCTCGTAGAAGTCGTACTTGTGCGACCAGCTCAGGGCTCCGATCACACCGAGGACATCGTCGCCGTGGAACTGCCAGCGATTCCCGGCCACGAGCCTGAACCCCGAGTTGGCACTGGGGGCCTGGCGGCGGGTACCGATCACCGGAACGAAGGCTCGGGTCAGACGGTCATAGAACGTCGCGTCCGCGACCTGCTGGTCGGTGGGCCGGATCGACGGCCGCGGCAGCGGAGGAAAGTCCGATGGGGCGATTGCCGGAAGTGCCCGCTGCGAGCCGGCTGTCCCGTCGGCCGGAACCCCGCCGCCGCGGTATGTCAGGAACCGGTCGTTGCCGGTCGCGTTTTCGTCGTACTCGCTCGAGATCGAGATCTTGAACAGCGGTCCGTCGGGAATCGACCTGGTGCGGATGTCCACGCCGCCGCCCGTGAAGTCACCAAGCTGATCCGGCGTGAAGGTCTTCCTGACGGTCACGCTCTCGATCGTCCCGGTGGGGAAGAGGTCGACCTGCACCGCCCGGCGTCGCGGATCGGCACTCGGAACGCGCACGCCGTTGAGCGTCGTCCCGGTGTACCGATCGCTCAAACCGCGCACGGTGGCGTACTTTCCGTCGACGACCGTGGCGCCGACGACGAGCTTGAGCGCGCCGGCGACGTCCGAAGCCCCGGCCTTCGAGATCAGTTCGGCGGAGATCGAGTCCTGCAGAGTGATCGCCTCGGCACGGATCTCGAGCAGGCCGATCTCGGTGTCGGAGAGGAAGTCGGTCCCGGAGACGACGAGTTCGTCGAGTTCGTAGACCTGGCCGGTCAGGGCCACCCGCACGTCGGTCAGCCGCCCCGCCGCGACGACGATGTCCGAGAGCACCGTCCGTTCGTAGCCGCTCTTGGCAACGGTCAGCGTGTAGCGTCCCGGAGGAACGTTCTCGAGCAGGAAGTTGCCGTTGGTGTCTGTCGTCGCACTGCGCTGAAGTTCGACGATCGTCACCCGGGCGCCCGCCAGCGGGACGTCGAAGTCCTTGTCCAGCACTGCGCCGCGCAGACCTCCGCCCGCCGGCTGCTGGGCAAAGGTCGCCGGAAGTGCCAGAGCGAGCAGCAGCAGCAGCAGGGCCGCGGACAGTCCGCCCGGCGGCCTGACGCGGGCCGCGACGCAGCTCCAGCAAGGGCGCACCGTCTGCCCGCCGCTCTTTTCGGGAGCGCCTACCAAGGCTCGCCGAGTCCTTCGTAGAGGCCCTCGATCCGCTGCTGCGTTCTCGGAGCCAGCGGGAATCCCGCCTCGCCGACCCAGCGGCAGATCGCGGCCACCGCCAGAGCACGGGGCCGGGCGTTCTCCAGCGCCGCCGCAGCATCCAGCGCCCCGGCGAGAACGCGTTCCGCTTCGGCTCGAGCGCCGACCTGCGCCCAGCTCGCCGCGACGTATCCCAGGGCGATCGGACGCTCCGTGACCAGCATTCCGTCGACGCTGGACTCCGCCTCGCGCAACAGCTGCATCGCCCGGTCCCCCGCGCCGAGGCGCGCGCGAATCCGGGCAAGCAGCGCCAGCGACTGGGCGCGTCCGGCGATCGAGTCCGGCAGTCTCCCCGCGAGGTCCTCTCCCCGCTCGAGCGCCCGCAGGGCAACCTCGTCCCGCCCCCGGTTCGCGGCGCTCTCGGCGACCAGCGCGAACATCGAGACCTGCTTCCAGCCGGCGATCGCCGCGGCGGCATCAATGGCCCTGTCAAACAGGGCATCGCGCTGTTGGGGTTCCACTTCTCCGCGATCGGCGAGCCAGAGGTAGCCCGACGCGCGCCACCAGGCCGTCAGATAGTCGGGGTCCCCCGCAAGGCCGTCGAGATTAGCCAGGGCCCGCGCGGATTCGCCGGCGGCGGCCCGGGCCAGCGCCAGGACCGCGACGGCCTGGCCGCCAGCCTGGCGGTCCGCGGCCGCGATCGGACGGACGATCTTCTCGACCCGGGGGACGTCACCGAGCACCGCGAACGTCTCGGCCGCCAGGAGCCGGATGCGACCGGCCCAGCGCGGAGACTCGTTCGCCACGCGCAGGGCCTCCCGGGCCAGCCGGCGTGCCGCCTCGGCATCGCCCCGCTCGGCCGTCGCCCGCGCGAGACGGGCGAAGACCACCCCCTTGCGCCACCCGCTGATCTGCCGGGCCCTTGCCTCGACGCCCCGGAGGTGCCCCGCGCGTACCGCGCTCTCGAGGGCAAGCTGCTGGGCCAGCGCCTGGTCCCGAGCGTCAGCGACGATGGCGGAGCCGAATCGCCAGGACCAGTCCAGCGCGGCGGCCCCGGAGGGAGTCGCGGCGAAGGCCGGAGCGAGGGTCGTTACGAACAGGGCGACGAGTTCACACCAGCGCAACGCCCCGGGGTGCGATCGTCTGCTCGTGGACCTGACGTGCTGCATCGCTTTGCCTTTCCTGGATCAGATGGAGCGCGGGATGCCGAGCGCTCCGATCGGAACGCCCGGCATCCGCGGGGAAGAGATCAGAGGCAGGATCCGGCGTTGCGGTCGCTGCCGGACCATTCGGTTCCGGCGCTCCCGGAACCGCAGTCGTTGTTCGCGCGCACGAGGTAGAAGAACGCCGTTCCCGCGGCGGGAACGGACGCATCCGTGCCCTTCAGATCGTAGTCGGCGTTCTCGACACAGGTCGGCGTCGAGAAGTCGTCGGCCGCGGATGAGCGCATCAGGTCGAAGGTGCGCCAGTCGTCGCCGCGGGGGCTGCTCCATGCCAGCAGCGACTTCGAGCCGTCGACGAAGTGCAGATTCCGGGCCTCGTTGGGCAGGGACTGGATTCCGGCTCCCGGGTTGCACGTCGGGAAGTAGCCGAGACGAGCGGTGTTGGTCCAGCCGTCGGCCCATCGCTCGGCACCGGTGAAGGCGCCGCGGACACCGGAGGCCGGACTGAAGAAGCCGTCGTTGGGCGCGAGGCGGTCGGTGGTCAGCAGCGGGCTGCCGGCCGCCGGCCGCGGGTCGACCAGCGTCACCTGGTCGGGGAGCGTCGGATCGCCCAGGTCCGTCCGGCTCAGCGCCCGGATCGGCAGCGGATCGACGCAGTCGAT
>RFIB01000087.1 GCA_003695625.1 Acidobacteriota bacterium | reverse complement strand
GTCGGCAGCAGGGTCCCGGCGCCGCCGCGGCTGACGCGGATCGACATCGAGCCGCCGGGCGTGATGAGGCCGGTGGCCGACCTGCTCGACAGCCCGGAGATCGGCACCCGCGGACGAGGCTGGATCGATCCCGCGGGGCGGGAGATCGTCGGCGGGGGCGGAGCCGTCGCCGCCAGTTCGCCGGACCCCGCGGCCGATCTCGACTACCGCGGCGCGCTGCATGCGGGAGAGGTCGCCTGGGCCGTGTGGGACGACTGGGCGGACGAGATCCTCACGCTGCAGGGCAACACGTTCCGGCTCCACGACCGGCAGTCGCTCGAGAAACTGCGGGTCGTCGAGACGTACGGCATCGGCGGAGCGATGGACAAGCACCGCAAGCACGTCGTGGTGCTCGTCCCCGGAGCCGACGAGCTTTCGATCGAACGCTTCGTGGTCAACCATGCGCCGGAGGCGGATGCCGGTCCGGACCAGGTGCTCGAGTGCGAGGCGGACCTCATGGCGACCGCGACGCTGGACGGACGCGGGACCCGGGACAGGGACTCCCCGCCGGGGACCTGGGAGGACATCGTCTCCTGGTCCTGGCGCGAGGGTGAACGCGAGCTGGGCACCGAGCCGGTCGTCACGGTCGGGTTCGGACTGGGCCGGCACGAGGTGTCGCTCGAGGTGGTCGACGCGTCGGGGGCCGCCGGCAGTGACGAGACCGTCGTCGAGGTCGTCGACACCCAGGCGCCGGTCGGGGGGATCACGTACCCGGAGACCGGCGCGTGCTTCGGGCCTGCCGACGTGCCGGTGGTCGTGACGGACGACTATGCCGACCGCTGCGATCCGGCGATCGAGCGCCGCTGGATTCCGTCCGGACCGTCGATCGCCGGGCATGGCGACCACGCGGTGACGGTGCAGGCGGAGGATCGCTCCGCCAACGTGGCCGAGGCGACGGTCTTGTTCACGATCGACCTGCTGGCGCCGGTGGCCTCGTGGAGCCCGTTGCCGCCGGATCTCGTTCTCCCGGCGCCCCTCGAGTTCAGCACGACGGACGAGGACGGCGCCGCGGGCGAGCCCGTGCACGAGTGGCTCGAACTCGACGGCTGCCGGGTCTACGACGGGTTCGAGGACGGCGATCGGGACGGCCGGCTGGTCGACGAGGCGATCCTTCTCGATCGCGAGCTGCTCTGCCGGGCCTGGAGGCGCTGCGGGACGTCGCGCTGGCCCGCCGCCCATCTCCGGATCTCGGCCGAGGACTGCGGCGGGAACGTCGGGTTCGACGAGCTGGTTGCTCCGTGGCCGATGGCGCTCGTGCCCGAGCAGTGCGGGCAGGGGGGCGAATCGCCCGCGCCCCCCCTCGGGGCGCCCGGGCCACCCGGGATGGCTCCCGGACCTTGACGACCCGCCGCGACGCGGCTACGATCCTGCCCGCTCCGGTCGGCCTGCCCCGCGCGGCGGGCCGCCGGGGTGTCTTGCAACGGATGACGCGGGGTGGAGCAGTCTGGTAGCTCGTTGGGCTCATAACCCAAAGGTCGGGGGTTCAAATCCCCCCCCCGCTACCACCTTGAAGCCAGGGCAGACCGGCTCGCCGAACGCGGGACGCGTGTGGCCGGAGACGGCCTGCGCTGACGCGGGGCCGCGGCGGACGCGTCGGATCTGCAGCGTCGAGGCGCCGCGGATGCGTTCGCCCCGTCCGGTCCGGTGCTACGGTACGGTCGCGGTACCGGAGTCTCCGGCAACGGTGGGCCATGCGCGTCGGATCGAGCACCCTGCTGGCAGTCGTGGCCGTGGCGGCAGTCGGGCCGGCGGCAGCCGGCCCCGCGGACGCGGCACGATGGTGCGAGGACGGGGAGCTTGCCGAGTACCTGGACGGGCTCCGGACACCCTGGAGCGGTGCTGACGGGCCGCTCGTCGAGAACGTGCTGCTCGAATCCCGGGACCGGCTCGAGGACTGCGATGGCGCCGCCCGACTTCTTGCGGAGCGGCTCGGAATCAGCAGGCAGGATGCCCGCCACCTGCTCTCCGCGCTGGCGGCATCGGCACCACCGGCTCCATGGGAGGAGCTCGACAGCACGCCGGAGGCGGCCGGCCGGCGGGTCGACGCGGGAACGCTTCGCGCGCTGGGCGAGATCGCGAGCCGGGCGCGGGATCCACTCCCCGTCCTGCGCTCGCTGATTGCCCGCTGGAGCCGGGCTGTCGACCGCTCTCCCGACCGCAGTTCCGAGTTTCTCGAATGGGCCGCGGACACGCCTGTTCTCCCGCAGATGGCAGGGCTGATCGCCGCGGATCGTCCGTGCTCGTGGGTGTCATCGCCATCCTGCGCGGGCGTGATCGCCCTGGCTCTTTCGCGGAGGTCCTCCGACCCGGTCCTGTTCCTCGGCCTGGCCGACGAGCTGGAGCGGCCCGAGCAGAAGCTCGCCGTGCTCGAGGCCTTCTATAGCGCGATGCGCGCCAGGCATCCCCGGGACGCGACCCATCCGGAGGTCGTCGTGGCGGCGCAGCGATATCTCGCCGAACTCCTGGATCGCGGGCTCGGCGAGCTGGCCCTGGCCGAGTTCTCCGGTCTCGCCGAGTCTCTCCGCAGGGAAGTGCTCGACCGGTCGGACGGAGCGACCACGCTGCAGGACGGAGGCTTTCGTCTCGAGGCATCGTTCCTGCGGCTGCGAGCGTCCCTTGCGGCTGCAGCGACGCTGGTGGGAGACGAGCCGCTGGCCCGATCGCTGCTCCCCGAGGCCCCGAAGGGCCGGGATCCGCTGCCGCCGCCGTCCCGGAGCGAGTGCGCGACCCGCGTGGCGCGGCTCGGATTCCGCTTTGTCCGGCGCATCCTGGATCGCCCCGGCGACGACCCGTTCGACCTCTTCCACGAGGATCTCCGCACGCGCGACCAGCTCTGCTACGAAGGGGCCGGCTCCACGACATCGTGGGACCTGCGCGCGACGGTTGCCGAACTCGAGTCGTTGCCGCGTCTCGCCGAGTGGCTGCTCGCCAAGGCGCGCTTCGCTCTGCATACCGACATCGGCGATGACCGGAAGGCGGCGCTGCCGGAATCGCTGGTAGCCGATGCGCGCGTCGCCCGGTATCGCGGGCTCCTAGAACGTCGCCTCGCCGGGTTCGATCAGCGGATCGGGCGCCTGCGGGCGGCCGCGGAGCGCGACCGCGGTGAAGATCCCGCCAGCCGGGCGATCCGGCGGCAGTTCGATCGGCCGCCCGTCGAGCGGTTCCGCGAACGCCCGCTGTCGAGCTGTCTCGAGACCGCACCCGGCCCGGCACGCGGCGCGGTGCAGGGGAGACCGCCGGTCCCGCCGGGCGTCGACCCGGAGTACGCGCTCGTCCGCGTCGAACAGCGTGGCGAGGAGGTCGTCGCCGTCGTCACCACCCAGGACTACGACCCGGTGGGCGAAGTCTCTCCCGGAGCCTACTGGGTCTACCGGTCGACGGACGGCGGCTCGAGCTGGGAGCGACCGCTGCCTACCGGACTGCGAGTCGCGATGCCCTACGTCGTGCCGCGCGAATCCGACCTGCCGATGATTGCCGGGACCGGTATCGCGCTCGAGGTCGAGGTGCGCGAGATCGATACCGAGAGCATCACCTTTCCCCCGCTGTTCACGCGGATCCGCCGCCAGCGCGCGGGAAGGTGCCTCGTTCTTCCGTGGGCTCTCCTCGAGCAGGACTCCGATCGGGACGGGTTGACCGACATCGCCGAGGAGCACCTGTTCCTCGATCCTGCCGATCCGGACACGGACGATGACGGGCTTGCCGACGGAGGCGATCCGCTGCCCCAGGTTCCCCGTGGGATTGCAAGCGACGAGCGCACCCTGGTGCTCGCTGCCCTGCTGTCCACCGTGTCCGGGCAGGAACTCCAGGCGCTGATCCATGACCCGGCGCGCGAGGAACACCCGAGTTCAGATCCGCTTGAGTTTCTCGCCCACATGGACAGTCCGACCTTCAGCACCCAACGCACACTGTTCGTGATGGACGAGCGCCGGTTGTATGTCGGCCTCGAGGCACGCCAGAGGATCGTCGTTCTCGAGCGTGACGAACTCGCGCGGGTGAGGCGCCGGTACGGTCCGTTCTACCCTCTGCAGATTCCCGTGCTGCTGATCGATCGTGCCGGGCGGCAGGCCTACGCGATCTGGAGCCGGGGATGGTCAGGTGGCAGGGCCCTGTTCCGGCGCCGGCCCGACGGAACGTGGACAGCCTCGCGAGTCACGACATGGATCACGCGCAGCGAGCCGGAGCGGCACGGAAGCGGAGGTTCTGCGGACATCGCCGCCCGCTGCGGTCAGCAGGGCGGCCGCGAGAGCCCGGTCTCGCCGCAGCCGTCGCATTCCCACGGTGTGCCGTCGTCGCGGATCGGGAGCGCCGACGTCTCCGGGAGCGTGTCGATCTTCCACGCCCGGCCGAGCGCGTCGACCAGCGCGGCGAGGTAGCGGCCGGTCGCGCGTGCCAGGGCGAAGTCCGAAACGGCGGCCAGGCGACGGGCGAAATCCCCGGCCCAGCACGACAGGTGATCCGCGAGGAACTTCCGCAGCGCGTCGCAGGCCAGCGTCTCCCGGTCCTGATCGTCGCGTTCGCTGGCGCGGGCGATGAACAGCAGCACGAGGGCCGCGAACTGCAGCTCGACCCGCGCATGGTCGGGCTTCTCGCCGCTGCCCGGTTCCGGCTCGAAGCCGAACGCGCGATAGAACCCGGCGAGGTCGGCCAGGATCGCTCCCTTGTCGCGCCGGATCCACGCCGTCTCGTTGGGCGGGCACTCCTGCGCGCCCTCGAACAGCCGGCACCACTCGAGGGCGGCCTGCCCGGGGTCCGCATCCTTCCAGTGCCGGATCGCCTCGCCGGCGGCCTCGGCGAGCACGCCGTCTCCGTCCAGCCCGGCGTGGCCGAGCGTCTCGGACAGGGCGCAGGGATCGACGTCGCGTCCCCGGATCTCCCAGCTCCCCGGCGGGGCGAGCAGGTCCGAGGCGAGCAGCAGCAGGTCGGCCTGGCAGACCAGCCGCAGCACGTCCGCGTGTCCGCCGCTCACGGGCTGACCTCGAAGTCGACCCAGTTCGAGTAGTGCTTGCGCCCGCCGACGTTGCCGTGGCTGCCGTCCCACACCGCCGCGCTGACCTTGCCCGAACCGCCGAGCCAGAACCGGTAGTCGAGCGGGTCGTCGGTGGCCAGGGGTCTCGAGAACACGACCCGCCAGCGGCCGTCGCTCCACACGCCGCGGCCGGTGGCGACGGCGCGGGGCTGCACCGTGAGCGTGCCGAAGCCTTCGGCGACCAGCTCCTCGATCGGCGAGCGACGCCTGAAGTCCGACAGCGGATTGCCCGCGCTGTAGCCGACCAGCCACTGGAGCGATCGGGGATCCTGGAACGAGTCGGGCAGCCGCCAGGGCGGCCCCTCGGCGAACCAGTACAGGTCGACCCACATGTTCGGGTGAAGGTCCTGAACATCCTGGAAGTGCTCGTCGACATCGAGCTGCCACAACGCCGTCCAGTGCAGGATCTGCACCAGCTGGTCGCGGTCTCCCATCGTGAACGCGGCGTTGCGCGTCAGCGGGAACTGGAGCGCGACGCCATCGGCAAAGCGCCCCGCGTCGACGTGCGTGTCCTGCGTCGGATCCTCCCAGCTCACCCGGAAGGCGATCGCCGAGCCGTCGGTCAGCGCCTGCAGCTCGACCCTGGCGACGCTCGCCTGCTCGAGCATCGGCATGGTCAGCGCCTGGCGCTGGAGCGGCACCTCGAGCACCGGAGCCACGTCCCAGGCGTCGTCCTGCGGATCGGTGGCCGGGAGGTTCCCGGGAATGCGTGCCACGAACAGCGCGCCGCGCTCGGCGCACTCCGCGCGCACGCGCTCGGCCTGCCGCGCCCGTGATCGCTCGAGGGTGCGGGTGTAGTGCACGTTGCCCCAGACCGCCCCGATCCCGATCAGCAGGACGCAGACGGCGATGCCGCCGAGATAGAGGGCCAGCCCCCGGCGCTGCTCGCGTTCAGGTGGTGTTGTGTCGGTACGCATCGTATTTCTCGTCGTAGTGATCGCGGACCCAGCTCGGCTCCGTGATCGGAACGCGCGCGATCTCCTCGCCCGCGTCGTTCCAGCCGATCGCCACCTCACCCTGGACGTCGAAACGCGTGATCATCCGGTCGGTCGCGCCGAACAGCAGCAGGCAGCCGAGAAGCCGCCGGTCCCCGGCCAGGCCGCGGTAGAGCCGGCGCGACTGCTCGACGCCCGGTCCGAACAACTGTTCGAGAAACCGCGTCGGCACATGGATCGGCGGGATGTAGTAGACGTTGGGGCCCGTGCCGTACTGGGGGTAGAGCGGCAGCGCGAGTCGCCGGATCCTGACGATGTAGTCCAGCGGGTTGTCCTCCCGCGGCTCGCCCCGGGTGGTCAGGAAGCCGTGCATGCGGATCTTTCCGATGCACGACTGGACGCACAGGGCGACCTCTCCGTTCTCGACGCGCGGGAAGCAGCCGATGCACTTCTCGCTGATCCGCGAGACCACGTTGAAGAACACCTTCTTGTAGGGGCAGGCGCGCACGCACTCCTGGTAGCCGCGACAGCGCTCCTGGTCGACCAGCACGATGCCGTCCTCGACGCGCTTGTAGATCGCGCGTCGCGGGCAGGCTGCGAGGCAGGCGGGGTTGTCGCAGTGGTTGCAGATCCGTGCCAGGTAGAACATCCAGATCGGGTGGACGCCGGCGAAATGGCCGCCCTTCTCGACCAGCCCGGTGATGTCGTCCTCGCCGACATTGGGCGCGGCGTAGTCCTCGACCGCCGGCCGGTGGCCGAAGGGAGGCTGCTTGTCGCTGTCCTTGCCGGTCGCCTGCTCGAAGATGGTCCTCGAGGCCAGCCGCTTCCCCTTCCATTCGGCCGGTCCGAGCTGATCGAGCAGCCGGGTGTCCCATTCGAGCGGGTAGCCGCCGTAGGGCTTGGTCTCGACGTTGTTCCAGAAGATCGTCTCCTGGCCCTTGCCGCTCGTCCAGCACGTCTTGCACGCCACGGTGCAGGTCTGGCACTCGATGCACTTGTTGGTGTCGAAGACGTACGCCACCTGGCGCTCGGGTTGCGGCCCGTCGTAGGGGTAGGCCATCGGGCGCCCGATCTGCCAGTTGAATCGCTCCGGCATCGTGTGGCTCCTCTCGGCGTCAGCCGCGCCGGACGAAGCGGCCGGCGATGAACTTCTGCAGCCGCTCCGACTCGTAGGTCGGACGCACGCCCAGGCGTGCCGGCCGCCACAGCCGCTCGCCGCCGAATCCGCCGTTCTCGGCGTGCGAGATGCGGACCAGCGACTCGCGGGGAGCGCCGGTCGGGCAGTGGACGTCGGGAACGAATCCGCGCGTGATCTTCTGGCCCATCAGACCCTTGACGGTCAGCGTGTCGGTCATCCAGGTCGGCTTGAGCCAGCCGCGGGTGCAGCTCTGGTGACTCCCGGTCCGGAACAGCGACTGGTAGTTCGTCGTCGGTGACTTGGCGAGGCCGGTCGGGTTCTCCCGGCTGCCGCGCACCGAGCCCCACGTCGCCCCGTACATGTTGTGCCACATCCGGGTGATGCCGCGTGGCGTTCCCGGGTAGTAGCGCGCGCGGGCCATCAGCCGCGCGACGCGGTACCACTCCGGATTGTCCCGCCAGCCGCGGAACGGTCGATCGTGGGGATCGGCGTCGATGTAGACGTAGTCGCCGTCCTCGATGCCGAGTTCCCTGGCGTCGAGGGGGTTGATGTCGAGGTACATCTCGTTGATGAACGGGATCCGGGGGTCTTCGCGGTAGATGTCCCCGAACGGTCCGAACCAGATCGCCACGATGTCGGTGTCGACGGCCGTGGTGTGGGCGCCGTGGCGGTACTTGGGCGTGTGGAACACGTGGCGGTAGCCGTCCTCGGCCAGCGGGTGCCGCGACGAGAGCATCTGGTCGACGGTCAGGACCACGTGCCGCGCCTGGCGCGCGTCGCCTCCGACATCGCGCGGATCGGCGCCGTAGTCCTCGGGCCGCCGGGGACGCAGCAGGGGATGGCGGGGATCGGCGACGATCACGTTCGGCTCGTAGAAGGTCGAGTCGATCGGCTCGCGGTGAACGACGATGTTCTCGCCGCTGTCCCGGAACTCGGGCTCGTCGCGATAGAACTCGAGGCGGCCGCTTCGGGTGTACCAGGGCTTGCCCTCGTGGGCCTGCTCCCACGCGCCGATCTTGGGGTAGGTCCGCGTTTCCAGAATGGCCGGGATGCCGTCGGCGGCAAGCGCCTCGAGCCGGTCGATCCGGTAGCCCCGCGTCGCGTTCGAGTGGTCGAGAATGCGCTGGATGTAGGGCCGCATCCCGCCGTCGTGCAGGAAGCGCCAGTAGTCCTTGTAGCGCTCGTCCCCGGTCACTTCGC
>RFIB01000013.1 GCA_003695625.1 Acidobacteriota bacterium | reverse complement strand
GCGTGGAGCGGCGGAGGCTTCCTGTTCAGCGTGCTCGACATCCACGCCGTGCGCGGCGAGGACGCGAGTCGCGGCGTCGTCGGCAGGCCGCTCGACGGCGCGATCCTGCGGACGGCGGGGCTCGCGACCGCCGAGGAATCCGGCGCGCCGGCGAGCGCGACGCTGATCGATCGCGGGGCGGGGCCGCGCTGGGAGCTGCGGGACTCCGCAGGCGGCCTGCTCGCGGTGCTCGATGCGCGCACCGGCGCGCCTGCGGGGCTGCTCGACGCGGACCGGGCCGCCCGCATCGCCGCCGCCGACTTCCGCAAGCCGCCGGCCGTGGCCTCGGTCGAACTGGTCGAGACCGATCCTCCGCTCGAGTACCGCGGGCGTCCGCTGCCGGCGTGGCGGGTCGCGTTCGCGGACGCGCGCCGGACGCACGTCTACGTCGACGCGCGCACCGGCGCGATCGCCGCGCGGCGCAACCGTCTGTGGCGGGTGTTCGACTTCTTCTGGATGCTGCACACGATGGACTACCGGGGGCGCGACGACTTCAACAATCCGCTGCTCACGGCGTTCAGCGTTCTCGCGCTGGCCACCTCGGCCGCCGGGATCGCGCTGTGGGGCTGGCGGCTCGCCGCGCACCGCCGCTCCCGCGCACACGGCCGCCGGGCGCTCGCCTAGGCCCCGGGACCGACCGCCCGTGGGCAGCGGACGCCCGCCCGCAACGAGTTCGCCGGCAGACCGCCACGGCCGGAGCGCCTCGCGCTTGAATGTTCCCGGCGCGCCACGAGACCCGGCGCGCGAGGATGATCGCCATGCCGTCGATCCGCCCCGCCCTGAAGGTCGTCGCGTGCCTTCTTCTCGTGACGGCGCCTGCCTCCCCGGCGCCCACCGCGGAGAACGGTGACGCACCGGCTCACCCGCGCCCGCCATCGTGCGACGACGCGCGGTTCCGCGCGTTCGACTTCTGGGTCGGGACGTGGGACGTGCTGCTGCCCGACGGTCGCCGGGCGGGGACGAACACGATCGAGCGCGTTCTCGATGGCTGTCTGCTCGTCGAGACCTGGCGCCCGGAACGCGGCGGGGGCGGACGCAGCATCAGTTTCTTCGATCGGCAGGACGGCCGGTGGCACCAGGTGTGGGTCGATGCCCACGGCCTGGTGATCCGCTTCGTCGGCGCGCGCGACGGTGCGGCGATGCGCTTCGAGGGCCGCGGCCTGTCGCCGCGCGGCGAGCCCGCGCGCTACCGGATGTCGTTCACGCCGCAGGACGACGGCAGCGTGCTGCAGGAGATCGACATCTCGACCGACGGCGGGACGAGCTGGAAGCGCTGGTTCACCGGGCGTTACGTCCGCCACTGACCGCGCCGAGGGGGCCTCGCGCGGCATGCCTGCACCGGCCGGCTCCCGCGCGCGCGACGCACCTCCGCCGCAGGGACTGCGCGCCGACCGGCTTCGACGGATCCTCGGGTCGATGGCCGACGAGAGCATCGAGCGCGTTCCGCGCAGCGTCGTCCGGGTCCGGCTCCGCCAGGTGCGCGACGGACGGGTGCGCTTCGCCGTCGAGCGCATCCGCGGTCCGGCCGACGTGTGGCAGGCCGTCCGCGGCTACTACGCCGGCGCGGACCGCGAGATCCTCTCCGCGCTGTACCTCGACGCGCGGCACGCTCCGGTGTGCTTCCATGTGATCGCCGTCGGCTCGCGCAACGCGGCGCACGCCGCCCCCGCCGACGTGCTCAAGCCGGCGCTGCTGGCCAACGCGTCGGCGCTGGTGCTCGTCCACAACCATCCGTCCGGGGACCCCGAGCCGTCGGCCGAGGACGTCGCGCTGACCGCCAGCGTGCGCAGGGCGTGCGAGCTGCTCGGCCTGCACCTGCTCGACCATCTCGTGGTCGTCGACGACGGGTTCGTCTCGCTCGGGGAACGCGGGCTGCTCTAGTCCGAGACACGCCGGGCGCGCCGCGGTGCCGGGACCGGGGCTCGAACCCGGACGGCCCGAAGGCCAGGGGATTTTAAGTCCCCTGCGTCTACCCGTTCCGCCATCCCGGCAGGGGCCGATTATGAACGACCGCCCGGCAAGCCGGCGCGTCTCCGGGGCGGCCCGGCCGGTCCCGACGCGGATTTTCGGTGGCCGGAGGGGGCGGTTCGGGGAATATTTCCGCCGCCTGCAGGGGCAAGGAGACGGACGGTGACGATCACGATCGTGTGCGTGTGCGGTCAGCATAACGCGGTGCACGACGCGGAACTCGAGACGGCACGCTGCGAGCACTGCGGCGGTATCCTCCTCAGGCCGACCGCCGAGGCCGAATCCTCCCTGCAGCAGACGACCCACCGCGCGACCGCCTGACCGGGCGGTCGCGGCGCGTCGGCCCGCGGATAGCGGCTCCCGCCGGCGGCGGGCAGAATGGACCGCCGTGGATGCCGACGCTTCCGTCTCCCTTGCAGAACGCCACCGGATCCTCGCGCTGCCCCCCGAGCGGCGCGCCGCGGCGATCCTCGCCTCTGCCGACGCCGCGGCGCTGATCCGCAGCCTCGGGCCGCAGGACTTCTACCTCTCGCTGGTCGAGGCCGACCCCGACGACGCGCTCGCGCTGCTCGCCGCGGCCCGGCGCGAGCAGGTCGACCTGGTGTTCGACCTCGACGGGTGGGACGGGGACGAACCGGCGGTCGAGCGCCTCGGGCGCTGGCTCGGGCTGCTCCACCAGGCGAACCCGGAGCAGCTCGTCTCGTGGCTGCTCGAGGCGGACGAGCCGACCGTGGTGCTCGTCCTGTCGAGGCTGATCCACGTCTACAAGCTCGACGAGTCGTCCGATCCGGGATTCTGGCCGCCGGAGGATCGCGAGGTGCCGAGCCTCGACGGCGTGTACTTCCTCGAACCGCGCGACGAGGCTCCCGAGGCCGCCTTCCCCGCCTTGTGGAGCGCCTTCGCCCTGCTCCGCGAGCGCGCGCGCCAGGCCTACGAGGCGCTGCTCGAGCAGGTCCTGTGGGTGATCCCCGCCGAGCAGCAGGAGGAAGCCTGGGAGCGGCGGGAGGCGCGTCTCGCCGAGCGGGGCTTCCCGCCGCTCGAGGAGGCGCTGGAGGTCTGGGCGCCGGGCCATCTCGAGCAGGCCGGGGTGCGCGCCGCGATCCGCGAGCGCCTCGCGGCGCTGCCGCGCCCCGCCGGCGCCGCGGACGCCCCCCCGCACGACCCGCCGCCGCTGCCGGCGCCGCTGCCCCCCGGCGAGGGGGCGCTGCTCGCCGAGGGCGCCGGGCTGCTCGACGAGCGGCGGCGCGCGGCGATCGCCCATGCGCTGGTCCGGCTCGGCAACCGGTTCGCGGTCGCCAGCCGCGACCCGCTCGGCGACCCGGAAACGCACGCGGCCGGGCTCCGGACCGCGCTGAGCATGGTCCTGCTCGCCCTCGACGAGCTGGGAGCCGCGGACGCGGGCGCCGCCGCCCGCGCGCTGGCGAACATTCCGACGTTCGAGCTGTGCCGGATCGGCGTCGGCGCCGTCCGCGAACGCGTCGCCCGCGCCCACCGGCTCGCCTCGGGATGGCTCGCGCGGGTCCCCCACGGCCGGGCCCGGCTCGAGGTGGATCTCGACGAGATCCTCGCCGGCCTGCTCGCGCCGCGACCCGGCCTGCCGGAGTCCGGTGCGCTGCGCCCGCCCCGCGCCCGCGCCGACCTCGAGCGGGTCGACCGCGCCCTCGACGTGATCGAGGATCTCGGGCGGTTCGTGACCGGCACGCTGGGCCTGGCCGGCGCGGACCGCGACCTGCCGGAACTCGATCCGCTGCCGGCCCGCCGCGAGCGCCCCGACGAGTGCCTGTGGAGCGAGATCGCGCTGACGGCGCTCGCACGCCGCGCCCTCGGCGACCCGCTACGTCCCGCCCCGCTGACCCGCGAGCAGGGACGCGCCGCCCTGGCGGCGCTGCTCGGAGACGGCGCGCCCCCGCGCCGCGCCACGCCGCGGCTGTTCGAGCTGGCCCGGGAGGCGGGGCTCGGCGAGGCGGCGACGCGCCACCTCGCCGACCGGCTCGAGCACGACGCGGGCGACCTGTCCCCCGCCGCCCTGCCCGACACGCGCTTCGTCCGGGCGCTGCTGTTCCGGCTCTCCGGTTGACCCGGAGCAAGGCCGCGCGGCCGGCGCCGTGGCAGATTGCCCCAGACACCAGGGAGGCCCCGATGAGCGCGGTGCTGCGACCTGTCGTCCGGATCGACGAGGAGCTGTGTGACGGCTGCGGCGAGTGCGTCCCGTCGTGCGAGGAGGGCGCGATCGTCATCGAGAACGGCAAGGCACGGCTCGTCGCCGACCGGCTCTGCGACGGTCTGGGAGCCTGCCTCGGCCACTGCCCGCGCGGCGCGATCACCGTGGTCGAGCGTCCCGCCGAGGCGTTCGATCCCGCCGCGGTGGAGCGGCATCTCGCCCGGCGCACGGCCGCCCCCGCGCGGCTGCCGTCGCTCGGCGATCCGCCGGCGACCGCGCCGTCCCCCGCACCCGCCGCCGGCGGGTGCCCCGGGTCGCTCTCGCGGCGCCTCGAGCCGCGACCGGCCGCCCCCGGCGATCCCGGACCGCGCCGCGCCTCGGCGCTGCGCCAGTGGCCGGTGCAGCTCCGGCTGATCGCGCCGAACGCGCCGTTCCTGCGCGACGCCGACCTGCTGCTCGCCGCCGACTGCGCCGGCTTCGCGATGCCGGAGTTTCACGGCGACGTCCTCGACGGCCGCGCGCTGGCGATCGCCTGCCCCAAGCTCGACACGCGGCTCGAGGACTACGTCGCCCGGCTGGTGGCGATGATCGATCAGGGCGGCGTGCGCTCGATCCACGTGCTGGTGATGGAGGTCCCCTGCTGCCGCGGCCTGTGGGGCATCGCCCAGGAGGCGGCCCGGCTCGCCCGGCGCGAGGTGCCGGTCAGCGCCGCCATCGTCGGCACGGACGGCACGCTGCGGACCTGACGCGGGCAGGCTCTCCGACGGGAGCCGGAAGAGCTGGAGGCGCCGGCCGGATTCGAACCGGCGAATGGAGGTTTTGCAGACCTCTGCCTTACCACTTGGCCACGGCGCCCCGCGGCCCCGAAGGATACGGCGCGCATCGCGGGGGGTCAACGCACGCGCGGCGCCGCTTGCCGCGTCACGCGCCGGGCACGCGCCAGACCGTGTCGAGCACCGTGCCGTCGACCCACTTGACGACCGCGACCGGTTCGTCGGACAGCTCCGGACGGTCCGGCGGACCGCCGAGAAGCCGCTCGACCTCGTGCTTGATCTCCTCGAGCGAACGGATCGGCAGGTCGCTCCCGCGCACGCGCTCGAGCAGGTCCTGCCGCCTCGGGTTGATCGCGATTCCGCGCTCGGTGACGACCACGTCAATCAGCTCGCCGGGGCCGCACAGCGTCGTCACCTCGTCGACGATCACCGGGATCCGGTCGCGGAAGCTCGGCAGCGCGAGAATCGTGCAGCGCGCGGCGAGGCAGTTCTGCCAGCCGCCGATGCCGTGGAGCAGCACACCGTCGGAGTGGGTGACGACGTTCGCGTTGAAGTGCAGGTCGACCTCGGTCGCACCGAGCACGACCGCATCGACCATCGACGCGAAGTTCCCCTTGCCGTGCCAGTTGTACGAGGTGAACGGCGAGGTCGGCACGTGGCGCGGATTCTCGCGGATCGACCGCACGCCCTCGAGGTCGAACGTCTGGCCGTCGAGGATCGCCCTGGTCAGTCCCTGCTCGAGCATCTCGACCAGGTACTTCGTCGAGCCGCCGCGCACGAAGCCGGCAACGACGCCCGCCTCGCGCATCATCCGCGCCAGGATCGGCACGAACGCGAGCGCGATGCCGCCGGCCCCGGCCTGGAACGAGAAGCCGTCTCGCATGATCCCGGCGTCGCGGATGAAGCGCGCGACCAGCTCGGCGATGCGCAGCCGGTCGGGACTGCGCGTGATCTGTGTCGTGCCCGACACGATCTTCGCCGGATCGCCGATCGACTCGACCTCGACGACGTAGTCGACGTTGTTGCCCTGGATCTGCCACGGCAGACAGGGGAACGGCACGATGTTGTCCGTGACCACGATCACGCGGTCGGCGTAGATCGAGTCGGCGAGCGCGAAACCGAGCGATCCGCACGCCGACGGACCGAACGCGCCCGTCGCGTTGCCGAACGGATCGGCGGCCGGTGCCGCGATCACCGCGACGTCGACGTGCACCTCGCCGTCCTGGATCGCCTGCCAGCGGCCGCCGTGGGACCGCAGCACGCCGAGTCCGCGCATCCGCCCGGACGAACAGTACCGCCCCAGCGGACCGTTCATGCTGCCCTCGATGTGGTGCACGGCGCCGCGCTGCATCAGGCCGATCACCGGCTCGTGGCACGGGAACGACGCCGAAGGAAACCACATCAGGTCGCGCACGCCCATGTCGGCGGCGGTCTCGAGCGCGTACAGCGCCACGCGGTCGCCGTTGCGCAGGTGGTGGTGCGTCGAGAGCGTCATGCCGTCGGCGAGCCCCGCGCGCTCGAGGGCCTCGCGCAGGCCCGCGACGCGCTTGTCGCCGTCGGCCGGATAGTCGCGGCACGACCGGATCGGCGGCCCGTGCTTGGACCCCCGCGGCTCGTATCCGCCCACCCCGCGGAACGGCACCTGCCGACGGCCGTTGACGAGCGTCGGCACGCGCCGCTCGGCGGCGTTGGTCACCAGCTCGCCGATCTCCCGCTTCATCGCCCGCTCCCCGCGTCCCGCGCCGCGTCGTCGACCAGTCCCATGCGCCGCGCCCTGTCGACCAGGGCGAACGCGCGCTCGACGACCGGCGGATCGATCATCTTCGACCCGAGCGCAACGACCGCGACGCCACGCGCCCTGGCGTCCTCCCAGGCAGCGACGATTCGCAGCGCGCGGTCGATCTCCTCGCGTGTCGGGGCGAACGCCTGGTGGACGATCGGGATCTGTCGCGGATGGACGCACCCCATGCCGACGAATCCGAGCGAGCGCGAGGCCCGGGCCCACGCCTCGAGTCCCTCGACGTCGGCCACGTCGCCCCACACCGAGTCGATCGGCTCGACGCCGGCCGCACGGGCCGCGTTGACCACGCGCTGGCGCGCCCAGAGAGTCTCCCCGCCCTCGCGCGTCTTCGTGACGCCGAGGTCCGCGGTGTAGTCCTCGAGCCCGACCGTCAGCGCAACGACGCTGTCCGCCGCCGACGCGATCTCGTACGCGCGCTCGATGCCCAGCGCGCTCTCGAGGATCGGCATCAGCCACACCGGTCGCTCGCGATCCGTGCGCCGGCGGATCGCCTCGATCCGCGCCTCGACCTCGCGGACCTGGTCGGGCGACTCGACCTTGGGAATCAGCACGAGGTCGGGATCGACCGGCACGATCTCGTCGAGATCGCCGAGCCCGGCCGGGAGCTGGTTGATGCGCACCATCCGCTCCGCCGCGCCGAAGTCGAGCGCGACGAGCGCGTTGCGCACGAGCAGGCGCGCCGCGTCCTTGGCGTCGGGGGGCACCGAGTCCTCGAGATCGAGAATCAGGCCGTCGGCGCCGTGCAGACCGGCGTTGACCAGCAGCTTCGGCTCGTGGCCGGGCAGGTAGAGCCGCGAACGACGCAGGCGGTCACGCGGCGCGGGAGGTCGCGCCGGGACCGGGCCGGGCAGCACCGGGGACGGGACCGGATGGCCCGCACGCCGGACGACGCACTCGATCCGTGCCGCGATCGTCAGCGGCAGCGCGCCCTCGTCCTCGATCGTCAGTCGTCCGGAACGCACGCCGAGCCGGTCGAGGACCTCCCGCGCCTGCTCGCGGATCGACCGCCCGTAGAACGGTGCGACCTTCGAGCGCTCGAGCACGATCTCGGGTGGCCCCCCGTCGCGCGGCTCGAACCGGACCCGCAGGTCGGCGCGCACGCCGTCGCCGGCCCGACCGGCCTCGGCGGTCCGCAGTGCGGGCTGTTCGTGGCTGAACTCCATCGGCGCCGTCCCCTCGTCCGCCCGCATCCCGGGCCGGAGCCGGCTACAGCCGGGCGATGATCGCGTCGGTCATCTGCCGCGTCGTCGCCGCGCCCCGCTGCAGCGCTTCCGGTCCGCCCGGCAGGCGCATCATGTCGTACGTCCTGACCTTGCCTTCCGCGACGACGTCGGCGATCGCCTTGCGGATCCGCTCGGCCTTGTCGTCCTCGCCGACGTGATCGAGCATCATCACCGCCGAGAGGATCATCGCGATCGGGTTGACGATCGACGGATCGAGTTCGGCGTACTTGGGCGCCGAGCCGTGAGTCGGCTCGAACACGGCGACCTCGTCGCCGATGTTCGCCGAGCACGCGAACCCCAGCCCGCCGACGAGCCCGGCGAACGCGTCCGAGACGATATCGCCGAACATGTTGCCCGCGACGAGCACCTCGTACGCCTCGGGGTTCTTGGTCAGCCACATCATCTGGGCGTCGATGTTGGTCGAGCGCAGCGCGATGCCGGGGAACTCCGCGGCGACCTCGCGCCCGGCCTCCTCCATCATGCCCGAGGTCTCGCGCAGCACGTTCGGCTTCTCGCAGATCGTGACCGAACCGTAGCCGTGCTTCTGCGCGTAGCGGAACGCCGCCTCGACGATCCGGCGGCACGCCCGGCGGGTGAACACGCGCACCGAGAGCGCGATGTCCTGCTTCGGCACGTCGGCGAACGCCTTCCACTTCGGATGCGTGGCCATCGCCGCGACGACCTGGTCCGGCGGATCGGTCCACTCGATCCCGGCGTAGAGCCCTTCGGTGTTCTGGCGGAAGATCACCGCGTTGACCGGCGGCTCCTCGACCCCGCCGTCCGGGGCCCGGCGGATGAAGTTGAGCGGGTTGCCGGCGAACGACCGGCACGGACGGATGCAGACGTCGAGGTTGAACCGCTGGCGCAGCCCGACGATCGGGCTGAAGTAGACCAGCCCGCGGTCGCGCAGCTCGGGCCGCAGCTCGCGGGCGGCCTCGTTCTTGGGCTTCGACGTGATCGCGCCGAACAGCCCCAGCCGGTGCCGGGCGAGCAGCTCGACGGTACGCTCCGGCAGCGGATTGCCCTCGTTGACCCAGCACTCCCAGCCGATGTCGGCATGGACGTACTCGGCATCGAAGCCGACCGCCTCGAGCACGCGGAGCGCCTCCGGCAGCACGATCTTCCCGACGCCGTCTCCCGGCATCGCCACCACGGTGTATCGGGCCATGTCGTCCGTCTCCTCGGTCGCGCGGCTCAGCCCAGCCCGAGCCGCGCGCGGATCTGCGGTTCCAGGCCGCCGGCGACGATCAGCGCCTGAGGCACCGGGCCGAGCGGCGCGAACGCGAACTCCTCCCCGCGCCACGTGATGCGGCCGCGGCGGAAATCGACGACGACCTCGTCGTCGAGGACGATCGTCTTCTCGCCGGCCGCGGCGCGCTCGCCGAACAGTTCGGCGAGCCGCGCCGGCAGCGCGGCGTTCTCGATGCACAGGAATCCGTTGTTCAACGCGTTGCGCAGGTAGGTCTGCGAGAAGCTCGCCGCGATCACCAGCGGGATGCCCTTGAACTTGAGCGCCGTCGCCGCCTGCTCGCGCGAGCTGCCGGTGCCGAAGTTGCGCCCCGCGACGAGCACGTCGCCGGGCCGCACCAGTTCGGCGAACCGCGGGTCGTAGTTCTCCATCGCCACCTGCGCCATCTGCTCGGGCGTCATGTCCTCGCGGTACGTGTAGTCCTTGCCGTAGATGCCGTCGGTGTTGAGGTTGTCCTGCGGCAGCCAGACGAGCCGGCCGCGGATCGTCTCGGGAAACCCGTCGACGATCTCGACGGCCTGCGCCCCGGCGTCGGGCGCTTCCTGCGCGATCGGCTCCCAGGCGCGCTCCGGCACGGTGTCGTCGCACGGCTCCGGGGCGGCGATGTGGCCCGCGGCCGCGGACGCGGCGACCACGGCCGGGCTCGCCAGGTAGCAGCGCGCCTCGCGCGAGCCCATCCGGCCCTTGAAGTTGCGGTTCGTCGCCGAGATGCCGACCTCGCCCGGCTCGAGCAGACCGGCGCCGAGACCGATGCACGGCCCGCACCCCGGAGGCAGCGGCCGCGCCCCGGCCTCGAGCAGCGTGCCCCAGACACCGCGGCGTTCGGCCTCGCGCTGCACCTCGGCGCTCGCCGCGGCGACGTAGAACTCGACGCCGTCGGCGACGCGCCGGCCGGCGAGCACCCGGGCGGCGGCCTCGAGATCGGACAGGCGCGAGTTGACGCAGGAGACGAGGTACGCCTTGTCGACCGCGATGCGCTCGCGCTCGAGGCGGGCCAGCGGCGCGGTCACCTGGACCGTGTCCGGTCCGGCGACGTGCGGGCTGACCCGCGCCAGGTCGAGCCGGATCCGCCCCGCGTAGCGCGCGTCCGGATCCGGAGCCGGCGGCTCGGTGCGCCAGCGCTCGAGATCCTCCGCCGTGATGCGGTCGACGCCCTCCGCGGACAGCCGGTCGGCCCGGTCGGCGAGCCACGCCAGCGTCCGCTCGTCGACGGGAAACCACGCGGCGAGCGCGCCCCACTCCGTCGACATGTTGGCGATCGTCAGCCGCGCGTCGACGTCGAGGGTCGCCACGCCGGGCCCGGCGAACTCGACCACCGCGTTGAGCACCTCGTCGGGGTAGAGCCCGCACAGCGTGATGATCACGTCCTTGCCGGTGACGCCCTCGCGCAGTCTTCCGTCGAGGACGACCTGCACGGTGCGCGGCACCTGCCACCAGAACTCGCCGGTGGCCCAGATCCCCGCGGCATCGGTGCGGACGACGGGCGTGCCCAGCGCACCGAGCGCGCCGTACATGTTCGAATGCGAGTCCGAGGCGACGACGAACGCGCCGGGCTGGACGTACCCGCGCTCGACCATGATCTGGTGGCCGATTCCCGCCCCGGCGGGATAGTGATCGACCCCCTGCTCGGCGGCGAACTGCTCGATCTCGCGGTACTTGGCCAGGTTCTTCTCGGACGTGTCCTGGATGTTGTGGTCGAGCGTGAACACCGGCTGCCGCGGGTCGTGGATCCGCCGCGCGCCCAGCGCGCGGAACTTGATCAGCACGGCGGCGGTGTTGTCGTGGGTCATCACGTGGCGCGGCCGGATGGCGACGAACTCGCCCGCCGCAGGGACGGCGTCGGAGTCGACGCGATGCGCGGCGGCGATCTTCTCGACGACCGTGTGCCCCATCGCGACTCTCCCTTCCCGACGCTCAGCGCCGGTTGCGCTCCGCGACGAGGAGCCCCATCAGCCGGCCGACGCTGTCGAGATTCTCGAGATCCCACACCGCGCGCTTGATCTCGTCGCGGCGCGCTGCCGAGAGCAGCGGCTCGGCCAGCGCGTCGAACTTCTGCTCGATCTCCTCGTCGGTCAGCGGATTGCGCGGATCCCCCTTCGGGTAGTCGAGCTGCCGCTCGAGCCGCCGCCCGTCGGTGGTGGTCACCGTCACGACGACCCGCTGAAGTTCGGGGAACACCTTCTCGATTTCCGGATCGGCCTCGACGACGACCTTGCGCAGCTGCGCGCGCACCCGCGGATCGCGGATCTTCTCCTCGGTGAACTGGGCCGGTGTCACCTGGCGATCGACGAGGGCGACCGCAAGGCAGTACGGCAGCGAGTGATCGGCGGTCTCCTTGCTGTCGGGCTCGTACTTGCTCGGATCGGCCAGGATGTCGGCCGCGCGCGCCAGCGAGCGCACGTCGATCCGCTCGACCTGCTCCGGTGCGAGGTCGTGCTCGCGCACCAGGTCGAGCAGCGCGGAGATCGGCGTGTGGGTCAGCGCCTCGGTCGGAAACGCCTTCATGCCGCACTGGGTGATCCGCCAGCTCTCGCCGAGCCCGTCGGTGAGTACCTCGAGCGTCCACTCGGGACCGAGGCAGTGGACGATGCCCTCCTTGCCCTCGATGACGTGCTCGGGCCCGGTGAAGCCCTTCTCGGCGAGCAGTGCCGCGAGCACGCCGCTCTCGGTCGCCATCGGGTCGACGGTGTTCTTCATCATGGTCAGCTTGCCGGCCGTCACCGCGCCGAGCGTGGCGTGACGGCTGGCCGAGATCCCGATCGCGTGCTGGATCCGGTCGGCATCAAGGTCGAGCATCCGGCCGGCGACGATCGGCGAGACGAACGCGGTCAGCGTCGCGTGATGCCATCCCCGTTCGCGGATGCCGGGATGCGCGGCTTCGCACCAGCGCATCTCGAACTCGTGACCGAGCACGATGCCGACGATCAGCTCCCGGCCGTCCTTGCCCTGTCGCTCGGCGCAGGCGATCGCCGCCGGGATGATGTCCGACGGATGGGACGGATCCTGCTTCCAGTAGATGTCGTTGTAGTCCTGGGCCCGCACCATCAGGGCATTGGCCAGCGCCGCCGAGCGGACGTCCATCCGGCGGCCGGAACCGATCACGGTCGCCGGCCCCTCCCGTCCGGTCTCGTCGAGCACCGCGCGCGCGATGTCGACGTCCGGCTGCTGGTAGCCGCCGAGGGCGCAGCCGAGCGAGTCGAGCAGGAAGCGTCTGGCCTGGCGGACCGCGTCGTCGGACAGATGGTCGAACCGCAGGTCCGCGGCGAAACGGGCGATCACGTGCGAGATCGTCGGCGACATCGGGACTCTCCGGTCGGGCGCGCGGCCCGGTCGGTCAGCGGGCGAGGTTCTTGAACGGCAGGTAGGCCATGAAGTCGGCGTGGTGGACGATCAGCGCCTCGGTCGTGCGGCGGACGAGGTCGCCCTCTCCGGCATGGGCCGCGATGATGTGGCACACCGCATCGGGCACGCCGGCCTCCATCGCGAGCGCCACGCCGGTGAACGGATGCCGAAGCAGCGCCCCGCGACGACTCTGGCGCGCCCGGCCGTCCACGCGCTCGTACTCGAGCAGCTTGCCGACGTCGGCGAGGATCGCGCCGGCGATCACCGTGTCCATGTCGATCGCCAGCGCATCGCCCATGTGCTCGCGCATCGCCTCGGCGGCGCGCCGGGCGATGTGGACGACGCAACGCTTGTGCGCCATGAACGACGCCGGGCAGTCGGGCACGAGCAGGGTGAACGGAATCTCGTCGAGATCGCGCGGTTCGAGCGGACTGCGCTCGAAGGCGAGTTCCCACGTGCGCGCCGTCGCCTCGCGCAGCGCGGCGTCCTCGATCCACTCCAGCTCGGGCCACAGGCGCTCGACCGCCTCGCGCATCGGACGTCCTCCAGCGGGGTGGCCCGAAGCTTAGCCAATCCGTGGCAGGGCGTCGAGAGCGACCGCAGGATTCCGTGCGGCGCAACGCGCCTTGCCGAATGACGTTCGCCCTCGCGCAGCGAATTCCGAACATTCGTCGAACCGGCGGCGCCGTGCGCCTTCCTCGCGCGCCGTGCGCTGGACAGCGGCGCCGGCGCGCGGCAGGCTGGCGCGCCATGCTCGACGACTCGTCCCGCCGCCCGCGAAACGCGCTGTTCGACCGGCTCGCCCCGGTCTGGGACCGGCTCGCCGGCGGCTGGGGTCTCGGACCGGTGCTCGCGCGCGTTCCCGATCCGCCGGCGGGCGGCGTGGCGGTCGACCTCGGCGGAGCGACCGGACGTCTGGCACGGCGGCTCGCCGCACGCGGCTGGCGCGTCGTCGTGGTCGACCCGTCGCGCCCGATGCTGCGCCGGGCCGCCGGCTCGGGACTGCCGGCCCTCGCCGCGGGGGGGCAGGCGCTGCCCCTCGCCGATGCCTCGGCCGCGCTGGTCGTCGTCGTCGACGCGTTGCACCACATGCCCGACATCCCGCAGGTGATCGCCGAGATCGCGCGCGTCCTCGCGCCGGGCGGACGCGCCGTGCTGCTCGAGCCTGACCCGCGCTCGCTCGTCGGCCGGCTCGTCGTCGCCGGAGAACGTCTGCTGCGGATGGAGAGCCTGATCCTCCCCGGCGAGCTGCTGGCGCGCCTGTTCAGGCAGACCGGCCTCGAGGTCGCGCTCGACCGCCGGGCGCTGCACCTGCGGCTGGTCGCACG
>RFIB01000086.1 GCA_003695625.1 Acidobacteriota bacterium | reverse complement strand
GCCCGCCGGGGGGACGAGCGGCTACCTGGCACCCGAGCTGCTGCTCGGTGAGCGGGCCTCGGCGCGAAGCGACCTGTATGCCGCGGGCGTGCTTTTCTATCGCGCACTGACCGGCCGGCTCCCGTGGCAGGACGTCTCGGTCGAGGCGCTGGCCGGAGCGCGGCCGCCGGCCGTGCCCCCGTCGCAGGTGCGCGCCGACGTCTCGCCGGGGCTCGACCGGATCGTGCTCCGGCTGATCGACCTCGACCCCGCGCGGCGCTATGCGGATGCCGGGGCGGTGCTCGCCGAACTGAGGGCCGTGTGTGGGCCGCAGGCCGTCGACCGCGGCGCTCCCGCCGGAGCCCAGGCGCTGTTCGTCGACCGCGAGCGCGAGCTCGAGCGGCTCGAGCAGTGGGCGGTGCCGCGCACGCAGGTCGGCGACCCGCCGCTGTGCCTGCTGACCGGCGAGTCCGGGATCGGCAAGACGCGGCTCGCCGAGGTACTCGTCGAGCGCGTACGCCGCCGCGGCGTCCGATCGGCGTTCGCGCGCTGCCGCGAGGAGAAGTCGTCGGCGTTCGATCCGGCGCTGGCGTGGCTGCGGTCGCTGCTCGAGGCCGGCGACCCGCGAGCCCGCGACTCGGTCGAGGCGATCCGCGAACGGTACGGTTCGACGCTCGCGGCTCTCGATGACTCGTTCGCTTCGGACGGGGAGTCCGAACCGTCGGACCGTCCAAGTGCATTCCACATGCTCGACTCGATCGCGTCCGCGCTCTGTGACCTGTCAGAGACGAGGCCGCTGCTTCTGGTCCTCGACGACATCGAACGCGCGGATCCGCTCCTGGTCGACATGCTCTGGCATCTGGTTCGACGAGCGCGGCACCTGGCGCTGCGACTGCTGGTCATCCGCGGGCAGTTCGAGGAGCCACGCTCCGAACTGGAGCGCTTCGAGCGCGGAGTGCACGCCGAGGAACTCGCCTTCACGCTCGAGCTGGGCACGTTGCCGCGCGAAGCCGTCGCCGACCTCGCCGAGCGACGGCTCGGGAGGGCGCGGGCGGCGATGGTCACCGAGCAGCTCTGGGCGCTGACCGGAGGCCATCCACGCTACGTGGAGGAGATGCTGCGGGAAGTCGTGGAAGAGCCGTCGACGGACGATCCGGCGGCGGCCGCCGAACGGCTGCCCGGAAGCCTGCAGGAGGCCGTCAGCCGGAGAGTGCGCCGCCTCGACGAACAGGCGCTCGAGGTACTCGTCGCCGTGCTGTCCGCCGGTCACCCGGTTCGTCGCGAAGAGCTGCGGAACCTGCTCGACGACCGCTTCGTCGACCGCATCGACGAGCTGGTGGCGCGCGGATTCCTGCGGGAAGGCGCGGACGGCCGCTACGAGGAAGCGCACTCCGTACTGCGGGCCGAAGTGCTGGACGCTGTCGGTCGCGACAAGCGTCAGGCCTGGCACCGGCGGTGGGCGGAATGGCACGCCAGCATGCGCAGCGGACCTGTCGCCCGGGCCGCCCAGCTGATCGCCGCCGATGCCGGCACCACGGCCCGCGACGAACTGATCGCCGCCGGCGAGCACCTGTTCGAGTCGTGGCAGTTCCGCGCCGCGGTGCGTTTCTTCGAGGCCGCGCTCGAGCGCATGGGAGCGGACGACCCCCAGCGCCTGAACGTGCTCGCGAGGCTCGCCCGGGCGAGTCGCGAGTGGCGCGATCTGGAACGAACCGTTCGAGTGTGCCACGAGTGGGCTGAACTCGCTGCGCGCCTCGACGACCGCGACAGCGAAGCGCGCGCCTGCGGGATGCTGGCCGGCGTGCTGCGCGACCTGGGGCGCTGGGAAGAGGCGGAGCGGACGGCGCATCGCGCCGTCGAGCTCGCGGATACCGTCGACGAGGTCGAGACGAAGTCGCTCGCCAACAAGGTTCTCGGCTCGATTCTCTGGGAGCGCTGGCGGCACGACGAAGCGATCGAACGGCTCAAGCTGGCGGGCGAGTTGTCGAGCGTCCGTCCCGAATCTCTGCGCCATGCGTTCGACCTGCATGATCTCGGGATCCCGCTGGCGCTGCGCGGAGCGGTGTTCACCGCCCTGCGCTGCAACGAGCGGGCGGGACGCCTGTTCGAGAAGCTCGACCTGTTCTGGAATCGACTGAACGAGATGGCGCACGCCCTGATCCTCTCCCTGATCGGAGAACCGGACGCGGGCATCGCCGTCCTCTCGCGTGCGCTGGAGGACCTGGCGCGCATCAACGTGTTCGTGCCGTTCGAGGTCGCGCTCGAGAACCTGCTGTTCCTGCAGATCTGGCACGGGCGCTACAGCGACGCCTTGAAGACTGGTGGGCGCTTCCTCGAGGAGGCCAGCCGTGCGAATCGCAACGAACTGCGCGTCGTGGGGCTGCTCTGCCTCGGCGAGGTCCACTTTCTGCTCGACGAGCGCGAGGCGGCGCGGGATCACCACAGGATCGCGCGCGAACTCTCCGTGGCCGTCGGTGCCACGCGCCAGGAGATGTTCGCGCGGCTCGCGCTCGCCCGGGACCACCGCGAGGACGGCCGTCTCGATCTGGCACACGACGAGGCGCAGCACGTGCTGGCGTGGACCGAGACGGAACCGGCACCGCGACAGCGGATCGGTGCGGCGCTCGAGCTGGCGCGCGTCGCGCGGCTCCGCGGGGATCCGGAGACCGCTCTCGAGTGGGTCGACCGGGCGACCGAAGCGCTGGGGCCGCCGAGCGAGGACTACGCGGCTCTCGTCGGCGCGATCTCCCTCGAGAGGGCGCTTGGCTGGGAGTCGCTCGGCAAGCCCAGGCGCAGTCTCGCCGCGGCCGAGTTCGGGCTTGGTCACGTGCGTCACCGGGGGCCGGTCGAGCAGGAGATCCAGCTCGAGGCGCTGCGGGCGCGCGCCTTCCGGGCGGAGGGACGGGATGCCGACGCCGTCGCTGCGCTCCACCATGCCGCGGAACGGATCCGCGCCGTCGCCCAGAAGATAGAGGATCCCCTGCAGCGGTCCCGCTACCTTGCGCGGCCGGACCGGGCGGCGATCGTCTCCGCCGCGCGGCGCCAGCGCGAGGCAGGAGCCGACGGGATGGCGCGCCTGCGTGGACTCGGCGACGTGGTGCACGGGCTGTCGGCAGGCGCGTCGTTGAGCGACCTCGCGCGGATCGTCGTCGAGACGGCGGTCCGGCTGACCGACGCCGAGCGCGGAGTGCTGCTGGTGCGTCGGGAGAGGGATGCCAGGCTCCACCCGCTGGCGGCGGTCGGGCTGGACGACGACGACGGCGGCTCGTCGATCCTGCGTATCTCGGAGCGCGTGCTCGCCGGCGCGGAGGCGAACGGCGCGATCGTGGCGGAGGACCTCGCCGCGCTCGGCCCGGACGACGAGTCCTCGTCTCCGTCGATCTCTGCCCTGGGTATCCGCTCGGCGATGTGCGTCCGGCTCGAGAGCGCCGGACTGCCGCTCGGGTGTCTCTACGTCGATGCCCGGGATCCGCACACCCGATTCGTCGACTCGGATCTCGCATTCCTGCGTTTGCTGGCCGACGCGGCCGCCATCGCGATCTCCCGGGGCGCGACCGACGAATCGGTGGCCGTCTCCGGGTCGACCGACGAGGCGGATGTCGAGACGTTCGGTGCGATGATCGGCCGATCAGAGGCGATCCGCTCTGTCTTCGCCACGCTGCGTCGCGTGGCCGCCTCCGAGGTGCCGGTGCTGCTGCTCGGCGAGTCCGGGACCGGCAAGGAACTCGCCGCCCGCGCGATCCACGGCCAGTCCCCGCGCGCCGAGCGGCCGTTCCTGAGCGAGAACTGCGCCGCGATTCCCGAGACGCTGCTCGAGAGCGCCCTGTTCGGGCACGTGAGGGGGGCGTTCACCGGGGCGGAGCGGGACATGCCCGGCCTGTTCGAGCGTGCTCACGGCGGCACGCTGTTCCTCGACGAGATCGGCGAGATGAGTCCGGGTCTGCAGGCCAAGCTGCTGCGGGTGCTGCAGGACGGCGAATTCCGCCGCGTGGGCGGTGTCGAGCCGCTGCATGCCGACGTCCGTCTCGTCGCGGCCACGCACCGCGACCTGCCGCGGCTGGTCTCCGAGGGCCAGTTCCGCGAGGACCTCTACTTCCGGCTCGCGGGGATCACCGTGCGGCTGCCCCCGCTGCGCGAGCGCCGCGAGGACATCGCTCCGCTCGTGCGGCACATCCTGCGCCGGCTCTGTGGTGATCTCGGCAGGCCGGTGCCGGAGCTGGCCCCGGACGTGCTGCGCACCCTGATCGGGTTCGACTGGCCGGGCAACGTGCGGCAGCTCGAGAACGTCCTGCGCCGGCTGCTGCTGATGACGGACGGCGACCGGATCACGCGCGCCGCGCTCGACTCGGACCCGGAGCTGCGCGCCGCGGCCGGGGCAGCGGGGAAAGTGCCGCCGGCCGCCGCGCCCGGCGGAGACGACGACGAGCGCGCCCGCCTGGTGCGGGCGCTCGAGGAGACCGGCGGCCGCCGGAACGACGCGGCCGCGCTGCTCGGGATGAGCCGCGCCACGTTCTATCGGCGTCTCAAGAAATACGGTCTCGTCTGAGCGGAACATGCGTCCTGCCGCCTGGCCGGCGGTTTTCCCGGGACGAGTGTCCGCCGCCCGGCCCTTCCGGAACGTCGCGTCTCACCACAAACCACTGTCAGTCAATGACTTCAGTTTCCTCTCGGCGGTGAGACGTCTCACGAGTGAGACGGTTCGGGTGTCGCGTCTCATTTTCTCAAGCCACTTGTTTTCAACGAGTTGCTAACACAGGACGTTGGCCCGGTTCTTGCGCTGTCTCCCGCTGCCGGGATCCCCGAACCGGCGGACCAGGGAGGAGCCCACCATGAACAGACACTCG
>RFIB01000085.1 GCA_003695625.1 Acidobacteriota bacterium | reverse complement strand
TGGAGGGGTCGCGGTTGATGGCCGGGAGGGCGATTCGCTGCGCGAATCGGCCTGGAGGGGTCGCGGTTGATGGCCGGGAGGGCGATTCGCTGCGCGAATCGGCCTCCCCTACTTCCACAGGTGGCGCAGCAGCGCGTCGAGTTCGGGAACGCCGCCCTGGAACACGAGGTAGCCGTCGTGGGGCTCGCGTTCGGTCATCTCGCCGGCAATCGAGGTCGTCATCAGCGCGCGCACCGCGTCGGGATCGTCCGGGTGCATGCCGAGCGCCCAGCCGAGCTTCACGTACGCGACTTCGGGCAGCATGTTGGCCAGCGGCACCACGCCGAGCTCGAGGATCTCCCGGCCCGTCTCGTAGACGTACATCTGCACGTAGCCCCACAGCGTCTGCAGCGTCATGTAGCACTGCACGCCGGCCTCCCGCGCGCGCTCGAGGGCGGGGTAGACCTTGCGGTTGACGTGCCCGAGACCAGTGCCGGCGATGACGATCCCGCGATAGCCGCGCTCGACGAGTGCGTCGATGATGTCGGGCTGCATGTTCGGGTAGTAGTAGAGAATCGTCACCCGCTCGTCGAACACCGCGGCGATCTCGACCTCGCGGTCGTCGCGGCGCCGCGCGAAGTCCCGCTTGATCGGCGTGATCGCGCCCCGTTCGACCATCGCCAGCGGCACGTCGCCGAGGGTGCGGAACGTGCTCCGGTACGAGCTGTGCATCTTGCGCACGCGCGTCCCGCGATGCAGCAGGTTGTAGCGATCGGACGTCGGGCCGAACATGCAGACGAGCACCTCGGCGATCTCGCCGTGAGCCGCGGCCCACGCGGCGCTGATCAGGTTCTGTGCGGCGTCCGAGGAGGGCCGGTCGGACGAGCGCTGGCTGCCGACCATCACGATCGGCACCGGCGGCCGGCGCACCATGAAGCTCAGCGCGGCGGCGGTGTGGTGCATCGTGTCGGTGCCGTGGCCGATGACGATCCCGTCGTACCCGTCGCGGATCGCCTGGCCGACCGCCTGGGCCAGCTCGATGTACTGCTCGGGCCCCATGTTCTCCGAGAACACGCCGAACAGCTTCTCGGTGTCCAGGTTGCAGATGTCGGCCAGCTCGGGGACGGAGCCGTAGAGTTCGCCGGGACTGAACGCCGGAATCACCGCGCCGGTCCGGTAGTCCAGCCGCGAGGCGATCGTCCCGCCTGTGCCGAACAGCTTGACGCGCGGCTTGGCGGGGTCGCGCGGGAACTCCTTCTCCGGGATCCTGTAGACCGCCTCGCGCCAGCCGGTCTCGACCAGCTCGACGATCGTGTCGGCGCGCAGCCCGATGTTGTAGCCCGAGGACAGCTTGAGCGCGATGTGCTGCGCGTCGGCCGTCTCGGAGCGCGGGAGGATCAGCCCCTCGAACGTTCCCCCGGTGGTGCGGGCGATCACCTCGCTCCAGACGCGGACCCCGTGGCGCTTCATCAGCGCGAGGCACGGATCGCGATAGCCCTTGTAGTCGTCACGGCCCATCTCAAGCCTCTCCGGCAAGACCCGCGGCGATCCGCGCGGCGACGTCCCGCGGATCGGCGAGCCCGCGCAGCCGCCGCATCGCGATGCCCAGCGCCCAGCGCGCCAGCGCCTCCCGGTCGCGCCGCTTGCGGCGCGGTGCGAGTTCGATGACGGTACGGATCGCCCGGGAGATCTCGGTCGCGATCTCCGGCGCGGGCTCGGGCGGGACCGCCAGCGCGGCGGGATCCGCATCCGGGTCGAGCACGGCGCGGTCGGCAAGCGCCTCGAACGCGTCGGGCCGCAGCGTGCCGGCGTCCAGCGCCGCGACGAGCGGCGCGAGGCGGTCCGCCGCCGGCAGCTCGTAGCGGCCCAGTGCGCCGCGTCGCCTCCAGTACGGCACGCGCTTTTCCAGCGCAGCGGCCAGCCGGCGCGCCGTCTCCGGCCGCCGCGGGGCGAGGGCGTCGAACAGGTCGGCCCAGTCGCTCGCCGCGAGGCGCGCAGCGACCAGCGGATCGAGTCCCGCGTCGATCCAGCGCCGCTCGCGTTCCCACGGGGCCTCGGGCAGCGCCCGCGGATCGGGGAGCAGCTCGGGCGGCACGGCGAGCGGCGGCGTGTCGGTGTCGGGATACATCCGGTCCGGTCCGGGCAGGATCCGCTCGAAGCCGTTCGTCCCGTCGGCGAACGCCTGGCGCGTCTCCGCCGGGACGCCGTCGAGCGCCTCCGCCATCCGTGCGAGCACTTCCCGCGCCGCGGTGCTCACGTCCCGCGCCGGACCCCACAGCACGACGATCGCGTCGTCGCGGCCGGCGCGCAGCGCGCTGCGCAGGTGACGCCAGCGCGCGGCGGCGAGGCCGTAGTCCGCGACGTCGGAGTGGATCATGAACGGATGCCCGGTCAGGCAGGCGATCACCCGCACCCGGCCCTGCAGCTCGTGGGCGAACGAGATCCCCGGCTGCGTCGGCCGGGAGAGCAGCCCGGCGCAGCCGCGCAGCAGCACCGCGACGATCGTGTGGTCCTGCTCGAGCGCCCGGCGCACCGGCTCGTAGACCGAGCGGCGCAGCGCCGACGTGGCGTCGATCACCAGCGGCGAGACCTCCCACGCGGGCCCGTCCGTGGGGATCGCGAACACGTCCCGCGTCAGTCCGCGGGCCTGCATCTCGGCGCGGAGCCGGAGCAGGTTGAGCTGCCGGAACGCCTCGGTGTGCACGAGCTGCGGCAGCCGCCGGTGATTGTCGACGCCCTTGATCTCGACACGCCGTCCCCCGGCGACGGAGACGTTGACGTCCTGGCGTGCGGCACCGGGGCCGCGCCGCACGCGGCCGGTCGCACGCGCCACGCGTGCGAGCAGCCGGCCGGCCTGGCGCACCTCCCACGGGGTGACGAGTTCCGGCTCGGTGACGGTCTCGATCAGCGGCATGCCGAGCCGGTCGGTGCGGAACACGATCCTGTGCCCGACATCGGACACCTCGCGGCACGAGTCCTCCTCGAGCGAGAGCTGCCGGATCCGCAGCGGGCGGTCGATGCCCAGCGTCGGATCGCGGAACGGAATCTCGCCCGACAGCCCGACCATCGCCGTGCGCTGGAAGCCGGTCGGGATCGAGCCGTCGAGGTACTGCTTGCGCATCACGTGCAGCTCGGGAACGAGCTGCAGACGAAACATCGCCGCGACGAGGTAGGCGATCTCGACCGCCTCGCGGTCGATCTCGAACGGCGGCGTGTCGTCCATCTCGTACGTGCAGACCGTCTCGCGCTCGAGCAGGTAGATGATCTCCTTGCGCGTCTTGAACTCCATCAGCGCGCAGCCGTCGTACTCGCCCAGCTCGGAGAGCGTCGGGCGCATGTGCCGCAGCACCTCGGCATCGTGATGGTCGACGTAGACCCCCGCCGGGCAGCGGCAGAACAGCTTGGTGCGCGTGCGGAGCTGCTGGTGCACCTCGAGCCCGCACATGAACCCGAGCGCGTCCCAGTCGCCGGGCGTCATCTCCGCGAGCGGCTTGTCGCGAAAGTCGAGCGGCGGATCGGTCCGCGGGTTGAGGTCGGCCGGAGGCCGGGGCGCCTCCGGGGGGAGTGCGTTGCTGGGTCCCATGCCCGGTTCTCGCTCGAGCCCGCCGCATCGCGTCGCGCTCGCGACGCGCCCGGCGGCAGCGAGGCCGGCAGGGGGCGGAGGGCGAAGGTCGGGATTCTACCCGAAGGCTGCCCGCGGGTCGTCCCGGGCGCGGGGGCGCCGGCTACGGCGCGACCTTCTTCTCGCGCGCGGCGCGCCGACGACCTGTGCCGGTCGCCCCGCCCTTCGAGGACGCCTTCTCGACGTTCCAGCACGAGCCGTCCCAGCGTGCGATCCACCCGCTCTGTTTGCCGTCGTCGGTCTCGCCGCGCAGGTAGTACGACTTCGTCTTGCGTGCGAACCGGACGTAGAACGGATTGCCGTCCGGATCGGTCCGCGGCGCGTCGGCGAGGAACAGCAGCTTCGGGTCCAGCTCGTCGCGGTGGCGCGCGAGATCCTCGACGCGCGGCGCGCGCGTCTCGCGCGACTTCGGGTAGTTGCTCGAGGCGAGGAAGATGCCGGCCGCGCCGTCGCGGAGCACGAAGTGGCCGTCCGACTTCTCGCACTTGAGTTCGGGCATCGGCACGGGATCCGCCTTCGGCGGAGCCGGCGTGCCGTCGCGCAGCAGCTTGCGCGTGTTGCGGCACTCGGGATAGCGGGTGCAGCCGAAGTACTTGCCGAAGCGGCCCGCCTTGAGCTGCATGTCGGCGCCGCACTTGTCGCAGGTGATCGTCGGGCCGTCGTAGCCCTTCAGGCGAAACGTGCCCTCCTCGACCTCGTAGCCCGGGCAGTCGGGATTGTCGCCGCAGACGTGCAGCTTGCGGTTCTCGTCGATCAGGTACGGGTCCATCGCCATGCCGCACTTCGGGCAGCGACGCTTCCTGAGCAGCTCGCGCGCCTCGGCCTCGCCGTTCTCGGCCTCGACGTTGACCATCTCGTCGCCCGGCTGGAGATTCAGCGTCTCGGTGCAGCGCTCCTTCGGC
>RFIB01000084.1 GCA_003695625.1 Acidobacteriota bacterium | reverse complement strand
CTGCGGACAATTCGGCGTCAGGCGCCATGGCCCTGCCCCAGGCAAAGATCCTCGATTTCGGTCTCGCCCGCATCACGGATGCCGACGTCAAGGCGGCCACGATGGTCACCGAGATCGGCATGATCAAGGGCACGCTGCCCTACATGAGTCCCGAGCAGGCCCGCGGTCTGGCCGAAGAGATCGACGTGCGCACCGACGTCTACGCCCTGGGGGTCGTGCTCTACGAGATGCTCTCAGGCCGCCGGCCCTACGACGCCACGACGGCGGCGCTCGTCGAAGCCGTGCGCATCATCTGCGAGGAGCCTCCGGCGCCGCTGCGATCGGCAGCCTCCCGAAGCGGCCGCATCGACCAGGACATCGAGACGATCGTGGGCAAGGCCCTGGAGAAGGAGGCGGCACGGCGCTACGCCAGCGCGTCGTCCCTTTCCGACGACATCGGGCGCTATCTCGACTCCCAGCCGATCCTCGCCCGCCCCCCGAGCGCCGTCTATCAGATGCGCAAGTTCGCCTCCCGACACAAGGCGGGAGTCCTGGCGGCCAGCGTCGTGCTGGTCGCCGTCGTCGCCGCGTCCGTGGTCAGCTTCAGCGAGTACCTGAAGGCAGAGCGCGCCGCCGCGATCGCCCGGGTGGAGGCGGCCAAGTCGCGGCAGATCGCGGCGTTCATGAGCGACATGCTCAGTGCCGTGGGACCATCGGTCGCCCGCGGTCGGGACACGGCCATGCTGCGGGAGATTCTCGACCGGACGGCCGAGCGGGTGGACACGGAGCTGGGGGATCAACCGGAAGTCGAAGCCTCGCTCCGCCGCACCCTCGGCCTGACCTACCAGGAACTCGGCGAATACGCGAAGGGCGAGGAGAACCTCGAGGCCGCCCTCGCCCTGCACCGGAACCTGTTCCCGGGAGCGAACCGGGAGGTCGCCACCGACCTGTGCAATCTCGGGGAGAGCTACTGGAGCAACACGACCTCGTCCGACGGCGAGAAGCTGCTGCGGGAATGCCTCGCGATGCGAATCGAGCTGTTCGGAGAGCGGAATGCAGAGGTCGCCCTGGCCCGCGTCATGCTCGGCAACGAGATCGCGCGCTTCGGCCGCTACGACGAGGCGGAACAGGAGCTGCGCAAGGCCCTGGTGACGAACCGGGAGCTGCCGGGCGTGACGGGACAGGACCTCGCGGTCAATATCAACAGCCTCGGGACCGTCGTGCACCACAAGGGCGACTTCGACGAGGCCGGCTCGCTCTACCAGGAGGCGCTCGAGATCCATCGCCGGGAGCTCGGAGACGACCATCCCTTCGTCTTCATCGACCGCCACAACCTCGCGGCGCTTGCCAACTCCCGAGGTGACTTCCCGGCAGCGGAAGCGCAGTACAGGCAGCTTCTCGAGGCGCAGCAGCAGGTTCTCGGACCACGGCACGCACAGCTGGCCCAGACCTACCGCTCGCTGGCCACGACGATCGCCAGGCAGGGACGCTGGAACGAGTCGGAGGAGGCGTACAGACAAGCCCTGGAAATCGCACGCGAAGCCGGGGGAGAGAGATGTGCCGAGGCGGCCGACATTCTCAACGAACTCGGCATCGTCATCGGATACCGTGACGGCACCGCCGCCGGAGAGCCCTACTATCGCGAAGCGCTGGACATCCACCGGGAGGTGCTCGGCGACGACAACCGCGTCGTCGCGTCGGATCTGAACAACCTCGCCAGAGTTCTCGTCCAGAAGGGAGAATTCGAACAGGCCAGGGCGATGTACGACGAGGCTCTCGCGCTGATCATCCGCTCACTCGGTCCGGACCATGCCCAGGTCCTGCTCGTGCGGAACAACCTCGCGCGGCTGCTGCGCACCAGCGGTCAGCTCGATGCGGCCGAGAAGGCATTCCGGGAGGTCATCGAGGGCCGTCGCAGGCTGCTCGGCGATGCGCACCCTCAGGTCGCGGTCAGCCGCGCCGATCTGTCGAAGGTGCTGTTCGAACAGGGCCGCTACGAAGACGCCCGGGCCGAGCTGGCGACGGCCCTCGCCTCCTACAGCAAGGCCATGGGCGAGGACCACCCGGGAACGGGGCTTCTCGAGGGGTCGCTCGGCAAGGCGCTGATCAGGCTCGAACGATATGACGAAGCCGCGGAATGGCTGCGCAAGGCGGTCGCCAACCTGTCGCGGAACTACGGCGAGGACAATGCGAAGACTGTCGAGGCGCAGGGATACCTCGACGAGGCATTGAGCAAGCTCGACGCTGCCGGCGCGTGAACCCCGCCGACTCGTCACCACCCCGCCGCCATCCGCGTTCACTCGCCGGGCGCCGGGAGGACCACGTGCCGCGGCGAAGGGCGAAGCGATCCGGCAGGCATGAGAGAGGCGCCGGAGCAGCCGGGCCGGTTCGTTCTCATTCAGGACGGAACAGATGAAGCTGCATGTGACGGAAGCCGACGGCGGGGAGAGGACGGTGATTCTGCCGGGAAGGACCGTGCGTATCGGACGCCAGTCGGACAACGAGATAACCCTCGATGATCTGTTCGTCTCCCGGCATCATGCCGAACTGCGCGAGACTCCGTCGGGCTGGGAGATCCGGGACACGGGGAGCAAGTCCGGCACGTTCGTCAACGAACGCGCGGTCAGAACGGCCCTGCTCCGCCCGGGTGACGAGATGCGCCTCGGACGATGCATTCTCCGGCTGGAGGACGCGCGAGGCGATGAGACGGTCATCGCGGTCAGCGACCGGATTCCCGGCGAGGCGACGGTCCACTCGTTGCGGGTCACCGATGCACCGGAAGCGGGCCTGACGAGAGTGCTCGTCGACGCGGCGCGGCAGATCGTTTCCCCCGAGAGTTCGCGGGCCATTCTCCACAAGCTGCTCGGGCTGGCGCTGCGCGCTACCGGCGCCGAGCGGGGAGCGATCGCCATCTTCGCTTCCGGGGGAGCTCTCGAGACCCGGGCGACCGCCGGCCGGTGGCCGGACGAACAGGTCGCGATCTCCCGCCAGGTGCTGGGCCGGGTGAAGGAGCAGGGAGAGGCGGTCATCGTGGAGGACATCCCCGGCGATGCGAGTCTCAAGGACGCCGGAACGATCGTCCGCGCGGGCGTGCGCTCGGTGCTGTGCACCCCGCTGGGACCGGGTCAGCCCCCCCGGGGAATCCTCTACCTGGACACGCTCAGCGGCCGGGCCACCTTCCAGCCGTCCCATCTCGAGGTGGTGACGATCCTGGCCGGGATGGCCGACCTCGCCCTGGAGAACGAAGCGGCGCGCCAGGCGCAGGAAGCGCGGCGAGCCTTCGAGGCTCAGCTCGCTGCCGCCAAGGAGATCCAGGACAGGCTGCTGCCACCCGCGGTCCCCGAAGCGCCCGAAGGGTTCACCGTGGCGGGTCACCACGAGTCCTGCCTGACCGTGGGCGGAGACTTCTTCGACTTCTTCGAGTGCGGGACCGGATATGGCATGGTGTTGGCGGACGTGGCCGGAAAGGGTCTGTCTGCAGCTTTGCTGATGGCCAACTTCCACGCCGTCTGGCACCACCTCCGGAGCTCCGAGACGCCGGTGGAGGACTGGCTTCCGACGCTCAACGAGGAGCTGCTGTCCTATCTTCCCGACAACCGGTTCATCACCCTCGCCTTCGCCATCGCCAGCAGAAGCGAAGGCAAGCTGCTCTTCGGCAGCGCCGGGCACAACGCCGCCCTGCTGTGGTCCGGGGGCGAGCTGGAGGAACTCCCCGCGACGGGAGCGGTCCTCGGTCTGATGGACCGGATGCCGTTCGATCTCACCGAGCGTCCGTTCCGACCGGGCGACTGTCTCGTGCTCTACAGCGACGGTGTCACGGATCAACAGAGTCCCGACGGCGAACCTTTCGGACAGGCACGGCTCAACGAGTGCGTGCTGCGCCACGGAGGGGCCGGAGCCCGGGAGCTGCTGGAGAAGATCCAGGAGGCACTCGGCCGACATGCAGCCGGTGCGAGCCAGGACGACGACATCACGATCTCGATCCTCACCTGCTGCTGATCCGGTCGATTCGCGGCTATCCTGCCGCGGCTGCCCTCCCCGCGAGTACCGGGCGGCAGGAACCGGAGGACAGGCGCAGGCCGTCGCGGCGCACGTCGCTCGGCAATCGGGCTCGGCGTAAGCTCCCCCCGCCATGCGCATCGCTGTTTTCGCCCTCTCGCTGGCGCTCGCGCCGCCGGCGTCCCTCGCGGACGAGCTGCTCCCCGTCGAGCTGCATGTCGTGACGGGGACCGCAGCGGGGGCGGTCACGCTGCGCTGGACCGGCGGCGACCCGGTGTTCGAGATTCACCGTTCCACCGATCCGCTGACGACCCGGCTGCCGGCCAGCGAGATCGCTCAGACGCTGGCAAGAGAGTTCGAGGACGCTCCGCCCGCGGCACCGATGACGTTCTACGTCGTCGGCCGACGCGTACCGAGCGTGCCGGAGGAGATCACAATCGAGCTCCTGCGTCCCAATGACGATCCGGTCGGCCGGCCGCTTCCGGTCGCCGGCCACTGGAACACGGGCCGTCCCTCCTCGAATCACGTCGGCTGGGATCCCGACTACGTGATGGACGCGGTGGAGGCCGGCTACTTCGCGATCCCGGGGGTCTACCTCCGGCGGCCGACGGTCAGTCGCGAACCGGAGTCCTACTATCAGCGGCTGACCCGCGCCCGCGCGCTCGGCATCCCGTTCGCCATCGTCTTCACCCAGTGGGATCGGCCGTTCACCGACGATCCGCGCTACGCCGACCTGCCCCCCGAGGAGAACCCGAACGTCATCGATGCCGCAGACGGGACGACGATCGTGCCGAAGTCCGACCCCGAGGGCCCTGTCGAGCGCTGGCAGGAGGCCGGCGCCGAGTGGGGCCGGCTCGCCGCGGTCGGCGACATGCAGAGGTTCTATCCCGATCCGCCCCTCGTGCTGTGGGTCAACAACTTCGAGCAGCCGCGCCTGCTGTGGGGTGAAGCCGAGACCTCATGGCGCTTCGTCGAGAACCACGGGACGACGACGACCGACGAGCAGAAGCGCGGGATCGTCGGCCAGGGCTGGATCGAGCGCGACGGAGCGCTGTTCGCGTCGCTGCGCGCCGAGCTGACTCCGCAGTGGCAGGCGGTGTCGATTCCGGTGTGCTACACCGCGTTCGGCCGCGGCAAGTACGGCTCGTGGAGCGGCTGGGACAGCAGGAGCCTGCATCAGCCGGGGCGATTCTCGCCCTGGCCGCTGGTCGTCAACGGCTCGCCGAGCTACTACGTGTTCGGGGATCCCAGCGTGCACAAGGAGACCGACTACCAGGCCAACTCGCCGCAGGCCGTCGCCTCCAACTGGCAGTTCATGCTCGACGAGGCGTTCCGCGACGCGCCGGACCTGTTCTGGGAATTCTCGCTCTACGACGGCGGAACCCAGCGCCACAACTGGTACCGCTACGTCCAGCACCAGATCTACGACGAGGCGCGCTACAAGGGGTTCGTCCGCTACGGGCTGTGGATGGCGCGGCCGCGGCTGGTGCGGGAGTTCAGGCTGTCGAGCCAAGAGCGCGCGCCCTACGAGAGCTACTGGTTCGCGCTGCTCGACGCGGTGCGCGAGGTGCACGAGGATCCCGATCTGCGCCGCTTCTGGCGCAGGGGCCGGCTCGTGCTCAACGACGCGCACCCGCACCATTGGCAGAGCAACCTCGTGCCGGGTTACACCGACGCCGAGGTCGGTCGGAACTTCATCCTGGATGCCGACGTCAATCCTCCCCGCCCCTGGAGTTCGACGACCGAGATCGCCGTCTGGGCTCTGGCTCTCGAGCTGGGCTCGCCGCCGGCCCGCGAGTGGCTGCTGTTCGCCTACGCACCGCTCGCGGACCGCGACGCGACGACGATCACGATCCCCGGCCATGGTCCGGTGACCGTCGACGTGCCGCGAGGAGCCGGCGCGTTCTGGATCTTCCGCGAGTGAGCCGCGCGCGGTTTCGCGCTTCGACGCGCCGGGCTCGCTCGGGGCGCCATGTCGAAGCCGCTGCCGGAGCCGCAACGCGAATGGCGCGCCCGGAACGCAACAGATGCGGGCGCCGGGACGACTGAGGCTAACTCGACTCCCCTTTCGGGTAACATCCCCCGAATCCCGAGGAGCGACGCCATGGACAAGGACCCGCGACCGGACGGCATGGCCGACGACACCCTGTCGTCGCCGATGCCTCCCCGCGAAGGCGACGAAACCGCATCGGGCGTCCACGGCGGCGCGCCCGCGGGCCCGGTCAACCAGCCGGCGAGGATCGGCCGCTACCGCATCCTGTCCAGGCTCGGCCAGGGGGGAATGGGCGTCGTCTGGGAGGCCGAGCAGGATCAGCCGCGCCGCCGGGTCGCCCTGAAGGTCATGCGCCGGGACCACGAAATCGACCCGCTGCACATCCGGATGTTCCGCCGCGAGGCGGAGACGCTGGCCCGGCTCAAGCACCCCAACATCGCCGCGATCTACGAATCCGGGCACACCGACGAAGGTCACGACTACTTCGCCATGGAACTGGTACGCGGTCTCACCCTCGACAAGTGGCTCGCGCAGCGGCCGACGCGGGTGGATGATGCCGAGTTGGCGCTCCGACTTCGGCTGTTCGCCACGATCTGCCATGCGGTGCACTACGCTCACCAGAGAGGCGTCATCCACCGCGACCTCAAGCCTTCGAACATCATCGTCGGAGACAGCGCCGAAGCCAGCGGCACGGGCAGCTCGAGTGCGGCACTGCCCCTCGTCAAGATCCTGGACTTCGGCCTGGCCCGCATCACCGACGCCGATGCCGCGGCCACGGTCGTGTCCGAGATCGGCGCCATCAAGGGAACCCTGCCGTACATGAGCCCGGAGCAGGTGCGCGGCGACGTGGACGCGATCGACGTACGAACCGATGTCTACGCGCTGGGAGTGATCCTCTACGAGATGCTCAGCGGTCACCGGCCCTACGACGTGTCGAAGGCCGCCCTGCTCGAAGCCGTGCGCGTGATCTGCGAGGAGCCTCCGAAGTCCCTGCGGGAGAGCTGGCCCGGCGGCAGGCGCCCCGACCGCGACCTGGAAACCATCGTCGCCAAGAGCCTCGAGAAGGAGCCCGAGCGCCGCTACGGAAGCGCCGGTGAGCTCCGCGAGGATGTCGACCGGTTCCTCGACTCGCAGCCGATCCTCGCCCGCGAACCGAGCGCCGCATACCAGCTCGCCAAGATGGTCCAGCGCAACCGGCTGGGCGCGGCGTTTGCGGCCACGGTGCTTGTCCTGCTGGTCGCGTTTGCGGTGACGGCTACGCTCCAGGCGCAGGCCGTCAGCAAGCAGCGTGACCGGGCAAGGGAGGAGGCCGCCAAGGCTCTGGCCGTCAGCGAATTCATGACGGAAACCCTGGGGGCGGCCAACCCGTGGGGCGCCGGGTACGACGTGACTGTCGTCGAAGCCCTCGACCGGGCCGTGGACAGGATCCAGGACTCGTTTGCAGATCGGCCGCTGGTCGAGGCCAGCGTCCGCCACACCATCGGCTCCGCCTACAGGAATCTCGGGCAATACGATCGTGCGGAGCCGCTGCTGGCGGCCGCGGAGCAGACGCGGACCCGGCTGCTTGGCGCCAACGATCCCGAAACGATCCAGAGCGTCCAGGGGCTGGCGGAACTCGCCTGGCGGGCGCAGCGCTTCGACGAGGCCGTCGAGCGGGGAAAGGATCTGCTCGAGCGGCAGCGCGCGGTCTTCGGCGAGCCAAGCCGGGAGGTGGCCGGGAGTCTCGAAGACCTCGCCAACATCCTGGCCGCTGCCGGGCGCTACGAGGAGGCCGGCACCAGCATCGACAAGGCCCTCGCCATGAGCCTTGCACTCGACGGCGAACTGTCGCTGCAGGTCGCCGCGTGCCATGAGACCAGGGCCACGCTGCTGCAATACTCGCAGGGGAACTACGCCGCCGCCGAAGAGCAGGCAAGGAAGGCGCTCGACATCCGGCGCCGGCTGACCGGCCTCGAGACGATGGACGCTTCCCTGTCGATGAACAACTACGGCGTCCTGCTGCTGCTCCAGGGAAAGTATGACGAAGCGCTCCCGGTGCTGCAGGAGGCTGTCGACAATCTCCGGGCCGTTGCGGGAGACCGCCATCCCGAGCTCGCCAAGGCGCTCGAGAATCTCGGCAACGTCTACTATCGGAAGAGGCAGTTCGACCGCACACTCGAGCTGCTCGGAGAGGTCGCTGCCATGCGCCGCGACATCCTGGGCGAGGAGAGTCCGGCCTACGCGCGCACCCTCAACAACCTGGGCATGGTCTACGACGCCTCGGGGCGACCGGCCGAAGCCGAGCGGGCACTGCGGGACGCCGTTGCGCGTATGGAAAAGGCCTACGGCCCCGACCATCCGGACCTCGCGTCCAGTCGCTGGAGCCTCGCCCGGGTGCTCTCGGGCCATGGAAAGCTGGACGAGGCGGAGGCGGAGCTTCGCAGGGCGGTCGCGATCGCGGAGAAGGCCTACCCCGAAGGCAGCGCGAGTCGCGCCACGTTTCACCTGGCCCTCGGCAACCTGCTGACGGAGCGCGGACAGTATGCGGAGGCCGAACCCCTGCTGACCTCTGCGCACGCAGCCTACCTGGCCCTCGAAGGCCCGGACGGCCCGCGAACGACCGCTGCCGCCTCCCGGCTGCAGAAACTTCAGGACGCGCGGGACCGGTAGCGGCGGACACGCCGTTCCGCTCTTGCAGAGCCGGACCCGCTGCTCGCCGACGTTTCCGGCCGCGCCTGGAGGCCTGGTGGAGGCGGCGGGAATCGAACCCGCGTCCGAGGAAGGTCCACGACGGGCTTCTACACGCTTAGCCGCTTCTTTTGTTTCTCGCGCCGCGAGCTCCGAAGGGCAGGATCACGCGGCGCCAGCCCGTTGATGTCGCCGCGTCACGCCGGGCCAGCGAGACGCGACCGAGTCCGTGTGATGTTGCGCCCCTGGCCACCCCCACGGACGAGAGCGACCGGGACGGCTACCTGTTCAATCAGGCAGCGAGTGCGTAGTTGTCGTTGGCGCTTGTGTTTAAGCGTCCCGGTGTTTTGCGAGGGTCCGGGAAACCTCGGCGTGCCACCCGTGCTTTCCATTCCCCGTCGAGTCCTTTCGCCCCCGACGGACAGCGCCGACAACAGCGTAGGACGCGCAGGCGCCGGCCGCAAGTCGCAGCGCTCTCAGGACTTCCTCGAGAAGGTCAGGAAGACGCGCCAGTTGCCGTCCCCGAGATCGGGGGGCAGGCGATGGGCGTCGGGGACCAGCAGGACGAGCACGCGGGCCCCCGGAGGATCCTGCTCCGCGGGCCGGTCCCGCCGTTCCTCGCCGGAGCGGGACTCGACGCGACGCCGCCGCGGCTCGCGCACGTGGAGCACCCGCGCCTCGAGCTGCTTGCGGCCCTCCCGGGGGCCGTCCGGCCCGTTCCGGGTCGGCGGGATGCGTCCGACGACCAGATCCATCGCTGCCGGTCCTCCGGCACTCGTATCGGACGCCCCGCCAGCGGCTTGAGGCGTCCGCCCCCGGCGGCCCGGGAAGCCCCGACAGCATGTTCGTATTTGCTCTCCATGATTCACGCCAGGCACCCCGCCGGGTCTCCCGGGGCCTAAAGCCGGGGCGGTCGCGGCCGATACGAGGGCCAGCGGGAATCGACTCCCCTGCGGGAATGCACCGTGGACATCTCCACCGTCATCGGGCTGGTCCTCGGCACGGTCCTCGTCACGACCGCGATCCTCATCGGCGAATCGCCGATGATCTTCGTCAACGTGCCGTCGATCCTGATCGTCGTCGGTGGCACGCTCGCGGTGACGTTCATCAAGAATCCGCTGAGCCGCGTGTTCGGAACGATCAAGGTCGTCAAGAACGCATTCTTCAGCCGCCCGCCCCAGGATGACGCGCTGATCGCCAAGATCGTCGAGCTGGCCCGCACCGCGCGTCGCGAGAGCCTGCTGTCGATCGAGAAGGCGGAGGTCGACAACGATTTTCTCAAGCGGGCGATCCGTCTTGCCGTCGACGGCCACGAGCCTGACTCGATCCGCCGCATCCTGTCGACGGAGATCGCCGCGCTCGCCCAGCGACACAAGATCGGACAGGACCTGATGGAGGGCATCGCCACGTCCGCGCCGGCGTTCGGGATGATCGGCACGCTGATCGGACTGGTCAACATGCTCGCGTCGATGGACGATCCCGCGTCGATCGGGCCGGCGATGGCTGTGGCGATCCTGACGACGCTCTACGGCGCGCTGATCGCCAACCTCGTCGCCAGCCCGATCGCCGAGAAGCTCAAGTACCGCAGCCGCGAGGAGGTCAACTCACGCACCGTGATCCTCGAGGGCATCATCTCGATCGTCGAGGGCGATCACCCGGCGAGCGTCGAGCAGAAGCTCATGGCGTTCCTCGATCCGAAGAAGCGCGACACCGCGGGCCAGCAGCAGCAGCAGGCGGCGTGAGCAGGGGGACGCACGGACGATGGCCGACCTGACACCGCCTGAAGAGGTCAAGGCCGGGGCCCCCGAGTGGGTCGTGACCTTCGGCGACATGATGTCGCTGCTGATGTGCTTCTTCGTGCTGCTGCTGTCGTTCAGCACGATGGAGAGCGAGCGATTCAAGGTCGTCGCCGGCTACATCCGCGAGGCGTTCGGTGTCCAGGTCACCGAGCGGTTCACGGAGATTCCCGCGGGCGAGACGCTGATCGCGGAGTCGTTCAACGAGCCGTCGGCGGCGGCCGTGGCTGTCGGAGACATGAAGAAGCTCGCCGAGGAGCTGAACCTCGACTCGTTCGTCGAGACCGAGGTCGAGAAGGACCAGATCAAGGTCACGTTGACCGGCGAGCTGGGGTTCGCCCCGGGCCAGGCCGACATCGGGCCCGAGGTCTACCCGCTGCTCGACCAGGCGGCGAAGATCGCGACCAGCTGGGGCGCGAGCGTGACGGTCTCCGGACACACCGACAACACGCCGACGAGCACGCCGCGTTTTCCGAGCAACTGGGAGCTGTCGGCGGCCCGCGCCGCGGCAGTCGTCCGCTACCTGCGAGAGAAGGGCGTTCCCGGAACGCACCTCGAGGCGGTCGCCTACGCCGACACGAGGCCGCTGACGGAGAACTTCACCGCGGAGGGGCGCCGGCGCAACCGGCGCGTCGAGATCCTGATCAAGCCGAACGGCTGACGCCGTCACCGGCGGACCGGAGACGGAGGAGAGCATGTCGACCCAGCCCAATCCCGAACAGGCGGCCCCGGCCGAGGAGCCGAAGAAGAGCCGCAAGGGACTGTTCCTGGTGCTCGCGGCGGTGGCGTTTCTCGTCGTCGGTGGAGGCGGCGCCGGCGCGTTCTTCCTGATGCGCTCGAGCGAGGCGTCGACAGAGTCGCAGGAGGCCACGACGGCGCAGGCCGAGGAGCGGCTCGTCTCGCTCGAGACGTTCGTCGTCAATCTGGCGGATCCGGGAGGAAACCGGTATCTCAAGGCCACGATCCGCGCCGTCACGCGCAACCCGGGTCTCGAGGAGCGCATCGTCAACGACGACATCCTGCGCTCGCGGATCCGCAACAAGGTCCTGACGATCCTCAGCTCGAAGACCTACGACTCGATCGGCACACCGGTGGGCAAGGAAGCGCTGCGGCGCGAGCTGATCCGCGAGGTCAACAAGCTGCTCGGCAACGAGGACGTCGAGGACATCCTGTTCGTCGAGTTCATCGTCCAGTAGCCGCCGGGCCCGCCCGGCCGATGGCGCATCGCGCGCGAGTCCCGGCGCGTCTCAGGGGCCGGAGGACGATTCCCGGAGGCGCGCCTCGAGTTCGGCGAGACGCGCCTTCTTCTCGTCGAGCTGCCGGGCGATGCTGTCGATCTGGGCGGCGAGCTGGCGGCGCATCGGCGAGTCGGCGCCGGCGTCCATTCCGTCGAGTGCGCGCTTCCAGCGGTCGAGGTGATCCAGGTCGCGGACGATCGACTCGCGCAGCGTCTCGGCCTGCTCGCGCCGGCGACCGCTCTGTTCGCGCTGCTGGCGGCCGCGCTGCGCCCGCTCGCGATCACGCTCCTTGCGGGCCCGCTCGAACACGGCGTTGCACGCGGCCCGGAACCGCTTCCACAGTTCCTCGGACCGTGCCCGCGGGACAGGGCCGATCTCCTTCCATTCCGCCTGCAGCAGCTTGGCCTGTTCGCACGTGCCCACGATGTCCGGCGAGTCGATCAGGACCTCGGCCGCCTCGCACAGGGCGATCTTGCGCTTCTCGTTCTCCGCGAACTCGGCGCGGCGCTTCTCGCGATCCTCGCGCCGCCTCTCGAAAAAGCGCGCCCGCGCGGCGCGGAACCGCTCCCACAGTTCCTTCTCGGCGGCGCGCCCCGCCCAGCCGGCGGCCTTCCACTCGGCCATCAGCTCCGCCTGGCGCTCCGAGGTCTGCTTCCAGTCGGTCGAGTCCGCGAGCGCCTCGGCCTGCTCGCACAGCGCGATCTTGCGGGCCCGGATCTCGTCCTGCCTGGCGCGCGCCTGCTCGCGTTCCTGCTGGCGTCGGCTGAAGAACGCGTCCATCGCGGCGCGGAATCGCTTCCACAGCGCGTCGTCGTCCGCGGGCGACGCCGAGCCCAGGCTCCGCCATTCCTGCTGGAGCTGCTTCATCGCCTCGGTGGTCTTCTTCCACTCGGTCGAGGTCGAGAGCTGTTCGGCCCGCTCGCAGAGCTGCTCCTTGAGCGCCTTCTGCTCGGCCTGGAACCGCTGCACCTCGACGTAGGCGGCGTCGAGGCGATCGAGCAGCGCGTCGAAGTCGCCGAGGGCGTCCGACGTGACGATCTGCTCGCGCAGCTTCTGGAGTCGCTGCGAGTAGCGCCCCTTGTTGGTGTCCTTGTCGATCTGCTCGAGCAGCTGATCGACGCGATGGGAGAACCGGCGGAAGCGGTCGACGAAGAATGCGAGTGTCCGGCGCGGATCGCGGCCCCGGATCCGGCCGATCACCCGGCCTGCGAAATGCCGGTTGTCGTTCTGCCGGACGTTGCCCTCGTCGTCGATGTGGCCCCATTCGAGGGCCTTCGCGGCGGCGGCGTCGAGGTCGATCACGCCCCGACGGACTCCGGCGGCGACGACCGCCTCGATCTCGCGCTCGACGCTCGCGTCGTCGGCCGGCGCCTGCTGCTCGGCGTCCGGAGCGTCGGGCGGCGCGGCGGGCTCCCCGGTCGGGTCGGTCCCGGGGGTCTCGCCCGCGGCCGGAGCCGCGGCGTCACCGCCGCCCGGCTCGCGTTCGTCTTCCGGCAATCTCGTCTCGGGGTCGCTCATCGCTCGGTGTCCCGGATCTCCTGCGTCGCGCAAGAGGATACCGTCATGCTCCTCCGGCGCCATCGCGATCCGGACGGCGCGCCTCGACGTGGGGGACGATCCGGGTTGCGATCCACCGCCGGTCCATCCACTCGATCGGATCGACCGGCAGCCCGCCGACGAAGACCCCGAAGTGGAGGTGGTCCCCTCCCGCCAGCCCCGTCCGGCCGGTGCGGCCGAGCACCTCGCCGCGCTCGACCCGCTGGCCCTCGGTGACGTCGATGCGCGAGAGATGCGCATAGCCGGTCAGCACGCCATAGCCGTGGTCGAGGACGACGAGATTGCCGTAGATCCCGAGAAACCCGGCGAACAGCACCGTGCCGGGCGCGGCCGCGGGCACCTCCGCATGCCGTACGGACGCGACATCGAGCCCGAGATGCGTCTGGCGGTCGACCTCGGCACCCCGGAAGTAGTACGTCCGGTCCTCCGCGAAACCGGCCATGCGCTTCGAGTTCGGCAACTGCGCGAAGCCGTCGCGCCAGTCGGTGCCCGGGGCGCTCCGTCCGGCCAGAGTCCGCAGGAAGTCCCGGTTCCGCTGCCTGAGTTCCCGGTTGATGAACAGGTAGTCGTCGAGCAGGGACTCGCCCGGATCACGCTCGGGAACCTGCGCGAGGATCGCGGGAACGACGCGCGCGAGGAAGCTCTCCGGCAGATCGATGCGGTCGCGCCGGATCCGCCGCGGCTCGACGCGATCGACGAGCGGCAGCTCGACGCGGTTGCCGGCGGCGTCCTCGGCGAAGGCGACCACCTGCGCCGCGTCGCGAAGCGTCCACGGGACGCCCCACACGACGACGCGCTCGTCGTCCGCGCCCTCCGGCGCCGGCCAGGCGGCGAACATCTCCTCGCCCGCACGGACCCCGACCACCACCGCCTGGTCGTCGACCCGCAGCCGCGCCGCGCCCGCCCCGCCCTGCCGGACGGCGCGCGTCGCCGAGAGG
>RFIB01000083.1 GCA_003695625.1 Acidobacteriota bacterium | reverse complement strand
GCTCGGAGTGACGATCGGCGGACTGTCGTTCGTCTCCGCGGCAGCGGCGCCCGACGCGATCAACTACCAGGGCGTGCTGCGCGATGCGGCCGACGCGCCGCTCGACGGCGGCTACGACATGGTGTTCCGCTTCTGGAGCGCCGAGACGGCCGGGGACGAGATCCTGATCGACCGGCATCTGGCGGTCAATTCCCAGGCGGTGACGGTGAGCGGCGGGACGTTCAGCGTACGACTCGGTACCGGAGAGGTACTCGACGGCTCGGGGCCGGGGGCCTACGGGTCGCTGACGAAAGTGTTCGCGAACTATTCCGAGGTCTGGCTCGAGGTACAGGTTGGCAGCGAGACGCTCTCTCCGCGGATGCCGGTATCCGCGGCCGGATTCGCCCTCAATGCCAGCCGCGTCGGCGGATTGCCGAGAAGCTCGATCCTCGACACGTCGGCGGACCCGCAGACGAAAAGCGCGAAGCTGGTACTCGATCAGGCGGACACCGGGGCCGCTGTTGATTACGGGATCGAGGCGACCGGCCAGGATGGCGGAGGCTATTTCCAGGACAGCGACAACTCCGGTTATGCCTACGTCGGAAGCGGCGACTACGGCATCCGAGGCTACGGCAACACGGCGGGCGGCTATTTCGAGGACAGAGACGGCTCGGGCGATAATCCGCAGATCGAGCTGAGTCATCCGGCCCGCCCGGACGTCCATCACATCGAACAAGGCGATCGCGGGCACGTCGAGAACCCGGACGGCGGTCGAGATCGCGGGAGGGCAGGACGATGAAGCGAGACCGCAGGACGCGATGCACGACGACAAGGATCGCGGCTGCCATCACCGTCTCGGCGGCACTCGCCGTCCAGGCGTTCGCCGGCAGCCTCGAAGGCCGGCTCCACGGACCGATCGTGATCGGAGACCAGCTGTTCGTCGCCGAGCGGATCGAACTGGTCGAGGTCGGCGTCGGCACGCCGCTGATCGCCGTCGTTCTCGATGGCCGCCAGGTGGCCCTGTGCGAGCGTCACACGAAAGGCACGCCTCCTTCCGGTGCGCAGGCGGTGCTGGTGACCGCGCGGGACGAGTGGGGCTACGAGCACCTGGTGGGCATCGAGTTTCGCCGCCGTGGATCGGACGACCCCGCCACGGCTCGCCGCCTCCTCCGGCCGGTGCAGGTGGAGCGGGGCATCGCCACGGTCGGTCCCCGGCAGACCGAACCGGTGCTGCTGGCTCGCGGCGCACGCTAGACCTCCGCGGCGTCGCGACACGGCCCGCTCCGGTGTCCTCCGGAGCGGGCCGTTCTTCTCCCGGACCTCCGCCGGCAGGGGGGCAGGCGGTGGCGCCTCAGCGCCGGTCCCGGCCCGCCGCGCCGTCGGCCTCGCGGGAGCGGGGCAACGGGATGTACTCGACCGACGGCCGACGCTGGACCGTCTGCGGATAGAGCCGCATGATCCGGTGGATCTCCTCCGGCATCTCGGTGCTGACCGGCAGACCGAGATCCCGCGCCTCCTGGACCGTGATCGGGTAGTCGTGGGTCCACGTCCCGGTCGACAGCGTCGTCGCGATCTCCGCGGCCCGCTGCGCGCCGACGCGCGGCTCGAGCAGCTTCTCGACGACCGCCCGGACCTGGCGGATCGCCTTCTCCGCCACGTCGGCCATGATGAATGTCTCGTCGGAGATCTCCGCCGCCGGCTTCCGCTCGAGCACCTTGAGGATCGAGGCCGCCGGATGCTGCCCGAGCTGCGGGTCGACCGGACCGAGCACGGCGTTGGGATCCATCACGATCTCGTCGGCGGCGAGCGCGATCAGCGTGCCGCCCGACATCGCGTAGTGGGGCACGAACACCGTCACCTTCGCCGGATGACGCTGCAGCGCGCAGGCAATCTGCTCGGCGGCGAGCACGAGTCCGCCCGGCGTGTGCAGGATCAGGTCGATCGGCACGTCATCGTCGGTGAGCTGGATCGCGCGCAGAACTTCCTCGGAGTCCTCGATGTTGATGTAGCGCACCAGCGGGAAACCGAGCAGGCTCATCGTCTCCTGGCGGTGGATCAGAGCGATGACCCTGCTGCGGCGCGTCTTCTGCAGCCGGTCGAGCGTCCGCAGCCGGCTCGACTCGAGCAGCTTCTGGCGCACGACGGGCTGGAGTGCCGAGAGAATGAAGAAGACCCACAGGATCGAGAAGAAATCCATGACGCACGCCCCTCCAGCCGGCCGGCCGCTCCGGAGTCGCCGGGGCCGCCTGCCGCGATTGTCGAGGATCATGGGATCGTCTAGCATGATGTCAACCGCTCGATGAATTCTCCGTCCCGGCCGATCGTCTTCGGCGAAGTCCTGTTCGACCGCTTCCCCGACGGAAGCGAGGTCCTCGGCGGCGCTCCGTTCAACGTCGCGTGGCATCTCGCCGGCTTCGGACTCGACCCGCTGCTGATCACGAGGATCGGGCAGGACGAGCCGGGCGAGCGGGTTCTCGCGGCGATGCGGGCGCACGGGCTGGACACGGCCGGCGTCCAGCGCGATCCCGCGGCGCCGACCGGGGCGGTCGAGGTCCGGCTCGGCGACGCCGGCCCGGGCTTCGAGATCGCGCCCGACCAGGCGTTCGACCGCATCGAGGGGGCGCGGGCGCTCGCGGCGCTCGCCGGCGTCCGTCCGTCGCTGCTGTACCACGGGACCCTTGCCGCGCGCGCGCCGGCCTCGGCGGACGCGCTCGCCGCGCTGCGCGCCGCCGTCGACGCGCCCCGGTTCGTCGATGTCAACCTCAGGGCACCCTGGTGGTCACGCGAGAACGTGATCGAGCTGTGCGCCGGGGCGGCCGTGGTCAAGCTCAACGACGACGAGCTGATCGCGCTCGACGACGGACCCGCCGACGCGATCGGCGCGAGGGCCGCGCGATTCCGCGAGCGTGTCGGCAGCGACTGGCTGATCGTCACGAGGGGCGCCGACGGCGCGCTGCTGCTCGACGGCCGGAGCGAACCGCTCGCGCGCCGTCCGCAGGGCGGCACGCGGGTCGTCGACACGGTCGGCGCCGGGGACGCGTTCTCCGCGGTCGCGATCGCCGGCCGGCTCGGCGGCTGGCCTGCCGGGCGGACGCTGGAGCGCGCGGTGGCGTTCGCGGCATGGATCTGCGAGATCCGCGGCGCGGTGCCGCGGGACCGCACGCTCTACGACCGGGCACTGGCCGCCTGGCAGGAGACCGCGTGATGAGCGAGGCCGGCGACAGCGGCCTGTACCTCGTGATGATGAGCATCCACGGACTCGTCCGCGGATTCGACATGGAACTCGGACGCGATGCGGACACGGGCGGGCAGGTCAAGTACGTCGTCGAGCTGGCGCGGGCCCTCGCCGCGGACCCGCGCGTCGGTCGCGTCGACCTGCTGACACGGAAGATCGAGGACCCGAAGGTCGATGCCTCGTACGCCGAGCCGCTCGAGCCGCTGTCCGACCGGGCATTCATCGTCAGGCTGCCGTTCGGACCGAAGCGCTACCTGCGCAAGGAGACGCTCTGGCCCTATCTCGGCTCGTTCGTCGACGAGGCGCTCCAGCACTTTCGCCGCATCGGTCGCGTCCCGGACCTGATTCACGGGCACTACGCCGATGCCGGCTGGTGCGGCGCACACCTGTCCGCGGTGCTCGGCGTGCCGTTCGTGCAGACCGGGCACTCGCTGGGGCGGGTCAAGCTGGCACGACTGCTCGCCCAGGGCATGAGCCCCGCGCGGATCGAGTCGCGCTACCACATCCGCCAGCGGATCGAGGCCGAGGAGGTCGCGCTCGACAACGCGAGCCTGGTGATCGCGAGCACGCGCCAGGAAGTCGACGAACAGTACGCGCTGTACGACAACTACGTGCCCGAGCGCATGGCGGTGATCCCGCCCGGCGTCGACATCGAGCGCTTCCATCCGCCCCGGCGCTGGGAGACCCCGCCGCCGATCGCCGCGGCGATCGACCGGATGCTGGCCGATCCGCGCAAGCCGCTGGTGCTGGCCCTCTCGCGCGCCGACCGGCGCAAGAACATCGGCGCCCTGGTCGAGGCATTCGGTCGCAGCGGGACGCTGCGCGAACTGGCCAACCTGGCGATCGTCGCCGGATCGCGGGACGACATCCGCGAACTCGACCGCGAGCCGCGCGAAGTGCTGACCGACCTGCTGCTGGACATCGACCGGCACGACCTGTGGGGCGTCGTGGCGCTGCCCAAGAGACACGAGGCCGACGAGGTCCCGGCAATCTACCGGCTCGCGGCACGTCGTCGTGGCGTGTTCGTCAATCCGGCGCTGACCGAACCGTTCGGCCTGACGCTGCTCGAGGCCGCGGCGACCGGCCTGCCCGTCGTGGCAACGAACGACGGCGGTCCGCAGGAGATCGTCGGCAAGTGCCGCAATGGCGCCCTGGTCGATCCGCTCGACCCGGACGACATCGCCGCCCGACTGGTCGAGATCCTCGAGGACCGGACACGATGGCGTGCGCTGTCGCGCGCGGGCCTGAGCGGCGTGCGGCAGCACTTCTCGTGGGCCGCGCACGCGCGGCAGTACCTCAAGCGCATCCGCCCGCTCGTCGGCACGTCGCGGCGGCGGCGGCTGGTCAGCACGATGCGCAACAGGCTGCCGACGGCGGACCGGATCCTTGTGTCCGACATCGACAACACGCTGATCGGCGACCGGGAGGCGACGCGCACGCTGGTGCGCCGGCTGGCCGAACTCGGCGGCCGGGTCGCACTGGGCGTGGCCACGGGACGGAACCTCGAAAGCACGCTGAAGGTGCTGCGCGAATGGCAGGTGCCGATGCCGTCGGTGCTGATCACCGACGTCGGGTCGGAGATCTACTACGGGCCCGGCGTGCGCCGCGACATGGGCTGGTCGCAGCACATCGACTATCGCTGGGACCCCGAGGGTATCCGCGCGGTCGCCTCGGCGACGCCGGGCCTGTCGCTGCAGGAGCCGGAACACCAGCGCGAGCACAAGATCAGCTACTACGTCGATCCGGACAAGGCGCCGCCGATCCGCACGATCCGCAGGGCGTTGCGCAAGGAAGGGCTGCACGCGAACGTGATCTTCTCGCACGGGATGTACCTGGACTTTCTTCCCGTGCGCGCCTCGAAGGGGCGCGCGGTGCGCTACGTCGCCGTGAAGTGGGGCATCCCGATGGATCACATTCTCGTCGCAGGCGACTCGGGCAACGACGAGGAGCTGCTCACCGGCGAGACGCTCGCCGTCGTCGTGGGCAACCACTCCGAGGAACTCGAGCCGCTGCGCGGCCAGGACGGGATCTACTTCGCGAAGGGCGAGTACGCGTGGGGCATCCTCGAGGGCTTCGAGCACTGGGGCTTTCTCGACGATCTCGGGCAGCCGGCCGGGGGGCGGACCGCGCCGGCCGAGGCGCCGGCGGACGACGACGACGCCGCGGCGGCCGGAGCCGGCTCCGGTTGACCGGAAGCACGCGCCGGAGGGCGCGGCGCGGCCGCGCAGGGATACAATCCCCGCAATGCGTGAGATCGAGATCAAGATCGCCGTGGACGACCCGGCCGAGGCGCGCCGCCGACTCGGCGGCGCAGGCCTCGTCGCCCTGAGTCCCCGCATCTTCGAGGACAACCGCGTCTACGACGACGCGGACGGCTCGCTCGCCGCGGCGCACCGGTTGCTACGGCTGCGCTCCGCGGGAGGACGGCACACGCTGACCTTCAAGCGTCCCGAGAGCGAACCCGGGAGCGGGAGCGACTCGGGCCGGTACAAGGTCCGCATCGAGCACGAAGTGGAGGTCTCGGATCCGGACGAGATGCACGCCATCCTCGCGTCGCTCGGGTACCGGGTCGCATACCGCTACCAGAAGTACCGGCAGACGTACGCGCTCGGCCGGGTCGAGATCGACCTCGACGAGACGCCGATCGGGACGTTCATGGAGCTCGAGGGACCTCCCGAGGAGATCGACCGTCTCGCTGCGGCGCTCGGGTACGGTCCCGAGGACTACATCACGCGGACGTACCGCGACCTGTTCGTCGAGCATCGAGCCGGCTCGACGGCCGGCGACATGGTCTTCGACGCGGGACGATGACAGGGGCGGCTCCGGACACGGCGATGGTGCTGGCGGCGGGGCGAGGGCTCCGCATGCGCCCGCTGACGGCCGGTCGGGCGAAGCCGACACTGCCCGTCCTCGGCCGTCCGCTCGTCGCGCGCGTGCTCGACCACCTCGCCGCCTGCGGCGTGCGCCGGTTCGCGGTCAACGCGTACCACGCACCCGAGACGATCGAGCAGGCGGTGCGTGCGGCGGGCGTCGGCGGCGACGTGCGGGTCTTCCGTGAAGCGGACCTCATGGGCGCCGGGGGCGCGCTCGCGGCTCCGCGCGCGTTCCTCGCCGAGGCGTCGCGGTTCGCCCTCGCCAACAGCGACACGCTGTGTCCCGCACCGCTCGCCGCGATGAGCGCACGGCTCGACGCGACCGGGGCGGACGGCGTGCTGCTCGTCCGGCGGCCGCCGCATCCCGGCTATCGCCCGCTGCTCGTCGACGGCGAGCGCGTGCTCGGTCCGGCGGCCGACGAGGCGGACCGGCGCGGCGAGCCGGCCACGTACCTGGGGGTGGCGGTGCTGTCGTCGTCGATCCTCTCGCGCGTGCCCGACGACCGGCCCTCGGGCCTGTTCGAGGTGCTCGGACCGTCGATCGACGCCGGCCGGCTGCTGGCGTTCGACTGGGACGGCCCGTGGCTCGAGATGACCTCCCCCGACAGCTACCGGCGCCGGCTGGTCGGACGGGTGCTCGCCGCCCGGGGCGCCGGCCGCGTCGCGCTTCCGGGCGGCGACGCTCCGGTGCGACGCACGCCGTGGGGCGCCGCGTTCGTCGCTCCCGGTGCCGAGGTCCACCCCGATGCCCAGCTGCACGGCGGCGTGGTCGTCGAGCGCGGGGCCCGCGTCGGGCCCGGGGCCGTCGTCGCGGACAGCGTCGTGCTCGAGGACGGGATCGTCGAGCCGCTCGCGTGGGTCGAGCGCGTCGTCGTCGACCGTGCCGCACGCGTCGCCGCGCGAGCGGCGCGACGCGACGTCGTGATCGCGCGCGGAGAGGACGGCTCGAGAATCCCGGTCGGCGATGGGAGACCGGCCAGGTGAGCACGACGGTTCCGCAGGCGACACTCGCCGCGATCGTCGCGCGGTTCGCCCCGGGAGGAACGGCGATTCCGCTCGCCCCGGACGCCTCGACGCGGACGTTCCTGCGTCTCGAGGCGGAGGGCCGCCGGCGCGGCGTCGCCGTGCTCGACCCGGACGGCGGCGCCGCGGCACGGCGCCGGATGCGCGCCGCGGCGGAGCTGCTGCACGGGATCGACGTGCGCGTCCCGCAGCTGCTCGACGAGGACGACGAGCTCGGGGTGCTCGTGTTCGAGGACCTCGGAGACCGCCTGCTCGCCGACGCCCTGGAGACGATGGATGCGCAGGAACGGCTCGCCGCCTACCGCGCGGCGGGACGGATCGCGGCGCGCATCGCGCGCCTCGGCACGCGGCGCGTCGCAGGGGCCCATGCCCTCGCACGCCCCGTGCTCGACCGCGAGCGCCTGCGCACCGAACTGGCCCAGTTCGCGGTGCAGGACGTCGCCGGACGGCGAGGGCTCGCCGACGCGGGACTGATGCGGGAACTGGGCGCGGTGCTCGACTGGATCGCGGATCGCGCGGCGGCGCTGCCGCGCGAGCTGGCGCACCGGGATTTTCATGCACGCAACCTGCTGGTGCTCTCCGACGGGACGCTCGGGGTGCTCGACTTCCAGGACTGTCTCGCGGCGCCGCGGTTCTACGACCTGGCCTCGCTGGTGCGCGATCCCTACGTGGAACCGGCTGAACCGCTCGAGCGCGCCGCGACGGACGGCTGGAAGGACGAGGGCGGCGTCCCGACCCACGGCGAGGATCCCGCGTTCGCCATCGTCGCGTTGCAGCGCGACCTCAAGGCGATCGGGACCTACGCGTACCAGCAGCGCGTGATGCGGCGTGCGGCGTTCGCGCAAGCGATCCCCCGCGCGGAGCGGCTGGCGATGCGTGCCGTCGCCGCACTGTCGGCCGGCGATCGGGCGGCGCTCGAGGACGTGTTCGTGCGGATCGGATTTCCCCGGCTGTAAATCCACGATGACCGCGTAACGTGAACCTCCGGTGGCGGACCTGCCGATCGAACGCATGGCCCGCACGACCGGACGACGGCGGGCCTTACCCAAAGGAGACCCGCCATGAAGACGTCCCCCCTGACCCTGACCGGTGTCCTGATCGCCGCGGCGGCGCTCGCCGCTCCGTCAACCTCCGCCCAGCAGCGGCTCGGCGACCCCGTCGCCGGCAGCCCGACCGATCCCGGAGCCGGCGCGTTCTACGGCCAGATCCAGAAGAACGCCCCCGGACAGGAGGGCTGCTCGTGCGGTGCGAAGATGGAACCGGCGGCGACGTTCAACGCGGAGTTTGCACTGGACGCGAGTGAGGGCCGGATCACGCTGTTCGACACGAGCCGGCCGCGGGACGCGCTGGTCACGATGCGGAACACCGGATCCGGCGCGATCGACATCGGCCTGTTCGACGAGAATTCGCGCAATCCGCAGACGATTCCGCTGGCGCCCGGCGCCGCCCGGACCGTGGAGGTCGTCGACCTGGTCGAGGTGACGGGATCGTGCCTCGATCCGACCGGCGCACCGTGTGCTCTCGCCCTGGACGTGATGCACGGACGCGAGCACAACGGGATCTCGCCGTTCACCGACCTGTGGTTCCCCGGTCCGCACGTGGTGGGCACGGTGCAGCTCGATCCGGACTCGTGGACGGACTGCCTGTGGGAGTACCACGACCTGTGGAGTTCGAACACCGCCCGCGACCTGTTCCTCGACGTGGTCAACACGGGCAACACGGACGTGCGGATCGAGGTCGAGTACTCGAACAACACGTTCGGGTACTACAACACGAACGGCTCGACGCCGATGAACAGCCCCCACCGGCTGATTCAGGTCGACGATTACCAGGTCGTCGCGATCCGCGCCACGTGCGACCGGATCCCGACCTATGAATGCGGACCCTGCAACTTCGAGTACAAGATCACGTTCGAGCCCTGAGCGGCACTCCTTGCCGCCCACGGAACGGCGATCCGGCACGGCCGGATCGCCTTCCTCGTCCGGGCGGGCGACTCGCCGCGCGATTCGTCAGCGCCGGCCGACGAAGTCGTCCATCGAGTGGTTGATGCCGAGAAAGTCGAAGATCCAGTCCTGGGCCCGCGGCGGCAGGAACTTGACCAGCGGGACGGTGCGCACGAGCCACGGCATGACGAGCTGCGCCCGGTCGCGCTCGATCGCGCGCACGATCCGCCGCACGACGACGTCCTTGTCGAGGATCGGCAGCAGCCACGGAAAACGCGTCTTGACGCCTTCGAACATGCCGGTGTTGATGTAGTACGGACAGACGACGGTCGAGCGCAGGAACGGGTGGTACTTGCGAAACTCGACGCGCAGCGACTCGGCGAAGCCGACGGCGGCCCACTTGCTCGCACAGTAGTCGACGAGCCGGGCGACACCGACGAATCCGGCGGACGACGCGATCGTCACCACGTGCCCGCGGCGGCGCTCGATCATCCCGGGAAGGAACGCCCGTGCCGTCCAGAACAGCGCCATCGCGTTGACCCGCATGGTCCGTTCGACCTGCTCGTCGGTGCACTCGAGAAACGGCCGGCCCGAGACGATCCCCGCGTTGTTGATCAGGATGTCCACCGGACCGACCTCGCGACCGACCCTCCCGGCCGTCTCGTAGATCGCCTCGCGGCTCGACACGTCGCACACGTAGCACGCCGGCTCGCCGCCTCCGGCCGCACGCACCGCCTCGGCGGTGCCCTCCAGGCCGCGCGGATCGATGTCCCACAGCACGAGCCGGCCGCCCCTGGCGGCCATCCGCGCGGCCATTCCGCGGCCGAGCCCGGACCCGGCCCCCGTGATCAGGATCGTGCTGCCCTCGATGCGGCTCACGCGGTCCTCCTGTCTCGCGCCGCGGACCGGCGGCGCAGGTCGACCGATTATGCCGCAGTGCGGCTTCCGGCGGGAGCGCACCGCGCCGGTCGGCCGCTCAGCGGAACGCGACCACCAGCGCCGCGGTCAGCACGAGAAGGCCCCCCGCGAGCACGCGCCAGTCGAGCGGCCACGGCACCCCGGGAGCCTCGGCGAGCAGCGAGCGGCGGAACACGGCAGCCTGTCCCGGCGGCGCGCCACGCCGGTCGGCAAGGCTGACTCCCACGAACACCGCAGCGCCGGCGAGCCACACGACACCCGGAACGAGCGTGAAGTGGATCGACAGCGTGCCTGCCAGCTCGACCAGGACGAACAGGACCGCCGACACCGCGTGACCCGCGACCAGGCTCCAGAACGCTCCGGCGGCGGTTCCCCGCCGCCACAGCACCCCGACCGTGAACAGCACGACGAACGGCGGCACGAGGTACGCGAGCGCGAGCTGCAGGTAGTTGAACAGCCCCTCGAAGCGGGCGATCGCCGGCGCGAGTGCGGCCGAGAGCACCATGAACACACCGATCGCGATGCGGCCGATCCGCCCGGCGAGGCGGTCGTCGAGCCCAGGGGCGAGCGGCTGGACGAAGTCGACCGTGACCAGCGTCGCCGCCGAGTTGAGCGTCGAGTCGACACTCGAGCGGATCGCCGCGATCAGCCCGGCGAGGACGATGCCGAGCAGGCCGGACGGCAGCAGTTCGCGGATCAGCGCGGGAAACACCATGTCGCCGCGCGGCAGGTCCGGGACGATCTTCAGCGCCATCACGCCGGGAAGCACCATGACGAACAGCACGCCGAGCTTGAGCAGTCCCGCGAACAGGCATGCGAGACGGCCGTCGCGCAGGCTGCGCACGGCCAGCGTCCGCTGGACGATGAACTGGTTCGTGCCCCAGAAGTAGAACCCGAGCAGCGGCACCCCGACGAGCAGTCCCGGCCACGGCAGGTTCGGATCGTCGGCCGGCAGCAGCAGCGAGAGGTGTGACGGATCGATGCCGGCGCTCGCCGCGCTCCAGTCGAAACCGAAGCGCGCGAAGCACAGGATCGCGATCAGGCACGATCCGGCGAGCAGGATGACCGCCTGGACGACGTCCGTGTAGACCACGGCGGCCAGGCCGCCGGCGGCGGTGTAGGCCCCCGCGAACAGCGCCAGCGCCAGAGCGGCCGGAAACAGCCCGATCTCGGGGAAGAACGTGCGGATCACCATCGCGCCGGCGAACAGGCTGCCGGCCGTGTCGACCACGATGTTGGTCACCAGCGTCAGCGCGGAGAAGTACAGCCGGCAGCGCCGGTCGAACCGGCGCTCGAGGAACTCGGGCACGGTGGTCACCCGCTGCCCGAGGTAGAGCGGCAGCAGCACCGCCGCGAAGACGACCAGCACCGGGGCGGCCATCCACTCGTAGCCGGCGACGGCGATGCCCCACGTGTACGCCGCGCCCGCAAGCCCGATCAGCGTCGTGCTCGAGACGTTCGACGCGAACAGCGACACGCCGACCGGAAACCAGCCGAGACGCCGGCCGGCCAGGAACAGGTCATCCCCGCCGCGCGTGCGGCGCACCAGCGAGACCCCGATGCCGAGAACCACGACGTGGTAGGCCACCAGGATCGCGATGTCGAGCACCGAGAGGTGCAGCGTCATCAGGGTCGGGCGGACCTTTGTCCGCGCGCCGCGCCGAGGTCAGGGCTTCTTGAGGATGTCCGGGCTGATGTTCTGACCGGGCACGACGATGCGCGAGGACTGCTGGCGCTGGAGTTCCCGCAGCTCCTGCATCATGTCCTCGACGCCCCGGCGCACCGCCTCGGGGAACTTCTCGAACGCCTGCTCGAGACTGTCCGCCTCGATGGCGAACTGCAGCGGCAGCGGGCCCTCGGGCGTCAGGATCTGCGTCGAGCCGAGAAACACCTCCGGGCGGCCCGTGTCGGGCGTCCCGTCGGCGCGGACCGGCGTCAGCCGGCGGATCGTCGCGACCTTCATGTCGGTGAAGGTCTCTTCCTTGTACAGGTTGTTCCGGTCGACCTGGATCTCGTTCAGGCTGGACCGGCCATCGCCAGGATCGCTCACGGGATGCTCCTTGTGACCCGCAGTGTCGCCGACGCCGCGGCACCCCGCAAGCCACGACGTGTAGCGCAGCTTGTGGGCGCCCGCGACCGCCCCGAGTGTCCGGGTGTCCGGGGGTGGTGTCCGCATGCGGACGCCGGCTGGCGCTGCAGGGGGGATCCGGCGGACGGGCCCGGGGGGCGTGTTGCACGAGCGGGAGGCGCATTCCCGCGCGGAGCGCGGAGTCCGGCGG
>RFIB01000082.1 GCA_003695625.1 Acidobacteriota bacterium | reverse complement strand
GACGACGACGACGACTTCATCAACGACGACAACGGCGACGGCACGTTCAATCCGTGTCCGAGCGGCCAGGTGTTCAACTGCGACGACAACTGCCGCGTCGTGCGCAACGGAGACTGCGACAGCAATCCGTTCTCGTGCGACCAGGATCGCGACGGCACGGTCAGCCAGCAGGAGCGTGACCAGGGATTCCAGAACGACGCCGACGGCGACGGGCTCGGCGACGCCTGCGACAACTGCCCGAACGACGCCAACGTCGGCCAGGAGGACTTCGACCAGGACGGCACCGGCGACCTGTGCGATCCGGACGACGACAACGACGGCATCCCGGACGACGACGGGGACGGCACGTCCGATCCGTGTACCGGCGGTGCGACGACGGACTGTGACGACAACTGTCCGTTCACGCCCAATCCGACCCAGGACAACAGCGACGCGGACACGCTCGGCGACGCGTGCGACAACTGTCCGCTCGACGACAACGAGTCCCAGGCCGACCAGGACGGCGACAATGTCGGAGACGTCTGCGACAACTGCGTCGATGTCGTCAACCCCGACCAGGACAACGTCGACGGCGACAGCCTCGGCGGCGCGTGCGACAACTGCCCGGCGGTGGTCAACGACGACCAGGCCGACCAGGACGGCGACGGGCTGGGCGATGTCTGTGACAACTGCCCCGACGTCGACAATCCGGACCAGCGCGACACGGACGGCCCGCAGGAGACCGTCGAGTGCCCGATCATCGAATTCCCGGTCGACGAGGACGGCGACGGGACGATCGACCGGACCGACGTGTTCCTGTTCCTCGACCGGGACCGCGACGGGACCTGGGACGAGGGCTCCGAGGAGCTGACCCAGGGGCCGGACGGCATCGGTGACGCGTGCGACAACTGCCCCGAGCAGTGCAACTTCGAGCAGCGCGAGGGCGACAACATCTTCTTCCAGGACTCCGATCACGTCGGTTCGGAGTGCGACAACTGCGGAGGCGTCAACAACGGCGACTGTGACGCCGACCCGCTGTTCTGCGACCAGGACGGGGACGGGACCGTCAGCTCGCAGGAGCTGTTCGAGGGCTTCCAGCGCGATACCGACGGGGACGGGCAAGGAAACGCCTGCGACGGCGACGACGACAACGACGGCGTCAACGACGAGGACATCAACGGCGACCCGAACGACAACTGCCGCGTGACGCCCAATCCGGGCCAGGAGGACGGCGACGCCGACGGGGTCGGCGACGCCTGCGACAACTGCCCGCTGGATCCGAATCCGTCCCAGGTCGACGACGACGGTGACAATCTCGGCAACGTGTGCGACAACTGTCCGCTCGACGCCAATCCCGACCAGGCGGATTCCGACGGCGACGGATCGGGCAACGCCTGCGACACAGACGACGACGATGACGGGATCGCCGACGAGGACGGCGACGGGACATTCGATCCCTGCACCGGCGGCGCCACGACCGACTGCGACGACAACTGCACGACCGTCGCCAATCCGGCACAGACCGACACCGACGGCGACGGGATCGGCGACGCCTGCGACATCCCGGAGGTCGATCTCGCTGCGGACGGTGCCGACCATCTGGTCGTCTACGGCAAGGACAAGCTCGACTCCGCCGGTCGCGCGGTGGCCGCGGGAGATCTCAACGGCGACGGCCACGACGACCTCGTGATCGGCGTCCCGGACGCCAAGGGGCCGACCAACGCCGAGGACTTCACCGGCGAGGTGTACCTGATCTTCGGGCCGCTCTCCGCGCAGGAGTTCGATCTCAAGCTGCGCAGTCCGGACGTCACGATCTACGGCGAGGTGGGCAACGACGAGTTCGGCCGGGCGGTCGCCGTGGGTGACATCAACGGTGACGGCACGGACGACCTGGTCGTCGGCGCACCGCGCGCCGAGCACTTCGGCGCCGCGCTCGACGAGGACGGCGACGGCACGTCCGAGTCGAAGGCCGGTGCGGGTCGGGTCTACGCCTTCTTCGGTCGTTCGTCGTGGCCGGTGTCGATCGATACCGACACGGGTGACCGCGAGAATCCCAACGCCGACGCCGTCTGGGGCGCGAGCCGGGGGGCCGCGTTCATGGGCGTCTCGCTCGCGATCGGCGACATCAACGGCGACGGCAGCGCCGACGTGGCGATGGGGGCGCAGAACTACCGCGAGTACGACTCCGTCGCCGGACGGTTCCGCACGTACGGTGGCGTCTACGTCGCCTTCGGCGGCTCGGCGCTCGGCGGGAAGACCGACTTCACCGCGGTCTCGCCGGACTTCTTCGTCCGCGGGGCGGATGACACCGACCGTGCCGGGCGCGTGATCGCCGCCGGCGACGTCGACCAGGACGGCATCGACGACCTGCTCGTCGGTGCGCGTACAGGTGACGGTCCCGACTCGCTCAAGCCAGACCGCGGCGAGCTGTACCTCGTGTTCGGCGATGCGGCGCTGACCAGCGGCACGGTGCGCGACCTCTCGCTCGATCCGGGCATCCGCATCTGGGGCGAGAACCAGGACGACCAGCTGCCGACGTCGCTCGCAGCCGCCGACGTCGACGGAAACGGCTTCGAGGACATCCTGATCGGCGTGTCCGGCGCGGACGCGCCCGGCACGGGCCGCTCGCTGGCCGGGCGGTCGTACGTCGTGCTCGACCGCGCGCGGGCGAGCTGGTTCTCGGACTCGGTCGAGCTGATCGCCGACCTGCGCATCTACGGACGACGCCAGTCGGACTTCCTCGGCGAGGCGGTCGGCGCCGGTGACCTCGATGCCGACGGCTCCGCCGAACTGATCCTCGGCGCCACCGGTTCCGAGGGACCGCAGGCGCCGGGCCGCAGCGAGGCCGGCGAGGCGGTCGTGCTGTCGTGGAAGGACGTGCAGTTCGACTTCGAGGTCGACCTGCAGACGTCGCTCAAGCCGACCTCCATCTTCGGCGCCGACGTCGTCGACAGCCTGCCGAGCGCGATCGCCGTGGCGGACATCAACGGCGACGGGGCCCAGGACGCGGTCCTCGGCGTCGAGGGCGGCGACGGGGATCCGGACGACACTGCCGACCGGTTCAACACCGGCGAGGTGTGGGTCGTCTCGCCCGGAGACCTCGACGGCGACACGGTGCGCAACCTGGCCGACAACTGCCCCAACACGCCCAACGCGAGCCAGCTCGACGACGACAGCGACGGCGTCGGGAACCTGTGCGACAACTGCCAGCTCACGCCGAACCCCGATCAGACGGACACCAACGGCGACGGCACCGGAGACGCCTGCGAGGGCGACTTCGACCAGGATGGCGTGCCGGGCGACGACGGGGACGGCACAGCCGATCCGTGCACCGGCGGAGCCACGGCCGACTGCGACGACAACTGCCCGTCGGACGAGAACGCGAGCCAGTCGGATGTCGACGCGGACGGGATCGGGGACGCCTGCGACTCGGACGCCGACAACGACGGCATCGAGAACATCAGCGACAACTGCATCCTCGTGGCGAACGCGGACCAGCTCGACGCCGACAACGACGGCACGGGCAACGCCTGCGAGACGCTCGTCCGGCTGTCGAGCGGGGACGGCCTCGCCGTGTGGGGCGAGGAGGCCGGCGACGCCCTCGGGCGCGGCGGGATCACGGGCGACTTCAACGGTGACGGAACGCCCGACCTGGCGCTGGGTGCACCCGACGCCGACGGGCCGGGCAACGGCCGGTCCGGGGCCGGGGCCGTCTACGTCTTCTACGGGCCGGTCGCCGCGTCGGTGGATCTGGCGACGACCGCCGCCGACGTGGAGATCCACGCCCAGGACGCCGGGGACGAGCTCGGGACGAGTCTCGCCGCCGGGGACGTCAACGGCGACGGCACGGACGATCTCGTCGTCGGGGCGCCCGGCGGGGCGAGCGACCAGGATCTCGATCCGGACGCCGGCGAGGTCTACGTGTTCTACGGCGGCGGACTGTCGTCGACGATCGATCTGGCCAGCACCTCGGCCAACGTGACGATCTTCGGCGCGCGGGCCGGGGACCGCCTCGGCGAGGCGGTCGCCGTGCTCGATGTCGACGGTGACGGTTCACAGGATCTCGCCCTCGGTGCACCGATGGCCGACGGCGAGTTCGAGTCGGTGACCGACGGCGGCGTCGTGTTCGTGCTGCTCAACGCCTCGATCTCGACCAGGCGGCTCGAGTTCGCCTTCGGGAGCGAGAACTTCGACCACTACATCAACGGAGCGGACTTCGACGACCACTTCGGCAGCGTGCTCGCTGCCGGCGACGTGACCGGCGACGGCACGCCGGATCTGGTCGTCTCGGCGCCGGACGGTGACGGTGCGACGAACCTGCTTGCCGGCGCCGGTGAGGTCTACGTCATCGACCAGGGGACGCTGTCGACGTTCGGCTTCCAGCTCAACATGTTCAACGGCGACTACTTCGCCGCGTTCTACGGCGACACCGAGTCGGACCAGGCCGGCGCTGCGCTGGCGGTGGCCGATCTCGGGGCGGACGGCACCGCGGACCTGCTCGTCGGGGTGCCGGGCCAGGGCTCGCCTCCGGGCGACGCCGCGCGGGTCAACGCCGGCGGCGCGTACCAGCTCGACGGCGGTGCCTCGTTCGCGACCGGAAGCGGAGGGACGCTTGCGGCCGCGGCGGAGCGGAGCTGGTTCGGACCGGTCTCCGGCGAACGGCTCGGCAGCGGTCTCGCCGCCGGAGACTTCGACGGCGACGGCAGCGTCGAGATCCTGCTCGCCGGTCCCGGTGCCGACGGCTCGGGCGGCACGCCGGTCGATCTCGGCGCGGTCCGGGTCGCCGATCCGGCGCGGCTCGCCGCGGGCAACCTGGTCGTCGACCTGGCCGACGTGCCGCCGTCCCAGGCGATCCTGGGCCGCTCGTCGTCCGACACGCTGGGGGACACCGGCTGGCTGCTGCTCGCCAACCTCGACGGGGCCGCGGGCCTCGACCTGGTCTGCTCGACCGATCTCGGCGACGGTCCGGACGACCTGCGTGCCGACGCGGGCGAGGCGCTGATCCTCGGACAGGGCGACGGCGACGGCGACGGCGTGCTCGACAGCGAGGACTGCGTCCCCGGCGACGCGACCTACGGGCACCTCGACGACACCGGTGCCTCGTCGACGTGGGATCCGAACAAGGAGACGTTCCGCTGGAGCGCGGTGAACGGCGCGGATTCCTACAACATGTATCGCGGAACCGTCGCGGTTCCCTGGGACTGGAACTGGATCTGCATCCGCTCCGCCCTGCCCACGCCCGAGGGGAACGACCAGGCCGTGCCACCCGTCGGGACGATCTACTTCTACGAGAGTCGCGCCGTGGCGGGAGCCTGCGAGGGCGACATGGGGTCCGACTCCTCCGGCGCGAAGCGTCCTGCGCCTCCGGCCTGTCCCTGACGGTCCGTCGGCTCGGAACATCCCGGGAAGCACCGGCCGTCGCGCCGGTGCTTCTTTTTCTCTGCATCCCGGATCGCCTATGCTGCGGCGGGAGGTGACCATGGGCCAGCCGCCCGGCTACGGCACGTTCGCGGACAGGGCCGTCGTGCTCGACGATCCCCCGCTGCTGCTCGACCTGCAGGGAATCGATGTCGACGGGACGGAGGCGCAGCGACTGCTCCCCGCGCTCGAGCGCGCATTCGAGGAGATGCGCGCGCTCGAGGCCGGCGGGATCGCCAATCCGGACGAAGGACGCCGGGTCGGGCACTACTGGCTGCGTGCTCCGGACCTCGCTCCCGACCCGGAGCTGCGCCAGGCCATCGAGCGCACGATCGACGAGGTGCGCCGGTTCGCCGCCGCCGTCCACGACGGGTCGATTGCGCCGCGGCCGGGGACGCGCTTTTCCGACGTCCTGCACATCGGGATCGGCGGATCGGCGCTCGGTCCGCAGCTCGTCGCGGATGCCCTCGGCACGCCGGACGATCCGCTCGGGATCCGGTTTCTCGACAACACCGACCCCGAGGGGATCGAGCGGACGTTCAGCGAGCTGGGCGACCGCCTGGAGACGACGCTCGTCGTCGTCGTCTCGAAGTCGGGCGGAACTCCCGAGACCCGCAACGGGATGGAGGAGGCGATCGCGCGCCTCCGCGCGCGCGGTCTCGACCCGGCGGCGCATCTCGTCGCCGTCACCGGCGAGGGGAGTGCGCTGTGGCGGCGAGCCGAAGAGCAGCGCTTCGCGGGACGCTTCCCGATGTGGGACTGGGTCGGCGGCCGGACCTCGGTCACCTCGGCGGTGGGGCTGCTGCCGATGGCGCTGTGCGGCCACGACGCCGCGGCGTTCCTCGACGGCGCGCGCGCGATGGACGCCGCGACCCGCGTCCCGGATCCGTACGCGAACCCCGCCGCGCGGCTCGCCGTCGCCTGGCACGTCGCGGGCGAGGGGCGCGGGGCGCGTGACATGGTCGTCATCCCGTACCGGGACCGGCTCGGCCTGTTCGCGCGCTACCTGCAGCAGCTCGTGATGGAATCGCTGGGCAAGGAGCGCGACCGGGACGGGCGGATCGTCCACCAGGGCCTTTCCGTCTACGGCAACAAGGGCTCGACCGACCAGCACGCGTATGTCCAGCAGTTGCGCGACGGTCTGGACAATTTCTTCGCACTGCTCGTCGGCACGCTGGAGGACCGGCTCGTCGGGGCGCCGCTCGAGGTCGAACCGGGTGTCACGTCGGGAGACTTCCTGGCCGGATTCCTGCTCGGCACGCGGCGCGCCCTGCTCGAGCGCGGTCGCCGCGTGATCACGCTGTGGCTGCCGCGGACCGACGCGCGGGCGCTCGGCGCGCTGATCGCGCTGTTCGAGCGCACCGTCGGCCTCTACGCGTCGCTCGTCAACGTCAACGCGTACCACCAGCCCGGGGTCGAGGCGGGCAAGCGGGCCGCGGCGGAGGTTCTCTCGCTCCAGCGCGCTCTGCTCGACGCGCTGTCCGGCGAGGAGGGCGCGCTGAGGACCGCGCCCGAGTGGGCGGAACGGACCGGCCATGCGGGACTCGCCGTCGAGGCGTTCTGGGTGCTCGAGCGGCTCGCCGCGGATCCGCGGCGGCCCGTCCGCCGGGAGGGGCCGTCCGACCCTGTGCGGGCGCGTTACGGCTTCGTGTCCTGATCCGGGAACCAGCGCCGGACGAGCCGGCCGAGGTCGGACGGCAGCGGGGCCTCGAGGACCAGTGGGCCGCGACGGCCGAGCGCGGCCGCGGGAATCTCCAGCCGCGCCGCGTGCAGTGCCGCGCGGCCGGGACCGCGATCTCCTGCGCCGTACCAGCGGTCGCCGACAAGCGGCCAGCCGGCAGCCGCTGCCTGGGCGCGGATCTGGTTCCGGCGACCGGTCACCAGCCGGAAGCGGACGAGCGCCCGTGGCGGCCGCGCGCGGCGGGCCAGGACGCGGTAGAGCGTCCGGGCGTTGACGGCACCCTCGACCGGCCGCGAAAGCGCCGTCACCCGGTGGGTGCGCGGATCCTCGTGCAGCCATCCGGACAGCTCGCCGGCCTGCTCCGCGGGAATGCCTGCGGTGATGCCGAGATACTCGCGCACCGGCCGACGCGTCCGGAACGCGCGGCGCAGGCGGTGGTAGGCACGCTCGCGCCGGGCGAACAGCACGAGTCCCGACGTCTCGCGATCGATGCGGTGGACGACCCACAGCGCGTCGGCGCGGTGTCCGGCGAGTCCGAGCGCGGCGATCACCCTTGCCACGAGCGGCACGTCGTCGTCGTCCGGCGATCCCGTGGGCACGACGACGACGCCCGGATCCTTGTCGATCGCCACGAGGTCCCGGTCGAGATGGACGACGCGGAACCCGGGACCCGCGATGGTCCGGCCCGCGCGTGTCGGCCGGGGCGGAACGATCTCGATCTCCGCGCCCGATCCGGGGCGCCGGGCCGGATCGGTCGCGGGCCGGCCGTCGACCAGCACGCGCTGCGACGCGATCAGCTCCCGCGCCTCGCGGTGGCTCACGCCGAGCGCCCGGCGCACGCGGACGGCGAGCGTCGCGTTCTCGTCGTCGGAGACGCGGATCCGTGTCATCGGCACGAGTCTAGTCGAGAGCCGGCAGATCGGGCCGGCGGCGGGAGGCGGTCAGACCGGCTGCCTCTCGGCGACGACGCGCTCGATCGCCGCCCGCAGCTCCTCGAGCCGTACCGGCTTCGGCACGTAGTCGTCCATGCCGGCGGCGAGGCAGCGTTCGCGATCTCCCTTCATCGCGTGGGCGGTCATCGCGATGATCGGCACCGATGCCCGCTCGCGGTCGGAAAGTTTGCGGATCGCGCGCGTTGCCTCGTAGCCGTCCATCTCCGGCATCTGGCAGTCCATCAGCACGAGGTCGAACGCCTGCTCGCGGATCAGATCCAGCGCGAGGCGGCCGTTGGCGGCCGTCTCGACCCGATGACCGAGCCGGGTCAGCTGCTTCGAGGCGACGAGCTGGTTGATCCGGTTGTCCTCGACGACCAGCACGCGCAGCCCCGGTCCGGTACCCGCCGGGGACCGCGCGTCGGAGGACGGGGCGCGCTCTCCGGCCTGCTCGGAGCTCACCTCCTCGCGCTGGCCGGCGCGCTCGCCGGCGAGCGCCCTGAGGATGCGGTCGAGCAGCGCGCTCCGGCGATACGGCTTGCGCAGCACGGCAGTCGCCCCGTGCTCGAGCCAGTTCGCCTGGTTCGACAGCCGCGTCAGCGGAGCGAGCACGAGCACCGGGACCGCCCTGCCGCCGACCGTGCGGGAGGCGAGCGACTCGAGATCGGCGATGCCCCGGCTGGTCTCCAGCGCATCCTCGTCGACGATGACGAGATCGCAGTCGCCGCCGGCCGCGATCCGGGCGTCGAGACGGGACAGAGCCGCTGTCGCGTCCGGCGCGAGATCGACGATCGCGCCCCAGTGCCGGAGCCACAGCGCAGTCGCCTCGGCGAGGACGGGGTCCTCGGTCGCCAGGATCAGGTGGCGTCCCGCCAGCGGCCGGTTCTCGCCCTCGTCCGGCGCCAGCGCCGCGGCGGGAACCGTGAACCAGAACACCGAACCGCGACCGACCTCGCTGCGAACTCCCATCTCGCCCCCCATCAGGCTGACGAGCCGGTGCGAGATCGACAGGCCGAGTCCCGTACCGCCGTAGCGCCGCGTGGTCGACGTGTCCGCCTGGGTGAACGGCTCGAAGATCCGCGTCAGCCGGTTGCGGGGGATTCCGATGCCGGTGTCCTCGACCTCGAATCGCAGCCCGGGGCGTCCGCGCGGGTCCGGGCCGACACGCAGCAGGATCCGTCCCCGTTCCGTGAACTTGGTCGCGTTGCTCAGCAGATTGAGCAGCACCTGCCGGATGCGCACCGGGTCGCCGAGCACCTGGGACGGGGACGCCGGATCGAGCACGGGGACGATCTCGAGCCCCTTGGATGCCGCGCGATGGGCGACCGTCTCGAGCGCCTCCTCCGCGAGGTCCAGCGGCCGGACGGGAACCCGCTCGAGACTCAGCTTGCCGGCCTCGATCTTCGAGAAGTCGAGAATGTCGTTGATGATCTGCAGCAGCGCGTCGGCCGACGAGCGCGCCGTCATCAGCAGCGAGCGCTGCTCGTCGTCCAGCGCCGTCTCGAGCAGCAGATCCGTCATCCCGATGATGCCGTTCATCGGAGTGCGGATCTCGTGGCTCATGTTGGCCAGGAACTCGCTCTTCGCCTCGGTCGCCGCCTCGGCCGCGCGCCGCGCCGCGATCAGGTCGGTAACGTCGACGAACGAGCGCACGCCGACGATGAACCGGCCGTTCTCGCGGATCTCGTCCGCATTGTGGATCACGATCCGTTCGCGTCCGTCGGCGACCCGGATGCGGCACTCCGCCCGCGAGAGAGCCGCGCCGCCCCGATCGCCCGGCTGCCCGGCGGGCGGCCGGAACTCCGTGCCGAGGACCTCGCTCTCGCTGCGCCCCCGGACATCGGACTCCTCGTACCCGGTGATTGCGGAGAACGCGTTGTTGACGTTCGTGATCCTCCCGTCGGCGTCGACGGTGTAGATCGCCGTCGCCGCGGTGTCGATCAGCTTGCCGAGGAAGACGTTCGCCTCGCGCAGGGCGCGCTCCTGCCGGCGCGCGCTGGTCACGTCGTGGATCACGGCGGTGTAGTGCGTCGTCAGTCCGCTGGTCGTACGGACCGGCTGGACGTCGAGTTCGAGGTCGAGTGCCGCCCCGTCCCGTGCGTGCGCCGTGATCTCGCCGTGGAACTCGCGACCCCGCAGGGTGAGCCGTCGCAGCGCGTCGACGATCGCTTCGTCGGTGCGCGGACCGCGCAGCAGCGCCAGCGGATCCCGGCCGCGGATCTCGTCGAGGCTCCACCCGAACAGACGCGAGAACGCCTCGTTGACCCATTCGATCCGTCCGAGCGCATCGGCGATGACGACGGCACTCCGCGTGCGGCTGGCGACCAGCGCGAGCTTGTGCGCCTCCGCGGTGCTCCTTCGCCAGGCGCGCTCGGCGCGCTTCTGCTCGGTGATGTCGTGGATCGTCGAGAGCAGCAGGGTGCGCTCGCCGAGGCGCACGGGTCCGCTGTGGACCTCGACGTCGCGCAGCGTGCCGTCGGCAAGCCGGTGCTGGAACTGCAGGTACGGCTGGATTCCGGTGCGGATTCGCTCGAGCGCCTCGCGCAGCCGGTCGACGGGGAGCGGGTTGATCTCCGTCAGCGGCATGCCCCGCAGCTGGTCGCGCGGGTAGCCGTAGAAGTCGACGGCCGCCGCATTGGCGTCCCAGATCGTCGCGCTCTCCGGATCGACGAGGAGCTGCACCGAGCGGTTCTCCTCGAAGAACGTACGGAACCCCTCGTCGGTCTCGGCGGTGATCCGCGCCGGGTCGCTGCGGTCGGACCGGCTGGCGCGCAGGACCAGCACGAACAGCAGGGCGCTGGACAGGCCGGCGAGCAGCCACGTGACGACCGGGCCCCGTGCGCCGGCGGCGAGCGCGACCGGAATCGCCGGTCCGAGCAGCGCCGCCGCCACCCACAGGGCGCGGCGGACGCCGGGGGCCGGGGCACCGGTGTGCAGGGCAGGCCGCACGGGCTCGCTCAAGACAGGGACCTCCGAACGGGCCGGACCCGATCCCGGGTGCGGCCTCCGTGGCTCGCTCCTTCTCATCGGCCGCCGCCGGCGGCCGATTGAGCCGCCGGTCGCAGCGGCCGGGGGCCGTGATCGGACGCTTCCGGACGCTCATACTGGCGGGTGAACGGGACGCGCCGCGCTGCGGCGTGGCCTCAAGATCGGGAGCCGCGCGGCCGATGGATGGAACGGAACGAACCGTGGAGTCGATGCCGATGGGTCAGGCGGCGCCCCCAGTCGAGGCGACAGCCCCCCTCCTGCTGCGGGGCACCGAGGAGCACGCCGGCCGTGCGCGCCTGGTGGACGTCGCCGGCGGCCGTGCCGCCGCGCTCGTCGTCGCCGCGCCCGAGCCCGAGCGGACCTGCGAGGACGCCGCGCTGGTCGTGCCTGTCGGGGCCGAGCGGGCGATCCTCGCCGTCGCCGACGGCGTCGGCGGGCGCCGTGAAGGCGCGGAGGCGGCCCAGCTCGTCGTCGGGCTGCTCGCGGCGGCGGCGGGGCGCGCCGACGGTGCCGAGCTGCCGCTGCGCGGCGTGATCCTCGACGCGATCGAGCGGGCGAACGAGGAACTCCAGCGGCGCGGGACGGGAGCGGCGGCGACGCTCGTCGTCGTCGAGATCGACGGGACCACCGCCCGGACGTACCACGTCGGCGATGCCGCGGCGCTCGTCGTCGGGCAGCGAGGCCGGCTCAAGCTGCAGACCGTCGCCCATTCGCCCGTCGGCTACGCCGTCGAGGCCGGCGTGCTCGACGGCGATGCCGCGGTGCATCACGAGGACCTGCACATCGTCTCCAACCTGGTCGGTGCTCCGGACATGCGGATCGAGCTCGGGCCCACCCTCGAGCTGGCGCCGCACGACACGGTCGTGCTCGGCAGCGACGGGCTGTTCGACAATCTGTACCTGGACGAGCTGGTCGCCCGCGTCCGCTGCGGTCCGATCCGGCAGGCCGCCGAGCAGGCCGCGGCCCTGGCCCGCGCCCGGATGATCGAACCGGTCGAGGGCATGCCCTCGAAGCCGGACGATCTGTCGCTGGTGCTGTTCCGGCGGACGCCGACCCGTCGAGGGGCATCGCGATAGCGCCTGCCGCGGACTCCGTCCCCGCGACGCGCCGCCTCACGAAACCGGCCGCGACTCCAGGATCCGGTCGATCCGGAACGTCCGCTCGCCGCAGCGCAGCTCGCACCACGCCCGCAGGTACGGGGCGCTCCAGGCGAGCGGCCGGATCGTGCGCCAGCCGGTCTGGCCGAACGCGTTGCGGTACAGCACGGCAACCCGCCTGCGCTCGAGCAGCGCACGGGCCTGGCGGTCCCAGCGCGCGAGCTGCCCCGTGTCGACAGGGCGCCGCGGCGCCCGGCGGTCCGGCGCCCGCTGCTGCAGCTCCATCAGTTCGCCGACCGTGCGCGTCCTTGCGTTGCCCTCCTCCGACCGCTCGAGCAGGATGCGCAGCACCTCCCACGTCGTGCGCGCATCGGCCAGGGCGCGGTGGGCGCCGGTCACCGTCACGCCGAGCCGCGCCGCGAGCGCTCCGAGCCCGCAGCGGCCTTGCGGGGCCACGGTGCGCGCCAGCGCCAGCGTGTCGAGCACCGGGCCGGGTTCGAACGCAACCCCGGCCCGGCCGAATTCGGCGGCGAGAAAGCCGAGGTCGAAGCGCACGTTGTGCCCGACGATCACGCGATCGGCGAGGATCGAGGCCAGCTCCGCTGCCCGTGCGGAGAACGGCGGCGCGTCGCGGAGCATCTCGTCCGTGATGCCGTGGATCGCGACGACGCGCGGATCGAGCGGGAATCCGGGGTTGCACAGCGTCGACACCGTGCGTTCGATCCGCGAGGCGCCCTCGCAGAGCAGGACGCCGACCTCGACGACGCGGTCCCCGCGCGCCGGCGAGAGGCCGGTCGTCTCGACATCGACGACGGCCAGCGGCGCGGCGGTGATCGGTGCGTCGGCGAGGGAGGTCGGCATTGCGCGCAGCAGGATAGTCCAGGGTACCCCCCACGGCGACGGCAACTCAGCCCCGGGCGGGACACCGATAGCGCGCGGGGGGGGCCGGGCCGAGCAGACGCGCGGCCGCTGCCGATAGCAGCGCCAGCGCGATCGCCCACAGGACTCCGAGTGCCAGCAGGGCAATCCACGCCGGCTCCGCGAACCGCACCGCGCCGAGGCGTTCGCCGATCATGAATGCGAGGGGGCCGCCTGCGGCTCCGAGCAGCGCGGCCAGTCCGGGACGCCCCACCATCACGGCGAGCCCGAAGCGCAGCAGCGTGGCGAGCTGGATCCACAGGGCGACGATCCACACGGGCGCCAGCGGTGACCAGGGGGAGGGGCTCGCATAGTCGAGCAGCTTCAGGCTGCCGAGCGTCGAGTCGACGGCCAGCCCGAAGCCGCCCGCCAGCGCGAGCAGCGGAGCCTCGCCGCTGCGATCCTCGAGCAGCGCCACGTGGACCAGCACCAGGGCCAGAGCGACGAGGCCCCCGGCCGTGCCCTGCCCGCGCGCGGCACCGAGCACGCAGCAGAACCAGCCGATCTGGTACAGACCGAGATTGATGAGCCTCGACGTCATCCGGAGCGGCCGGTCCGGCGTCGCGCGATGCGTGCCCTGGCCGGCACGGGGCGCGGACCGGAGATCACGCCGAGTCGTTCGAGCAGCCGCAGGCCCCACCAGGTCGGATCGATCTCCCACGCCCGAAATCCCTGACGCGCCGCGCCGGGCGCGAAGTGGTGGTTGTTGTGCCAGCCCTCACCGAGACTGAGCGTGGCGACGAGCCAGTTGTTCCGACTCTCGTCACCGGTGTCATACGGGCGGGACCCGAACAAGTGCGCCACCGAGTTCACCATGCAGGTGACGTGGAACAGGATCACCGTCGAGACGAAGAAGCCCCAGACGAGCATTTGCGGTCCGTCGGTTCCCAGCGACGGGGCGAGCCCCGCCAGCAACGATCCGAGGCCCCACGTCCCCACGGCAACGAGCGCCGGGACGAGGGTGTCCCAGCGGTCGAGCCAGCGCAGCTCCGGGAAGCGGGCCAGATCGGGGACCACGCCGAGGTCCGTCGCCGCATGCTCCCGGGCGGTCAGCCAGCCGAGATGGCTCCACAGGAAGGAGCGGACCGGCGAGTGCGGATCGCCTGGGCTGTCGGTGTGCCGGTGATGTCGCCGGTGATGCGATGCCCACCACAGCGGCCCCCGCTGGACCGCCGTGTTCCCGAGCACCGCGAAGACGAACTGCGTGCCGCGCGAGGTCCGGAACGCGCGGTGCGAGAAGTAGCGATGGTAGAACGCCGTCACGAAGAACGCCCGCAGCAGGTAGAAGCCGACCGCGAAGCCGACCGCGAACGGACTCCAGCCGACCCACAGCACGCCCAGGCAGCCGGCGTGCAGGACCACGTATGGAGCGAGATGCAGCCACGAGAAGCCCCGCCCCAAGTCGGGTGTCTCACCGCGTCGCGTGTCTATCTGCCGCGTCGCGAGCAGCGACGCGACAGCCCGGACCGATCGCCGGGCGATCGATCCGCGGTGCGTGTCCGCCCGGGTGATGGCTCCCATGCGTTTCTCCGGTCAGTGTCCGGCCTGCCGGTGCCGGCGCGGAGGCCACGGAATGAACGCGCTGGTCGATTCGACGTACTCGCGATAGCCCGGACGCGTCTCCACGAGCTTTTCCTCGAGCAGGGACACGCCGGAAACACGAAGCAGCAGCCAGGTCATCAGCAGCGGGCTGAATATCGTCCACCAACCGCTCGGCGTGGCCACCGCGATCAGGAACAGGCCCCACCAGACCAGCGCGTCGCCGAAGTAGTTCGGGTGGCGTGTCCAGCGCCATAGCCCGGTGCGCAGGACGCGGCCCTGGTTGGCCGGATCGGCGCGAAAGCGGCTCAACTGCGCGTCACCGATCGTTTCGAACAGGAACCCGACGAGCCACACCGTCACTCCCGCAATGTCGAGCGTGCGCGGGAACGGCGCCTGTGCCTGCGCCTGAAGCAACGGTGCGCTCAGCAGCCACATCAGGGCGCCCTGGAGCCAGAAGACCATCACTAGGCTCCAGAGCGGAAAGCGGGCGCCCCGCCGCTCGCGCATCGCCCGGTAGCGCCAGTCCTCCTCGCGCCCGTGGTTGCGCCTGACGATATGCACGGAGAGCCGGACGCCCCAGACCGTGGCGAGCGCCGCGACGAGCAGGCCCCGGGACGGCTCCGCGCCGCCGGCGCTCCAGTACACCCACGCGAGTAATGCGAACCCCACGCCCCAGAATCCGTCGATCACGCCGGCATCGCGGCGCCACAGGCTCAGCAGCCATGCGGCGGTCGTCAGTCCGAGGGCGAGGGCGAGCCCCCACGGCCAGACGGTCAGCACCGGCGTCACGGCCGTAGTCCCCGTACCGCCGCCATCCCGTCGCCCGAGGATGGCCGGACTCGAATCAGCATGTAGATCGCGATCGCAATGCTGCCCAGACAGAGCACGGCCACGAGCCACGCTGCCTTCGCGGCGACGGTCCGCTCGCGCGAGGCGATCCACAGCCAGACGGTCAGAAACGCGAAATAGGCATCGGCGAGCGTGGCGCGGAACCACGGATCCGGCCAAAGTTCGTCGAGCGCGACGAACACGCCTCGATCGAGGCTGGCCACCGTCGTCAGGACCAGCATGGCGACGAGTACGAAGCCGAACCAGATGCGTCCCGGGGTCCCGGTCATGACGTCTCTCCGCGGCGGCGAAGCAGATGGTGGGCGACCAGCCACTCGTTCCCGCCGCGGAACTCGAATAGCTCGGCACAGGCGAGCAGGAACAGCCGCCAGCGGACGAACCACGTGCGTGCCGAGGCCGCACCGTAGTGCCCGCGGAGAAGATCCAGCGCGCGCTCCGACGACGCGTCAAGCCGTGCCAGCCATGCGCGTAGCGTCCTCGCGTAGTGCCAGCCGGAGACGCGCCAGCTTCGTTCCACGGCGAGTGGGTCGCCGACACGCGCCAGCATGTCGAACGAGGGCATCACCCCGCCGGTGAAGAAGTACCGCGCCATCCAGTCCGTCTCGTCCCGGATCTCGTACGTGTACTCCAGCTCGCGATGGCAGAAATGGTGGACGAACAGCAGCCCGTCCGCCTCGAGCCAGCGGGCGATCCGGTCGAGCAGGGTGCGATGGTCCCGCACATGCTCGAACATCTCGACCGACACGATCCGGTCCCAGCGCCGCGCCGGCGCGAACCGGTTGATGTCGGCGCGGATCGTCTCCACGTTGTCGAGGCCACGCGCCCGGGCCTGCCGCGCGATGAACTGCTGTTGCGGCGCCGAGTTGGACACCGTCGTGACACGACAGCCGGGAAATCTCTCGGCGACCCAGAGCCCGAACGAGCCCCACCCCGAGCCGAGGTCGAGCACCGTCAGGCCATTCCGGACACCCGCCCGCTGCGCGGTCAGCTCCAGCATCGCCTCCTCCGCCTCGGCGAGTCCAGCGGTGGTGTCGTCCCACAGGCAGCAGCTGTACTTCAGCCGCGGGCCGAGGATCAGCTCGAAGAACTCCGGCGGCAGCTCGTAGTGCTGCTCGTTGGCCCTGTCGGTCGCGATCGCGATTCGCTCGTCGGGAGTCGCCGCACTTGTCCGCAGCGCAGCCGCGTCTCGCCGGCGCCGGTGCTCCTCGCGCAGCCGACGCCGGAGCAGGTGCCGGATGCCCAGGCGCACCACGGGGTCGGGAAGGGTTCCGCTCTCGACCAGTCGCATCAGCATCGTTCGTCCTCAGACCTGCGGCAGCGCCGCGGATACGCTCGCGCGGGGCCGGGTGGCCAGCGCCTGGACGACGCCTACGTTGCGCTCGAGAAATCCCGCCTCGCAGTAGCAGAAGTAGAACTCCCAGCAGCGCCGGAAGCGCTCGTCGAACCCGGCCCGGGCGAGCTCATGCCCGGCGGCGCGGAACGCGTCGCGCCAGCGGCGAAGCGTGCGCGGGTAATGCTCGGTGATGTCCTGGACGTGCGACACGCGAAGGTCGCTCGCCGCCGTCATCGCCGCCGTCATCGCCGTCAGCGAGGGGAGGGCGCCGCCGGGGAAGATGTACCGCTGGATGAAGTCGACCGCCCGGCGGTAACGCGCGTACTGCTGATCGGCGATCACGATCGCCTGAACGAGCAGCAGGCCGTCCGGCGTCATCATCCGGCTGCATCGTTCGAAGAACGCCCCTAGGTGCTCGTGGCCGACCGCCTCGATCATCTCGATCGAGACCAGCCGCGAGAAGCGACGATCGAGCTGCCGCGGCAGATCGCGATAGTCGCAGCGGATGATCTCGACCCGGTCCTCCAGGCCGGCTTCGCCGACCCGCCGGCGTGCGAGCTCGAACTGGCGTGCGGAGATCGTCGTCGCCACGACCCGGCAGCCGTATCGGGCCGCCGCGTGGAGCGCGAATCCGCCCCAGCCGCAGCCGATCTCGAGCACCTCGTCGTCCGGTCCGAGGCCAAGCTTGCGGCACACGAGGTCGTACTTGCGGGCCTGGGCGCAGGCCAGCGACTCGTCCGACGAACCGAACACGGCGCACGAATAGGTCATCGATGGATCGAGGAAGGTGGCGAAGAACTCGTTGCCCAGGTCGTAGTGCGCAGCGATGTTGCGGCGGGCTCCTCGCCGCGAGTTGTTCCTCAGCCGATGCAGGAGACGCTCGGCGCCGAGGCGCAGGCGGGCCGTGCCCCGCTCGAGGCGATCCCCGGTCTCGGCGTCGCGGGCGAACGCGCGCAGCAGCCGCGTCAGGTCCGGCGTGGTCCACCAGCCGTCCATGTACGCCTCGGCGGCGCCGATCGACCCGCCGAGCACGACCGCGCGCCAGAAGCGGGGATCGACGACGTCGAGTTCGGCGGCCTGTGCGTCGGCCGTGCCCGAGCCGAACGTGCGTGCGACGCTGCCCTCCCGAAGGGTGACGCGTGCGTCGCGCAGCGCCTCGAGGCGTCGCAGCACGACGGATCGACAGGCGGTATCGAACAGACGGGGTGTCTGGCGGCGACCGGCGGCATCGAGACGGGCGGCGGTGTTCACTGCGAGGACTCCCGCGAGGCATCCGGGGAGCGCGTCCCGGGATGGGGATGGTACGGAACCCGCTTGAGCCACAGCAGGGCTGCATGCACGTAGATCATCGCGATCACCTGGACGGTCATCAGCGGATAGCGCCAGAGCACCCGGCGCATCGTGCGGGGCGTCAGCGTCTCGCGCCGGAGCGTCAGCGTGGCGTCGAACAGCCTCGCGCCATCGCGCAACACGTCGAGATGAAGCAGGAAGCGCTCGCCCGGAGGGGCGATCGTCCAGTCGTACTGCAGGTCCATCGGCAGGAAAGGCGACACGTGGAAGCTCTTCGCGGTCGAGAAGCGGAGCGGGGGAGCCGGCCGGAGCGGACGCCGCGCATCGAGCACGTAGAGGAATCGCTCGCCCCACGGCGTGTTGTGCACCTCGGCGACGATCGCGTCGAGAGTGTCGTCGACGTCGTGGCAGAAGAACAGGCTGATCGGGTTCATCACGTAGCCGAAGTGCCGCAGGTGCGTCAGCAGGCGCACCGGCCCGCCGGGACGACGTCCCAGCTCCGCGTGCACGGCGTCGCGCACGCAGTTCTCGAGCGGCACGTCCTCGTTGCCGAAGTGGTCGCTGCGCTTCCACCGTGCGGGTGCCGGACGCTCGGAAGACCACGCGCGGGTCATCGAGAATACCTCGTCGATCTCGGCCAGGTCGAGCAGGACCATGTACAGCGGGAGGTCGATCCGATGCCGTCGCGGCGCATGCCGGCGGTGCATCATACGGCCGCAATAGAGCGCACTGTTCATGCCGCAGCCTCGTGCGGTCCGGAGATCTCTGCGCAGGCGCGCAGCGCGCTCTGCAGGCCGTCCTCGTGGAATCCGAAGCCCCAGTACGCGCCGCAGTAGTGCGTCCGGCGTACACCCGAGATCTCGCGGCGCCGGGCCTGGGCGGCGACGGTCGCTCCATCGTAGACGGGGTGGCTGAATGCGAGCCGCTCGATGACGCGGTCGGCGCGCACGCGTCCGCCGTCGTTGAGCGTGACGAGAACGCGCTGTCGCGTCGCCAGGCCCTGGAGGCCCGTCATGTCGTACGTCGTGACCACGGAAGCATCCGGCTGCTCGGGAATCAGGTAGTTCCAGTTCGCCCGGGCGCGCGGTGCGCGGGGCAGCAGCCGGGTGTCGGTATGCAGCACGGCGTCGTTGTGCTGGTAGCGGATCGCCCCGAGGATCTCGCGCTCGTCGGAGCTCGGATCGGACAGCATCGCGAGCGCCTCGTCGCTGTGGCTGGCGATCACGACACGGTCGAACGATGCGCTCGATCCGTCCCCGAGTCGCAGCGAGACTCCGCCCGCGCCGCGCTCGATCGAGACCACCGGGCACCGGGTCCGGATCGTGGCCGGCAGCCGGGCGATCAGCCGCTCGACGTACGACCGCGAGCCGCCCTCGACGACACGCCAGCGCAGCTGGTCGCGGACCTGCAGCAGGCGGTGGCGCTCGGCGAACCGGAGGAAGAACGCGGTCGGGAACGACTCGACGCGATCGGGGTTGGTCGACCAGATTGCCGAGACCAACGGGCGGACATAGTGCGACCAGGCCGGTCCGCGCAGGCCGGTGCGCTCGGCGAGTTCGCCGAGCGAGATGTCCTCGTCCGACCGCGTCGCCAGCCGACGCGCGCGGCGGTTGAACGCGAGGATCCCGCCGACCAGTCGCCAGAAGCGCGGCCGGAGCAGGTTCGCCGGCTGGGCGAGCAGCGTGGCCGGCGACGTTCCGCAATACTCGAGTCCGGTCCGTTCGCAGCGCACCCCGAAGCTCATCGCCGTTGGTCTCGAATGCACGCCCAACTCGGCGAGCAGTCGGACGAATCCCGGATAGGTTGTCTCGTTGTAGACCACGAACCCGGTGTCCACGGGGTGCCGGACGCCGTCCAGGTCGACGTCGATCGTCCTGACATGGCCGCCGACGGTCTCCGACTTCTCGAACACCGTGACGCCGTGATGGCGCGCCAGCATGTGGGCGGCGACGAGCCCGGAGACGCCCGAACCGACGACGGCGATGCGCATCGTCATGTCCTCGGGCCCGGAGCCGGGACCGCCAGCAGTTTCTCGAGACGCCGCCGGCGAAAGGCGAAGATCCGCTCGACATCACGGCGGACGAACGGCGCGGCGAACGGATGGCTCAGCACGGCCAGCGGCAGGCGCCAGCGCACGCGATCACCGACCACGGTGCCCCCCTCGCCGTCCCGGAAGGTGTGCAGATGCTCCCACAGGGCGTACGGCCCCCGCACCTGCTCGTCGACGAAGCGCGTCCCCGGCTCCCAGCGGGTGATCCGGGATACCCACGTCAGCGGCAGGCCGTGCAGGCGGAGCCGATACGTGAACTCGCTGCCATCGCGGACGGCGGCCGTGGTCCGGGCGACGATGCGGAACCGCAGCCACGGAGGCGTGATCGACTCGAGGTTCGCAGGATCGGCGAAGAATGCGAACACCTCGGATCGCGGGCGCGGGATCGTCTGTTCCGCCTCGAAGAGCTGATCTCTCATCAAGCACCTCCCGCGCTGACGGGTCGCCGGCGTGCGGCGCCTCCACGCGCGAGACCGCGCGCGAACGCCTCCAGCTCGGTCATCGATGAGCCGCGGCAGTCGACCGACACGGCGCCGCGGACGGTCCGGCTCGCCTGACCTCCGAGCGCGAGTGCGGCGTGGATGCGGGAGGCGGCGCGCGCCACGCGGTCCACCGTGCGCTGCTGCTCGCGGTTCGGGCGCGCCACGGTCAGACTCAGCCAGACCAACGCCGGGCGTGTCTGCTCGATGGCGGCGACGATCACGCTGTCCGGCGTGTCCGGCCCGAGGTTCGTCGCCGCGAATCCGCACTCCTCGAGGACGACGCCGGCGGCCATCGTCGGCAGCAGGTACGGATCCCCCGCCGGCGCGGCGCCGAGCGCCGGCAGGGCGTCGTCTGCCGGAACCCCGTGGAGTACCCGAAGCTCCTCGAGCACGAGGATTCCGAGCTGCGTCGCCCGGTGCTCGAGGAAAACTCCTTCGTCGCCGTGCGTGCGCCAGAGCGTTCCCAGTTCGTCTAGCGCCGGCGCGAGCCCCTCGTCGACGATCCACCCGCTGGTCCGGCCCGTGGCGAACGCGAGCCTGACGAGGGACAGCACCTCGTGCGCCCGCCCCTCGCGAAGGGCCCGAGAGAACCGCAGCGTCCAGCCCGCATCGTCTGCTTCATCCCACCCGGAGGGTGCGGCGAGTCCGAGAGCCTCGGGCGCGGCGAGCGGAAGGCCGGCGCGCCGTACGAAGCGGAGTGCCGCGGCCAGAGGGATCCGCCGATGACCGCCAGCGGTCGTCGCCGCCTCGATCCGCCCCACGTCGACCCAGCGCTTGACCGACGACTCGCTGACGCCGATCGCTTCGGCAAGCTGACGCGGGGAAAGAACTTCCGGCATGGATTGCTCCAAATGAACGTTTCGAACGATTTGATACTAGCCTCATAGTTGAATTCGTGCAACACTCTAGATTCATGAGAGGTAGGTGCACGAAATGACCGTTTTCTTCATATACCGGAGGATCCCATGGCCACACAGACCGGTCTTCTCGCGATGCTGCTCGCCTTCGCCGCCCCCCCCGCGGGCGATCTCGTGCTGATCGACTTTGCCGCCGGGGCTCCCGCCTGGAGGGCGATCAACGACGGCGTAATGGGCGGTCGCTCGCACGGCGAGATGATCGTGGAGGACGGGCGGGCCGTGTTCCGCGGGTCGCTCTCGCTCGAGAACAGCGGCGGTTTCGCCTCGGTCCGCTCACGGCCGGAGCGACGGGACCTCTCGGGCTTTTCCGGCCTGAGGCTCCGGGTCCGGGGAGACGGCCGGACCTATCGCCTGCGCCTGCGGACCGACGACCGCCTCGACGGCGTGAGCTACCAGGTCGAGTTCGCGACCCGCGCGGGCCGCTGGATCGAGATCGTCGTGCCGTTCACGGCGTTCGAGCCGGTGTTCCGTGGTCGACCGGTCCCGGGACATCCTGCGCTCGACCCGTCGCGGATCCGCACGATCGGTCTGCTGATCGCGGACGGCGTGCCAGGGCCGTTCCGGCTCGAGGTGGCGTGGGTCGCGGGTGAGAGCCCGGGCGGCTAGCCGGTCCGCAGCGAGACGCGAAGCGCGGCCCAGCCGAGCAGTCCGGCGACGAGCGAGCCGACCAGGATCCCGAGCCGCTCGAGCCCGCCGAATCCTGCCGCGCCCTCCTCGAAGGCGAGCGACGCGATGAACAGGCTCAGCGTGAAGCCGATGCCGCACAGGATGCTCGTGCCCCACAGCGCGGCCCAGCCGACCCCCTCGGGCAGGGCTGCGAGCCGCAGTCGCACGGCGAGCCAGCTCGACAGGAAGATGCCGGCCTGCTTGCCGAGCAGCAGACCGGAGATGATCCCGAGCGGGACGGGATGGAGCAGATCGCCGGCGGACAGGTCCGCGAGCGGAACGCCCGCATTGGCGAACGCGAAGATCGGCAGGATCCCGAACGCGACCCACGGATGCAGCGCGTGCTCGAGCGACCGCAGCGGCGAGACCGGGTCGGCGGCGTCGTCCCGGCCCCGGAGCGGGATGAACATCGCGAGGATCACGCCGGCGAGCGTCGCATGGACGCCCGACTTGAGCACGGCGATCCACAGCGGGACACCGACCACGAAGTACGCCGCCGGCCTGACGATGCCCGCCCGGTTGAGCATCGCCAGCGCGAGCACCAGGGCGGCTGCGATGCCGAGCGAGGTCGTCGACAGCTTCTCGGTGTAGAACAGCGCGATGACCACGATCGCGCCCAGGTCGTCGAAGATCGCCACGCTGAGCAGGAACGCCTTGAGCGCTGCGGGCACGCGGGGACCGAGAAGCGAAAGAACGCCCAGCGCAAACGCGATGTCGGTCGCCGCCGGGATCGCCCACCCGCGCATCGCGACGGCGTCCCCCCGGTTGAGCAGCACGTAGAACGCCGCCGGAGCGGCCATCCCGCCGATCGCGGCCAGGGCCGGGAGAACCGCCCGCCGCACGTCCGACAGGTGCCCCTCGAGCACCTCGCGCTTGAGTTCGAGACCGACGAGCAGGAAGAACACCGCCATCAGCCCGTCGTTGATCCACAGCAGCAGCGGCTTGCCGAGACCGATGCCGCCGAGGCGGACCTCGAACGGCAGCGAGAGAAGCTGCCGGTAGCCCGCCGCCAGCGGCGAGTTCGCGACGATCATCGCCAGCGCTGCGGTCGCCATCAGGACGAGCCCGCCCGAGGCCTCGAGACGGAGGAACTCCTGCAGTGGGCGAAGCAGGCGTCGCGGCGATGCGCTCAAGGATCCTCCGGCCCGTCCGGTCCGCGCGCCGGTCGTCCGCACGCGCGCCGGCCGGGAAACGTGGAGCCAGAGACAGGATTTGAACCTGCGACCTGCTGATTACGAATCAGCTGCTCTACCACTGAGCTACTCTGGCCCGTGACGCGGCGCGGGAGCGCTTCGCCGCAAGCGCGAGAATCTAGCACGTCGCGGCCCCTTCGCAACCGCGGGCGGGCGGGGCTATCCTCGGCCCCGTCATGAGCACGCGGCGGCTTCTCGACCGGTTTCCCGAAGCGCTGGCCTGCCCGGAGGAGGTCACCGTGATCGGCCCCGGCCTCGTCCTGCAGGGCGAGATCGAGGCCGACGCCAGCGTCGTCGTCGCCGGGCGCGTCGAGGGGCCGATCCGCTCCGGCGGACTGGTCCGCGTGATCCACGGCGCCGTCGTCCAGGGGCCGATCGTCGCCCGCGCGGTGATGGTCGAGGGGGCGGTCGACGGGCCGATCGAGGTCAGCGAGCAGTTCGAGCTCGCCGGATCGGGCCGGGTGCGCGGCGACGTCAGCGGGCCGAGGATCGCCGTCTCGGAGGGGGCCTATCTCAAGGGCAAGGTGCGCGCGACCGCCGCGCCGGTCCGGCGCTTCCGCGAGAAGCGCCGCTGACCTGCGGTCTCCGTGCGCGGATCCGCCCGGCACACCATACTTTCACCGATGACCGACGACCGCTCCAGCTGGTACTTCGAGGCGCCGCTCGATCGCCGGGGTCTGCGCGTGCGCGCCCTGCTTGCGCTGATGTTCGCGGCGGTGCTCGGACTCGTCGCCGCCGAGGCGCTGACCCGCGGCTCGCTGCTCGGCGCCGGCCTGGGCGTGCTGGTCGGCGTGTCGTTCGTCCTGCTCGCCGGGCTCTCGCTGCGCCGCTCGATCAACGACCGGCCGCCGCTGATCCTCGACGAAGGCGGAGTCAGCGTCGACGACGGTCTGGGCACCGCATGGCGCCTGCGCTGGGACGAGGTCGAGGCGGTGCTGATCGCGCGCAGCCCGTTCGGGCGGCGGGTCCTGCTCCGCGTCCGGCGCGACCCGGACGACGCGCTGCGGCCGATCCCGTCGGCCTGCGTGGGCAACGCGCCGCCGGAGTGGCTTGCCGGGCTGATCGAGACCTTCCGCCAGCATGCGCTCCATCCCGCCGCCGACTGACGGTGGACCGCGGGGCGGCGCGCGGCCGGGGCGCCCGGGGCTGCGCGTGCTCTTCCTCGAACCGTTCGGCGGCGGATCCCACGCGCGCTTTCTCGACGGCTGGCGCCGGCACTCGCGGCACGCGATCGACGTGCTCGCGCTGCCTGACGAGCGCTGGCGATGGAGGATGCGGACGGCGGGCTGGATTCTCGGGACCCGCGCCGCGCGTCATCGGCCGCGCCCCGATGTCGTCGTCGCCTCGGGCCTGATGGATCTCGCGCATGCCCGGCTTGCCGCCGGGCTGGATGCCCCGTGGGGGCTGTACCTGCACGAGAACCAGCTCTCCTACCCGCGCGCTCCCGGCGAGCCGCTGGACCGGGGATTCGCGACGGCGCATCTGTCCTCGGTGCTGGCAGCCGACGCGATCGCGTTCAACTCGCGCCATCATCGCGGGGCGATGCGCGACGCGATGGCCG
>RFIB01000081.1 GCA_003695625.1 Acidobacteriota bacterium | reverse complement strand
CACATGGTCGAGCAGCTCGAGGAGGAGATCCGCCGCCCCGAGGCCGACGTCGAGATCGTCCGCATCCGCCTGATGAAGCACCTCGCCCGCGTCCAGGCCAGGCGCACCTTCGGCTCCTGATCGCCCGTATCGACGATGCCTGTAGCGGCGCCCCTTGGGGCGCCGACGGTGCCTCGCGCGCGACCTGTAGCGGCGCCCCTTGGGGCGCCGACGGTGCCTCGCGACGATTCCATACCCCGCGGCCCGAGGACCGCCGCTACGGGCGCCGACGGTGCATCCAGCGCGATCCTCGCAGCGCCGACTCACGGTTTCCAGCGGTCGAACTCCGTGGGCAGCAGGTCGACGATCGCCTCGGCGCTCATGCTGTACAGGTCGTAGTTCAGGTCGAGCTGCTGGATCACGTCGACGAATCGCCGGAGTGTGCCCGGCTTTCCCTTGCCGTAGGCGCCACGTCGAGGTCGGCCGGTCCGCTCGTCACGGTACAGCAGATGCACGGCGCGGATGATCGAGGGGTTCGACAGCAGCGCCTGGCGCGAGGCGAGTTCGTGGTGGAACGCGTTCTCACGGTGCAGCGGCGAGGACAGCAGCAGCGGAGCGTCCTCGTTGCAGATCCGGTAGACGAGAAACGGACCAGCCAGCAGGTGGCGGTGCCCGTAGCGGAAGCCGGGCTCGAGAACATGTCGATAGTCGCGACCCGGAGCGCGCGTGCCGTCGGGCCGGCGCGGGCAGACCTGTTCGAACCAGAACAGCGAGAGCCAGCTCCACAGACCGACATCTTCGCCGAGCAAGGCCGCGTCCTCCTCCGCGAACACGCCTGCGAGATACCGCGCGAATTCGAGCCGGGTCGCGAACTCGCGCGGCTCGACGGTGGCGTCGTTCTCCCGCGGCTCGCTCGCCCTCGGGTCGGCCAGCAGGTGGAGTGGCGGTTCGTCCCTCGAGCCGCGGCGCAGCGCTTCGAGGTACTCGCGGAACCGCGCGATCCCGTGCTTCGTCAGCCTTCGCACGAGGCGAGGCGTCAGGGGTGCGTCATCGCGCATGGCCCGTGATCACCTGCTCGAAAGCCGGCCGGACACGGCACCGTGCGCAGAAGGCGTCGACCGTTTCCTCGATCCAGGTCTCCGCTGCGTGGCCGTGGTCTTCCGGCGGTCGCGGTCGGCCGAGTTCCCGGCAGGCGTAGCGTACCCAGCAGGTGCCCCAGTCGTCGTCGTTGCAGTCCGGGTCGTTGGCACCCTCGGCCAGCGCCCTCGAGAGGATCGCCCGCAGAATTTCCGGATAGACAAGGGCAAGGAACGCGGGATCGGACCGCGCGGCCTCGCGGATGCCGTCGAGCCGGCGGTTGAGCACAAGCCGCGGCCAGTCGGCGTCGAGATCGAGCGCCCAGACCCGCTCGCCAAGATCCTCGAAGTCGACCGGCAGCAGCGAGCGCCGACTCTCGTCCTCCCGTTCGCCCTGGCGCGGCACCACGCGGTGGGCCGCAGCGAGGATCCGCGCGACCTCGCCTTCCTTGAGCACGACCTTGACGCGAAACAGCGGAGTGGCGACGGGAAACCCATCGAGGCTGCGGTCCGCCGGCACGCGCCGCGCTCCCACCGTCCCGAAATCCCAGCGACGCACGACGTATCGGTGCCAGGCCTCGACATACACGCAGGCATCACGAGGCAGACGCAGCCCGGAGAGATCGAGGTCAACGTCGAAGTGCCGGCCCGAGCCGTCCTCGACGATCCGGATCCGGATCCGCGACTCCGGAATGCGGCGCCTGCCCGTGTAGTTGAAGCGGCGGATCATGCCGTGGCCTCGAGAGGCCGCATCCTGACGCGCAGGTCGCGTCGCTCGTCAAAGCGGGTGACCAGCATGTCGAATTCCGGGACGTGGACCTCGACCACCAGCCGGTTCCCGGCGCGGGCGAGCACGCGCACGCCCTGCGCGCGGATCGTGATCGTGTGGTCCATGCGAAAGTCCCACTGCGAGTAGCGCGCGAACGGGTTGCCCCGCAGCACGTCGTACGCGGCCAGGATCTCGTAGCGTCGCGGAGCGCCGTCGGTGAGCTTTCCGCGGATCCTGAACCCTGTCCGCACGCGCGCGAGGGTGATCGCTTCCGGCGCGGGGGGCACGGGTTCCTCGGGCGGATTCGCGATTGTGGCCGGCTCCTCGCCCGTCGCGGCGGCCTGGTCCTCGCTGCCGGGCATCTCGCTGTCCGCCATGCTCGAGAGCGAGAACAGCTCGCGCAGCAGGTCAGGATCACGACCCTCCGCGGGGCGGCTGAGCAGAGCAGCGAGCACGCTCGGCGCGGAGCGGACGAAGTCCAGGGTCGACGGGCCGAGCAGGTACTTTTCCTTGAACTTCGGCGAGCTGCGTTGCCATTCGGTGTGAGCGGGATTCTCGGCATCCCCGAGAAACGCCGAGAGCACGGGATCGTCAACCACCAGCAACCAGCGGACGCCACGAGGCCGGCGGGCGGCCGGATTGTCGACGGTGATGCCCTGGCGCACGAAGCAGCCTTCTCCGCGCCGATTCTCCGGGTCGCGTTCCATCAGCAGCCGGAAGCGGCACTCCTGTGGCGAGCTGTCGCGCCGCTGCACCTGGATCCCGATGTCGAGCGCGATCCGGCGTCCGTCATCGTGGCGGCGGCGCAGGCGTTCGAGGTCATGACGCCGGAACCGCTCGGCGCCGAGGCGCGGCGCGCGTCCAGGGGGAGGGGCGGCGAGACTCGCACGTGCCTCGTGTTCGGGAGCAAGGCCCCAGCGTGCCAGCCTGACCAGAGGAAGCAGTTCTTCGAACCGGTTTCGCTGCAGCTCGCGCTCGAGGTTGGTGCGTTCGAGAACGATCCTCTCGTCGCCGTGCTCGATCGTGACGGCCAGGCGGCCGGTCAGCAGCGGATGAAAATAGTGATGCAGGCAGGCCCTGACGAGCCGGCTCACGCCGATCTCGTCGTCCGGGTACGGAACGACGATCGAGAGCCCGGGCCTGCGCTTCCGTTGCAGTCTGAAGAGCGTCTGGAAGGCGTGCACGTCCTCGCCTGTCTCGACCGGAAGCGTAAGCCCGTCGTGGTGCCGTCCCCAGTACCCGTACGGCCTGAACCTGCGGCCGTCGAGGCGGTGGATGCGCAGTACCGCCTGACCCATCAGCAGCGCGCGTCCGTCGCCTGCGCGCACGGTCAGCCCGAAGAATGCCTGGAGCTGCGAGGCTGCGGCAAAGACCGTCTTGCCCAGGCCCCAGCGTCCGCGGTCGACGTCCTGCTTGCGTGAGCGTCCGACGTTGCGCCAGAAATAGTAGAAATCGTTGCGCGGCCCGCCGTCGGTGTCCTCGTACTGGCGGGGGTCACCTTCCAGTCCGCGCGTACCGAAATCCTCGATCACCAGCACCGGTAGCCGCTCGCCCGGATCCGGAACGTCCTCCGGGCGTTCGCTGGCCGCCCGCACGTGGGGCTACAGATCGTCGAGCAGACCCCGAGCCGCGTCCATTTCGACCTTGTGCAGGGCGAACCGCACGTCGACGCGATCGTCGACCGCCGCGTCGAGCGAGTTCTGGATCGACTCGCGCACGAGGGCGTCGGTGATCCCGCCGAGGGCCTCGGTGGCGAAGAACTCGCGCTCGACGGGGTCGATGTTCAGATCCCCGGGGCGCATCGGAGCGAACAGCCAGTCGGCCATGGACGTCTCCCGACAACTCCCTCGGCGCGACCAGGGTCGAGCCGGCCAGATCATGCCGCAGTCCGGCCCTTCCCTGCCATGAGCCGCCGTGAGGCCGCCCGTTCTTCCTGCCGTCTGCCGGCGATCCGCGTATCGTTTCCGGCATGAACTCCTGCCGGCGGCAAGCAGCCGCGTTGACCTGGCTCCTGCTCGCGGCAGCGCCCGCCGTGGCCGCGGACTCGACGGGGCTCGTTCCGCTGACGGAGCTGGGGACCGGGACCTACCAGGGCTTCGAAGGCGGGCTCTATCCGGGGGGTGCGAACACGCCACCGCCGGCCCATCGAGCCCTGGCGCTGTCCGCGGCAGCCTCGGTGGTGCCCCGCGACGCGTCGGGGTTGCCGGATCCCGGCGGACTGATCGGTCTGCTCGGCGTCGGGATGTCGAACTCGGCGCAGGAGTTCAAGGTCTTCGAGCGCGATGCCGACACCAACGTGCGGCGCAACGCGCAGCTCGTGCTGATCAACGGAGCCCAAGGTGGGGTCGGCGCGGAACGGATGGCCGATCCGGCCGACCCGTACTGGAGCGTGCTCGATGCGCGCATCGCCGCGTCCGAACTCAGTCCCGCGCAGGTGCAGGTGTGCTGGATCAAGCAGGCGTTCGGGACGATCCCCACCGCGGCGTTTCCGGACCACGCCCTCGCGCTCCGCGACGATGTCGCCGAGATCGTCCGCCAACTCAAGGCACGCTTTCCGAATCTGGCGCTGTGCTATCTCTCGACGCGGATCTACGGCGGCTACAGCGATCGCGTCGACCGCGGCGAACCGCTGAGCTACGAGACGGGGTTCGCCGTGCGCTGGCTGATCGAGCAGCAGATCGCGGGGGATCCGGACCTCAACGCCGATCCCGCGCAGGGGCCGGTCGTCGCGCCGGTCCTGCTCTGGGGCCCGTACCTGTGGGCCGACGGCGTCGTGCCGCGGGCCGACGGCCTGACGTACCTTCGCGACGACCTCGAGACCGACGCCGTGCATCCGGCGCCGGGAGCCGAGCGCAAGGTGGGCGACCTGCTACTGCGATTCTTCGGCGCCGACGAGACGACCCGCGACTGGTGGGCCAAGACGGTGGCGTGGGATCTGGCCGCGACGTCCGCCGTCGCGGACGCGACGCTCAACGAGGCGGTGCCGGGCAGCAACTTCGGCAGGCAGCCGACGCTGCGTCTGCGCGCCGGCGCGGGTCAGGAACTGCGCGTCCTGCTCCGCTTCGACCTCTCCGCGCAGTCCGGCCCGCCGCTGCACGCCAAGCTCTCGCTGCGCAACGCGGTGGACACGGGGACGGGGCCGCGTGCGCATCACGTCGCCGACGACGGATGGGACGAAGCGACCGTGACTTGGGACATCGCCCCCGCGATCGATCCGCAGCCGATCGCCCCGGAGACCTCGTGGAGCCGGGACTCGTCCCCGTCGATCGGCGTCACTGCCACGCTCGGTGCCGACACGGACGGCCTGCTCTCGCTGGCGCTGCTGACGTCTGGCGGCTCGCTGCAGGAGCTGATCAGCCGGGAAGGCGGGGAGGCGCCGCGGCTGGTGCTCGCCGTGCCGACGCGGTTCATCACCGTGTTCGTCGAAGCGGATCCCGCGAACGATGCCGTTGTGCTGACGTGGAATCCGCTCGGAGACTCGGGCTACGACGTCGATCGTGCCGACGGTCCAACGCCGACGGACTTCGCCGATGCGCTCCGGCGCTTCGCACCTTCGGAACGGTTCGACGACATCGGCGCGCTGTCGGACGGCCAGAGCTGGTTCTACCTCGTGACCGCCTCCGGGCCGCCTCCATGATCCGCAGGGAAGACGTGCTGCGATAGACTGGGTCGGGGACTGCGCGTGGACCGGGGCGACGCACGCGATCGCCGAGATGCGAGGTGCCGCGCGGCATGAGCGCACGAGGTCACACGGCGACGGAACCTGACGCGACGCGTTCCGACGGACTCGACGAGCTGCTCCCGCGCCTCGAGCGCGTGCTGCGCGACGAGCTGACCGCGCGCTTGGGCGGGGGACCGCGGATCGGGCGGATCGCGCACCTGCGTGCCCGCGCGGAGGTGCTCGCGGCCCTGGCACGGGTTGCCGGGCGGCACGCGCAGCCGGGCGATCGCGCGCTGGAAGGTGCGCCCGCGCGGCAGCGCGATCTGCTCGCCCGCAACGGCCACGCCCTCGAGGAGGAGTCGCGCCAGCTCGGGCGCCGCGCGCTCGAGCTCGAGGCCGAGCACCTGTGCGGAGAGCACGGCCCGCGGTACGTCGAGCTGCTCGGGGAGGTGGAGCAGGTCGCGCGTGCCGGCGACGAGGCCGCGCTGCGCGCGCTGGTCAACGACCTCGAGCAGGCGAGACAGAAACTCGGCCAGCGCGCCGTCTCGCTGCTCGCGGAGCGACTCGCCGACGGCCTGGGCGACGTCCCGGCCGACCTCGCACGCCGGCTCGCCGCGCTGCGGGCGGAGGAGGTCGGAGACGACGCACGGACCGCTCCCGACGAGGAGTTGCCCCGGCTCCGGCGGCTGGCTCGCGAAGCGGACGAGCTGGCGGCGCGCGCCCCCGAGATCGAGCGCGAGGAGCTGTTCCACCGGATCCAGCTCCTCGGCGCCCAGCTCAAGGAGATGCAGGAGAGCGGTCGCCCCGCGGGCCGCGAGGCGGACCGCCTGCTGCGGGGAGCGTTCGGCGCGCTGACGCGGACGAGCAAGAAGCACCAGCCCGGCTGGACTCCCGTGCTCGACTCGCGACGGGTCGGCCTGGACTGGCGGAAGCTCGCCACGACCTCCCGGCGCTGGCTGCAGGAGCGCGAGGCGCGGCGCCGCGAACTCAGACGTCAGGCCGAGCGCGAGCAGCGTCTCGACGCGATCCGCCGCCTGCGGGAAGACCAGCGGCGACAGGCGTTCGAGGACGCGGTCGAGAAGCTGCGTCTCGCGGCCTACCGGCTCTCGCGCTGGTCCGCCGATCCGGAGATCACCGGCGACGAGGACAAGCGCCTCGAGCTCGAACGGGAAGCGCGCCGCCAGGCCACGCTCGCCGCGCGGCTTGCCGGCGGCGAGGACGATCTGCGGCGCGTCGCGGCGGCGCTGGAGGGACACGAGGACGTGGTGCGCGCGGGGCGGGGGCTGGCCGGCCTCCGGCGTCTGCTCGGCATCGAGGAGCCGGCCGAGCGCCCGCCCGCCGGCAGCGAGGACGAGGCTGCGGAGCGGTTCGACCAGGAGCTGGCCGACGACGTCGGCGAGGCGCTGGTGGAGGAATGGCCGCCCGAGATCCTCGACGTCGAGGGTGCCGGAGCGGGCGAGCGCGTGCTGATCGTCGGCGGACTGCCCGACCGGCAGCGCCGCGAGCTGCTGCAGAGATTCTTCGGCTGGGCGGACGCGGAATGGGTCGAGAGCTACCGCGACCGTCAGGCGGACTTCAAGACGCTGCGCCAGCGGATCGCCGACGGACGGTTCGACCGGGTGATCATCCTCGCGCGCTTCTGCGGGCACGACGTGTCCGGGACGCTCGTGCCGGCCTGTCGCCGGTACGGTGTCGCCTTCCATGTGAATCCGCGCGGGGTGTCGATTCCGGTGATCGCCCGGATCGTGTACGGTGCCTGAGAGAGCCGCGCCCGTGCGCGCAGGAGAGCGAGACATGCCGACGCCCCCCCGGACCGGAACGATCGCCTGGACCGACCTGACCGTCGAGGACGCCGCGGGCGTGCGCGACTTCTACAAGGAGGTCGTCGGCTGGCGTGCCGAGCCGGTGTCGATGGGCGACTACGACGACTTCGGCATGGTGCCGCCCGGAGGCGACGCGGCGGTCGCGGGCGTGTGTCACGCCCGCGGCGCGAATGCCGACATCCCGCCGCAGTGGCTGATCTACGTCGTCGTCGAGAGCGTCGAACGCTCGGCCGCCCGCTGTGCCGAGCTGGGCGGGGAGGTGGTCGCAGGTCCCCGCACGCTCGGCGGCGGACGGTTTGCGGTGGTCCGCGATCCGGCCGGCGCCGTGCTGGCGATCTACGAGCCCGAAGCCGAGCGATGAGCGCGACGGTCGGGCTCGAGACGCCGATCGGCTGGCTGGCGATCCATGCGGGCGAGGACGGGCTCGCTCGCGTCGAGTTTGCCGAAGGACCGGTGCCCGAGTCGGGACGCGGCCGTGCGCGGCAGATCGCCGGGCAGGCGGCGCGCGAGCTGCGCGAGTACTTCGAGGGAACGCGCCGCGCGTTCGACACGCCGCTGGCGCCGTCCGGGACCGCGTTCCAGCGCGCAGTCTGGGAGCGTGTCCGCGCGATCCCCTGGGGTGCGACCGTCACCTACGGCGAGATCGCGCGGGCGCTCGGCGACGAGCGCAAGGTGCGCGCCGTCGGCGCGGCCAACGGCGCCAATCCGCTGCCGATCTTCATTCCGTGCCATCGCGTGGTCGGTGCCGACGGCTCGCTGACAGGCTACGCCGGCGGCCTCGAGCGCAAGGCATGGCTGCTCGCGCACGAGAGCCGCCAGAAGAGCCTGCCCGACATGCATGCGCCCCGCGACATCCGCCGCCCGTAGATGCTCAGTTGTTTTTCAAGCGGCTGGGGCGATTTTTCTGGTGCCGACGCGTGTGACGTCGAAGGCGGTGTT
>RFIB01000080.1 GCA_003695625.1 Acidobacteriota bacterium | reverse complement strand
TCGGCGACGACGGCGTAGTGATAGGGCGTACCGGCGTCGGAGACGGTCAGGTCGACGTCGTCCCAGGTGACGCGCTCGCCGGCCCCGGGCTGCGGGACCACGGCCAGCGAAACCTCGGGCTCCGGCACGATCCCGCTGTCGCGCGTAGCCCGCGGGAGCTGGTCGAGAGGCACGCGAAAGACGCGGTACTGGGTCGTGTCGTCGTCACCTCCGGTGTTGCGCCGCCAGGAGATGCGGCAGGTCTCATGGTCGCCCTGGGCGATCCGCTCGGAGAGCAGGTGCATCGGAGCGGCCGGCGCGAGGGTGTCGAGCACCTCGCAGGCCACCGGCGGAGCGCTGACGACCGTGTGCTGGCCCAGCAGGTCGCGTGGAGCGGGGACATAGCAGTATCTGTTCCCGACGACGATCGGGTCCGCCGGCGTGTCCTCTCCGTCATCCCTGAAGTGGAACTCCTCGATGTAGCGGAAGACTGCCCACTTGTCCTCGGAGGACAGCCCCAACCCGACGTGCTCGGCGCCCTTCCCGAAGTCCGGCGAGTGCCGTTCGAAATCGGCGAGTGTTTTTCCGGCGAGCACGTTCCGGTCCGCGTGGCAGCTCATGCAACTGTTCTGGAAGATCCCCTTCCCGCGGGCGACGTCCCCGGGGGCGTCGTGGGCCACCGGAAAGGCGTTGGCCCGAACGACACCCGGGTCACCGAGCGAGACCGTCGCGGGGCAGTTCCCCTGGCTGTCCGCGGCAACCCGGAGCACGTCGTAGCCGGCCAGATAGCTGCCACGCGGCGGCGCGCTCTCCTCCCACCGTGTGAACGCGGCCGCATGACCGCGCGGGTCGCGCATCGTCGTGCATTCCTGCGCCGGAACAACGTCGAGGACGACCGGCTGCCCGGCTGTCGCACCGGCACGGCCGAGCCGCTCGACTCGGAAGCCCTTGTCGTCCAGGCCCCAGACCTCGTAGACATACGTCTCCCCGAGGGTCACGGAGCTGTCCATGAATCCGAGCCCCATCGCGATCGCCGCCGCGTAGTTCTGCTCCGCGAGCTTGATCCGGCGAAACAGCAGGTCCTCGGTCAGCGGCGGTGTATTGAGTTCGAGAATGTCCTGCGCGTAGTCCGTGCCCCACGCCTCCTGGATCCAGCCCAGTGCGTCCGCGTTGGCCGGATCCTCGAACAGCGCCTCGATCTCCGCGGTGTTTCCGAGCGGCACGACCGGGAGCTGGCTCAGGAGCACGAACGAACTCTCGTCCTTTGCCCGGCGCAGCACGTCGAAGTAGCGATACGCGTCCGCGCCACCCTCGATCTGCGCCCAGCGGACGAGGATCCTCGCCTGGTCCGCGTCAGCCACGGCGTGCACGAGGAACCGCGTGTTGTCGTTCTGTGCGAGCGCCTGCGCGCCGAGCATCAGGCCAAGGGCCAGCGTCAGGCCGATCAGTCTGTTCATGGTTGTCTCTCCGCCCGCACGTTGCTCAGAGCGAGCACTTGACCTTGGGGCCCTTGACCTTGATGTTGAGATCGTCGGGGGGATACGTCCCGCTGATCCCGACCTCTCCCGTGCACACCGCGCAGAAGTCGTCGTCATGCGCGTCGGCAGGCGTGTTCCAGCCGTCCTCATCGCAGAAACCGATTCCGCCGCCGACCCAGAACGAGCCGGCGAGCTTGAACAGATCGTTGACGTCGGCGCCGATGAGGGTCAGATCACCCTTGATCGTGACGATGCAGCCGCCCTTGCCCGACAGCCAGCCCCGCGTCTTGCCGCCGAAGCCGCCGTTGATGTGCCAGCCGGCCACGTCCGCCCCCGCCTTGACGTTGAAGACGCAGCCTCCGGGAATGATCGGATAGCTGAATCCGAGACGCGCGTATCCGCCGTAGAACTTGTCGACGTCAAGGAAGCTCGCGACGGTGGGATCGCGGTTCTTCAGCGGCTTGATGTCCGCCGTCGCACCGAGCAGCACCACGCCGTTGACCGAAAAGCCCTGATAGCTCAGTTTCAGGCCCGCGTCGAAGTACCACGTCGCGTCGCTGTAGAACTTGAGAGTTGCTCCCATCTCGTCGAAGCCGAGACCCGAAAGACCGCCCTTCGTCAGGTCCATCGTGCCCGTCAGGCTGTTGAACGTGAACTTCGGAGCCGGACTGGTCGTCACGGAGTAGTCGAGCACCCAGCTCATGAACGGCGAACTCGGGAACGGAATCGTCTGCTCGGCCGGCAGCGCGACGACGTCCGAGTCGCCCGGCGTCTCGGCCCGGGTGAATGTCTGGATCGGCTCCTCGTCCTGCATCACGTGCCGGTCGACGGATAGCATCGACGAGTCGAGCGCGAAGAACTCTCCGTTCGTGTCGATGTTCGCACCGACCTGGAAGAAGTCGATGTTGTCGAAGCCTCCGGAGAACGCGAGATGTCCCGTGACCGCGGAGGCATTCATCGGGGGCGTTCCGTCTCCGGAGACGTTGTACGTGCCGACAGCGTCCTCGTGGGCTGCGAGGTCGGCCGCCGCGCCGGTGGCGAACAGCGCGTCACGCATCGCTCCATCACTCGGCGGCAGATCCCACGGAGCGTTCGCACGCGGGTCCGCAAGCAGCTTGTCCATCGCCGCCTGGTAGCCACCGTAGCCGGCGCGACTGGCTCCCATCAGGTCCGTCAGCGCCTGCTGGGCCTCGGGCCTGGCATGCTGCGCGTACCCCCACAGGCGCAGCGCGCCGGCGGGACCGATGTCACCGGTAGCGATCTGCCCCGGGTGCATCAGCAGCGCGCCGGCGACCTGCACCGAACCGAGATCGAGGGTCGACGGGTCGGCGTGCGCGAACAGCGTGCCCTGACCCGCCCCGGTGATGTCCGAGTCTTCCGTGAGGTCCCGGGTCAGCGACGGCCGGTAGTAGTCGACCTTGAACCGCGGATTGAGCGAATCGCCCGCGAGCTTGCGCTCGGCCCAGAAGTAGGTCTGGGACGGGCTGTCCGGGAAGCCCTCCTCGTGCATGTACGCGAAGTGGAACAGTCCGCCCTGCTTGCGCTCGACGCGGATTCCGGCCCGCGTGAGCCCGAAGTACGGCAGAAGGATCTCCCCGAACGAGTGATAGTAGCCCCAGCGTGCCGACCCGCCTTCGACAGAAGCCTTGCTCGGCGATCCGGCCTGGCTCCAGTCGTTGAGCTCGAACAGCTCGAGATCGTACGTCCACGGCTCGGCCACTCCGTCGTGACGATCGAATCCGGTGCGATTGACGACCATCGGCTTGATGCCGCCGGACTGGCCGTCGCCCTTGATGTAGAAGTCGGCATCGAACTCCGGCTCGATGTGGGGCACGGGCGTGAGCCCGGCAACGCAGACCGCGTCGGCCTGCGCCGCACTGCCGCACATGCCGTCGCCGCCCGCCCCCGTGACCGGGCAGGGCGATTCGCCGGCCGGCGGCGCAGGATTCGGAAAGCTGAAGAAGTCGAGACCGTACGGACGGAACTCCGCGCTCCAGTACAGCAGCCGCTTCTCGATGAGCACGTCCGGGGCGTCCGCGCTCATCGGTTTCCCGCAGGTGCATTGAGAGAGATCCTGGAAAGGGAGGGTCTCGTCGGCCGGCCAGTCGAACAGCACACTTCCCTCGGTGATCGAGTCGGCGAGTTCGTTCGTCGAGATCTTGAACGCCACCCCGTACCGGTCGAAGCTCATGTCGAGCGGAGGACCGGGGATCGTGAACGGCGTGTCGCCGCCATCGAAGACACCGGTCACGCCGGAGCGACGCACCACGAAGACCATCTCCCGATCGATGTCGTCACCTGTCTGGGGGTGAATCGAGAAGGACTTCGCGTTGCCGTTGATCTGCGTGTACCAGATGGGCGGATTGAGCGGCGAGAGGTCGTCGGGGCAAAGCGGGGAGAATCCCCCGTCGACGCAGGTTTCACCGGAAACCGTGTCGCAGTCGCCGTCGTCGATGCAGAACCGATCCGTGAAGCTCGAATCCGCCGCCTGGCAGACACGGTTGCGGTTGTAGTTGACGCCGGCGTAGATGCCGCGTCCGCGCACCGTCGGCACGGCACTCTGGTACCACGCCGTCTGGGGCAGGGCCTCCGTGTGGAAGGAAGGGGCGAAGATCGTGCCGCACCCGAGCCGCCCTGCCTGGTTGAACGTCCAGTCGATGCGCGGATTCGGGTTCGCATCGAGATCCTGCGCGAGGTCGGTGACCCCCGCCATGACGCTCCCGTCCGGGCCGATCTGGGGGCGCGACGCCTGTTCGTTGAGCGCCCACTTCCAGGTCTGCGAGTTCCCGCAGTCGAAGACGCGATCCTGGTGGAGCCAGACGTGGCCGCCGGCGAATGAGCCCTCGCGGATCCGGCCGTCGACGATGGTGACCTCCGCCGGAGAATCGAGCGAGAGCCAGATCCCGCGCGGGTAGTGCGTCTCGTAGGTCACCGTGGTGCCCGCCGGCAGGGAGAGCGTCGTCGTGAGGCCGTTGAGATCGAAGGTGGTCGTGCCGGGCTCCCACAGCGTCTCGTCGAAGTACCCCATGTTCGAGATGGTCGCCGAGCCTGTGCAGTTGATCGGCGGAGAGGTGCCCAATGTAGGACAGCTCTCGACGACGACCGCGCCGAGGGTCGTGTCCGGTGGCGCGGGCTCGTAGGGGTCGAAGCCCTGTGTGGTGCCGAAGTTGAGCGTGACCTGGTCATGGCGATAGCGGGTGGATTCGGGGGCCATGCGCAGGGGAAAGCCGTCGGGCCAGAACCGCTGGACGGCCGCGAGGTCGTTTGCCACGGTGAAGTCGAGGCGCAGGTCCTGGGGAACACGCATCGTGTCGAACCCGATATTCACGCTCGAGTCGCTGCTTTCGGAGTAGCGCACGGAGTCGGGCAGGGCGAGGTAGGCCTCGTCCGGGCTGCCCTTGGAAGGTGTCGTAGCTCCGTCCTGCCCGGAGAAGATCGTCTGGGGCACGCGGTAGTCGAGGTCGCCCGCATCGACGCACTGCGTTCGCAGCTCTCCCGAGGCTCCGTGTCCGCCGACAAGCTGCTCGAGCGGATTCCACATGACGTAGGTCGGCTCACCGCCGCTCGGCCCTCCGGGCAGGCCGTCGGTCAGCCGGGTCCCGCCCAGTGAGATCGTCACGACGTCGGTGGCCGGATCGCACTGCGTGTAAGGTCCGAACTCGACCTCGGCACGTCCGGTCACGATGTAGGTGCCACCGCTCGGTGTGCACGAAAAGCACTCGAGGATCTTCGCGTTGATCTCGAAATCAGGGTCGCCCTGGGCGAAGACCAGAATGTCGGACCTCATTTCGCAGACCGAGCGGCACGCGCCGGGAGCCTCTCCGGCGAGCGCGTGGGCGAAGAGCCCGACCACGATGACGCAGGCCAGTCGCGGAAGACGATGGGTGCTTGCGCTCATGCAGTTCCTCTCTGACGGTCGCGGGCGCTTGGACGCCCCGGCTCCAACTGGTTAAATGGGCGACGCCGCGAGTTTTCTCAGCACGGGATGAAGACCGCCGGAAAAGAAGTCCGAAGGGGCGGCAGGTTGGCACCGATGACCGACGAGCAGGTCGCGAGGCTCCGGGACGGAATTGTCCGCGCCGTCGCCCGCCATTGTCCTGATTGGCTTGCGGCTCGCCGCGAGGACATCGCTCAGAACGCGCTGATCCGGGTCATCGAGGCGTGGAATCGTGCTGAGAGATCCGGGGTGCCGCCGCATTCGTATCTGGTGAAGGCCGTCTTCACCGCGGTCGCGGGCGAGATCCGGAGCCTGCGACGCGAGCGGACCGTCGGCCTTGATGACCTGCGCGACGAGTCGGCCCCGGCGTCCGGTGCGCCGGGACCCGAGCGACGCGCGGCGGCAGCCCAGCTCGGACACGCGATCCGGGCCTGCCTGGCGGCGCTCATCGAGTCGCGCCGGGTGGTGACGGCGCTGGCGCTGATGGGTCACGGGCGCGAACGCATCGCCAGGCTTCTGGGAGTGGACACGAGAAGGGTCGACAACGACAGACACCGCGGCCTCAAGGACCTCAGACGCTGCCTCGAAGAGAAAGGCTTCCGTCCATGAACGACGAACTTCTCGTAGCGCGGCTCCGGGACGTCCTCGCCAGGAGCACGTGCAGCTCGAACGGGGAGCCCGTTCCGGCCGACGAGATCCTGGCGGTGCTGCGGGGCGAGCGGAGCCGCGAGGATGTCGAGCGGCTGGTGGACCGCGCCCTCGGAAACGCCGAGACGGAGGAGCTCGTGCGCCTGCTCCCGGCCCTGGAGAAGGCTGTGGACGAGGCGGTCGGGACGAGCGCGCGCCCCCGGCGAGCCGGATGGATCCTCGGCGGACTTGCGGCGGCGGCGGCCATCGTCGTGGGAGTCGTCCTGATCGCACCGCGCGTGGGCGAGATGACCGCGCCGGTGGAATACCGCGAGGGCGACGCGACCGCCCTGCGGCCGCTCGTCGAGCGCGGTGCGGCACTCGACCGGGACCACTTCACGCTGGCCTGGAGCGAGGGACCGGAGGGATCACGCTACGACCTGACCGTCGCGACCGTCGAACTTCGGGTGCTTCACGAGGCGAAGGGACTCGAGGCGACGGAATACACGGTCCCGCGCGAGGCTCTCGAGGATCTCGCGTCCGGCGAGACGGTCCTGTGGCGCGTCGACGTCACGCTGCCCGACGGACGGCACGTCCCTTCGGGCACCTTCCGGGTGAGCGTAAGGTGAGCGCGAAGCGCGTGCTCGAGCTCGTGCTCGCCTGCCTCGCCGCAACGGCCTGTCCCCTGCTCGCCGGACCGGAGCGGGTCTCTCTCGCGGAATGCGACGCGAGGACCGCCGTGACGCACGATGACCTGGCGTCGTACGACTGCTACCGCCGATACGCCGAGAGCGCCGACGACACGGCCGGAGCGGTGCGGCATCTCGAGGCGCGCCTTGCGGCCCGGCCGGACGATCCGCATCTCAAGGTCGCCCTCGCCCGAGTGCTTCCCTTCGCACGACGAGAGCGCTCGATCGAGCTGCTCGGAGAGGCGATCGCCGCATACCGCGCCTCCGGGAGCACCCTCGACCTGGCCCGCAC
>RFIB01000392.1 GCA_003695625.1 Acidobacteriota bacterium | reverse complement strand
GCTCTACGAGGAGTTCCTCGCCGAGGTGCTGTTCGCGCGCGCCGCGCGGCGGCTCGGCCTGCACGCGCCGGACGCCGATCTCGCCGCCGAGCTCGAGCTGCTCGCCGGAATGAGCCCCGATCTTCCCGAGGAGACGCTGCGTGCCGAGGCCGAGCGCGAGCTGCTGGCCCGCGAGTACGAGCGCCAGGTGCTGTGGCCCGAGATCACCGTCTCCGACGAGGAGGTGACCGAGCTCCTCGGGCGCGAGCGCCGCAATACACGGCGCAACGTGATCGTCTTCCGCCAGATCATGGTCGAGAGCAAGGAGGCCGCGACCGAGGCCTGGCGCCGCATCACGCGCTCGCGCGAGCCGTTCGACGAGGTGGCGCGCCAGATCTCGCTCTCCGGTGCGGGGGCCGATCTCCAGCAGCGGCGGCTCGACACGCTGCCGCGCGAGGCGGCGCGCGTCCTCGAGCGCCTGCCGGAAGGCGCCGTCTCGCGACCGGTGGAGATCGGCGGCATGTGGTACCTGTTCGAGGTGACCGCCCGGAACTACGATCCCGATCCGGGACGCGAGCGCGAGCGCGAGGCGGCGCGCCACCGACTGTTCCAGGAGAAGCTCGAGACCCTGCGGGCCCGCCGACTGGCGGAGCTGGCGCGCCAGGAGAACGTCCGCGCCCCGCGCGTCGAGGGAGCGCCGGCGGTGCCGGAAGGAGCCGGATCATGATTCGTGCGATGCGTGCGGCGACGCTCGTCGCGCTGGCGTGGGGAGTCGTCGTGCCGTCGGCCGCGCAGCAGCAGCCCGCGCCGGAGCCTGCGCCGCCGGAGGCGGGGCAGGAGCAGCTCGTCGAGGACATCGTCGCCTGGGTCAACGACGACGTGATCCTCCTGTCCGAGCTGGTCGAGGGCGAGCAGCAGCTGCTGGCCAGCGTCCTGAAGGATGCCGGCGGCGTCGAGCCGGACGAGATGGCGGAGAAGGCCGCCGAGGTGCGCCAGCGCGTCCTGTTCGAGCTGATCCAGAACCGGCTCCTCGTCCAGCAGGCCGAACGGCTCTACGACCTGGAGGCGGTCAAGAAGGACCTCATCGAGCGGTTCATCGAGCGCCAGGGCATCAAGGACGAGGCGGAACTCGACCGGATGCTCGAGCAGTACGGGATGACGCGCGCCGATCTCGAGGAGCGCCTGCTGATGAACGCGGCGCCCGGCTACGTCGTCGAGGCGCAGGTCACCAACCGGATCGGCGTGAGCGAGCAGGACGCGCGGGCGTGGTACGAGGCCCACCGCGACCGCTTCGCCACGCCGGCCCAGGTCACGTTCCGCGAGCTGGTGCTCGAGGCGCCGACACCGGAGCAGCGGCAGGCGAGACGCGCCGAGGTCGAGCGGATCGTCGAGCAGGCGCGGGCCGGGACCCCGTTCGAGGATCTCGTCGAGCAGTATTCCGAGGCGCCGTCGCGGGCGCTCGGCGGGAAGATCGGTCCGGTCGACCCCGCCGACCTGCGCCCGGAGATCGCCGCCGCCGTGCGCGCGCTGCCGGTGGGCGAGGTGTCGGCTCCGATCGAGACCGACAGCGGCTGGCACGTGATCGTCGTGCTCGAGCGCAGCGAGGAGGTCGTCCAGCCGTTCGAGGAGGTCCGCGAGATCTGCGAGAACGAGGTCCGCCGCGAGCGCTTCGGCAAGGCCTACGACGAGTACCTGTCCGGCCTGTGGAACGACTCGACGATCGAGGTCCGGGCGATGTACCTCGACCGGCTGCCCGAGCCGTGGCGGAGCCGCGTCGGGGTCCGCGGGTCCTGACGCGCGCCCCGGGAGGCCTTTACCGGCCTGTAATTGTCGCTCCGTCGGCCCCGTGCTATCGTCCGCGCTCGCCCGCCTCCGGGGGAGGGAGCGCGGGCCCCGCGACCCCCCGGGCGGAGCGGCCCGGGACGAGCCTCTGGGGACCTGGCATGGGCCGCAACAGCAGCAGCAACGGAGCCCCCGGCTCCGCGGCGCCGCGCATCGCGCTGACCGTCGGCGATCCGTGCGGGATCGGCCCGGAGCTGGTGCTGCGGGCGCTGCTCGACGAACGCGCGTCCGCGGCGCGGATCCTGGTCGTCGGCGACGAGGACGTGCTGCGCAGGACGGCGCGTGAGCTGCGTGTCCGCTGGCCGTTCGCGGCGGTCGACGCCGAGCCGCCGCGCTCGACGCGCTGGACCCGGCCGCATCTGCTCGCGGTCCCGGGCCAGGCCGGCGAGGACGGCTACGGGACGGGGCTGATCTCGGCCCCGGGCGGCCGGGCCGCCCGCGCCGAGGTCGAGCGCGCCGTGCAGCTCGCCCGCGACGGGCTCGTCGAGGCGCTGGTCAACGGTCCGGTCCACAAGGAATCGCTCGCGCTGGCCGGCAACGGGGACGACGCCGGCGGACACACCGACCTCGTCGCGCGGCTGTGCGAGGTCCGCGACGTCGGCACGCTGCTCGTCGCCGAGGGGTTCGCCGTCGGGCTGCTCACCGGACACCTGCCCCTGCGCGACGCGCTGCGGAAGGTGCGCACCTCGCGGATCGTCGATCGTCTGGGGCTCTACGACGGCTACCTGCGGCGCGTTGTCGGCCGGCCGCCGCGGACCGTCGTGCTGGCGCTCAATCCGCACCGCGGCGAGGGCGGGCGCGTCGGCACCGAGGAGCTGCGCGAGATCGGCCCCGCCGTGGAGGCCGCCCGCGAGCGCGGCCTGCTCGTCTCCGGACCGGTGGGAGGAGCGGAAGGCTTCGCCCGCGCCGCCGACGGGGAGTTCGATCTCGTGCTGGCGATGCACCACGACCAGGCGGTCGTGCCGCTGCGCATGCTGCGCGGGTTCGACAGCGCGGCGGTCACCGTCGGGCTGCCGTTCGTCCGCGCCACCGTGACCCACGGTCCGGCGATGGACCTGGCGGGGCGCGGCACGGCGTCGCCGGCCAGCCTGCTGCGCGCCATCGAGACGGCCGCCCGGCACGCGGCGGCGTTCGCCTCCACGGTCGCGGGGGAGGACAATGGCCGCGCGCCGGGAGCCACCCGCAGCGAGGTCCGGGAAGTCCCGGCCGACTGATCCGGCGCACCGGACGGCGGGCCGATGGACCTGACCGGAATCACCCACCGCGACGAGCTGTTCGAGATCGCCTGTCGCTGGCTCGGCGACCGCCCGCGGCCGGATGACGGGCGACGCGTCACCGCGATCTTCGTCCTCGACGCGCTGATCACCGCGCCGGTCGTGCGCGCGTTCCTCGCCCGGACGATCGCGTCGTTCGAGCCCGGCGTCACCCACTGGCACCGGTTCCGGACCAAGGACGCGCTGCGCCACGCGCTCGTCGAGATCTGTCCCGCCGACGACGGCCGGACCCGCGAGCTGTTCCGCGCCTTCGCCGAGCGCCCCGAGGAGTTCTTTCCCGGCACGCCGGTCGAGCTGCTGATGGCCACGCGGGCCGACGGTCTTCCGGTCGGGATGTTCCGCATCAAGCGGATCAAGCGGATCGCCGAGAAGGCGTCGCGGCGGCTCGCCGACCGGCTCGCGGGCGAGATCCGCCGCGCCGCCGAGCAGATCGCGTCCGAGCGGGCGACCCGCGTCGGCCTGCCGCTGAGCCAGCTCGTCTCGCCGCCCGAGGCGATGATCGCGGACTTCGTGCGTGCAGAGCAGCGGGTCGCGCGCGCGATCCACGCCGGAAGCCTCGTCCCCGAGCGCGACCGGCTGCGCATCGACGACGTGCTCGGCGTCAAGCTGATCGGCTCCTGGGAAGATCTCGAGCGGGCGGAGCGGGCGATCCTCGCCGACCCGGCGGCCACCGTCGTCGCGCGCGAGGAGCATCGCGGCACGTACAACGACGTCAACCTCGTCGTCGAGCTGCCGCTGCCGTCTCCTGCCGAGATCGTCGCGTCGCGCCGGGGATTCGCTTGGTCCCTGCTTGCCGGCCACGGCCTGTCGCCGGACGAGCTGGCGCGGGTCTTCCCGGGCTACGTCGAGGCCGGGGCGCGGACGATCCGCTGCGAGGTGATCCTGACGACCCTGTCCGAGCTGATCGAGTCCGAGTTCGGCCGTTCGATCCACGAGGAGCGCATCCTCGAGCAGCGGCTCGGCGCCGCCTACAGCGGTCCGATCGCCCAGAACGCCGC
>RFIB01000079.1 GCA_003695625.1 Acidobacteriota bacterium | reverse complement strand
CGGATCCCCGAGCGCCTGCCGGTGCTCCCGCTGCGCGACATGGTGGTCTATCCGTTCATCATCGCGCCGCTGTCGATCGCGCGCGCGGCGAGCATCCGTGCCGTCGACCGCGCGCTGGCCGACAACCGGATGGTGCTGCTGGTCACGCAGCGTCATCGCGACGACGACGATCCGGGGCAGGAGGACCTGTACCGGGTCGGCACCGTCGCCGTGATCATGCGGATGCTCAAGCTGCCGGACGAGCGGATCCGGGTCCTCGTCCAGGGCGTGTGCCGCGCGCGGCTCGACGAACTGGAGACCGGCGGCGACCATCTCGTGGCGAAGGTCACGCCGCTGCTCGAGCCGCCGCTCGACGACGAGGACCAGGACACCGTCGTCGAGTGCGAGGCGCTGATGCGCACGGTCAAGAAGGCGCTCGAGCGCGGCGTCAACCTGGGCAAGAACCTGCCTTCCGAGGTGCAGGTGATCGCGAGCAACCTCGAGGATCCGGGGCGGCTGGCGGACCTGATCTCGTCCAACCTCGAGCTCGACACGCCGCAGGCCCAGGAGGTGCTCGAGATCGTCGACCCGATCCACCGGCTGCGGCTCGTCGCCCAGCAGCTCAAGCGCGAACTCGACCTGCTCTCGATGCAGCACGAGATCGACTCGCTGGCACGCGATGAGATCGACCGCTCGCAGCGCGAGTACTACCTGCGCCAGCAGCTCAAGGCGATCCGCAACGAGCTGGGGGAGGGCAGCGAACTCGAGGAGGAGATCGAGGAGATCCGCGAGAAGATCGAGGGCCGCGACCTGCCCGAGGAGGTCCGCGACGAGATCGACAAGCAGCTCCGCCGCCTCGAGCGGATGCACCCCGACGCCGCCGAGAGCGCCACGATCCGCCATCACCTCGAGTGGCTCGTCGAGCTGCCGTGGGACGTGCGGACCGAGGACAACGTCGACCTGAGCGAGGCGCAGGCGATCCTCGACCGGGACCATTACGGACTCGACCAGGTCAAGGAGCGGATCATCGAGTACCTCGCGGTGCGCAAGCTGCGCCCCGAGCACCGCGGGCCGATCCTGTGCTTCGTCGGCCCCCCGGGCGTCGGCAAGACGTCGCTCGGCCGTTCGATCGCGCGGGCCACCGGCAGGAGCTTCGTGCGCGTCAGCCTCGGCGGCGTGCGCGACGAGGCCGAGATCCGCGGCCACCGGCGGACGTACATCGGCTCGATGCCCGGCCGGATCATCCAGTCGATCCGCCAGGCGAAGAGCGCCAATCCCGTGATGATGCTCGACGAGGTCGACAAGCTGGCCAACGACTTCCGCGGCGACCCGCAGGCCGCGCTGCTCGAGGTGCTCGACCCGGAGCAGAATCACGCCTTCCGCGACCACTACCTCGGCGTGCCGTTCGACCTGAGCCAGGTGCTGTTCATCGCCACCGCGAACGTGATGGACACGATCCATCCCGCGTTCCGCGACCGGATGGAGGTGATCCGGATTCCGGGCTACTCCGAGGAGGAGAAGGTCCAGATCGCGTTCCAGTACCTGATCCCCAAGCAGCTCGAGGAGAACGCCCTCGCCGGCGCGCCGGTCAAGTTCTCCGAGACGGCGATCCGCGAGCTGATCGCGCGCTACACGCGCGAGGCGGGGCTGCGCAACCTCGAGCGCCGGATCGCGGCGATCTGCCGCAAGATCGCGCGGCGCGTCGCCGAGGGACGGCGTCCGCCGGCACGCATCGCCGCGAGCAGCCTCGAGACCTACCTCGGCCCGCCGCCGCCGCAGGCCGACGAGCGGCTCGAGGGCAGCGCCGTCGGCCTGGCCACCGGGCTGGCCTGGACCGCCGCCGGCGGCGACGTGCTGTTCGTCGAGGCGCTGCGGATGTCCGGCAAGGGCCAGCTCAACCTGACCGGGCATCTCGGCACCGTGATGAAGGAGTCCGCCCAGGCCGCGCTGAGCTGGGCGCGCAGCCGCGCCGCCGGTCTCGGGCTGACCGAGCGCGACTTCCGCGAGTACGACCTGCACATCCACGTCCCGGAAGGCGCGATCCCCAAGGACGGACCGTCGGCGGGGATCACGATCGCGGCGGCGATGGTCTCCGCGCTGACCGAGCGCGCGCTGCGCCGCGACGTGGCGATGACCGGCGAGATCACGCTGCGCGGCCGGGTGCTCCCGGTCGGCGGCATCAAGGAGAAGATCCTCGCCGCCCGCCGCGCCGGGGCCCGCGAGGTGATCCTGCCCGCGGCGAACGAGAAGGAACTCGCCGACCTGCCGCGGACGATCCGGCGCGATCTCGAGTTCCACCTCGTCGACTCGATGGAGCAGGTGCTGGCCCGCGTGATGGCCGAGCCGGTCGCGCTGGCCGCGCAGGCCGCCCCCGCCGGCCCGGGGGTTCCCGCGGGCGCGCGCGAGAGCTGACCGCCCCCCGGACGGGGCCGCGGGCACCCGCCGGAGCAGGCAGAATAGGCCCCCGCGGGGCGCCGCCGTCGACCGGCGTCCCCGGGAGCCCTCGAGCGCGATGACGTCCTCCCGTCCTGCGGATCGCCCCGATCTCCGCGGACCCGGGATTCCGCTAGACGCGGCCCGGGTGCGGCGCGTAGTCCGGGGTGTCCGCGCGGGATCCGCCCGGTGAGCGACCGCGAGCACCGGCTGGTCGTCCGCGCGGCGGCGGGCGACCGCGAGGCGTTCGACGCGCTGATCGGGCCGCGCTGGGAGCGGATCTTCCGCATCGCGCTGCGGATCGTCGGCACGCGGGAGGACGCCGAGGACGTGGCCCAGCGCGCCTGCCTGCGCCTGTGGCAGACGCTGGACCGCTTCCGCGCCGGAGAGGACCTCGATGGGTGGATCTACCGGATGGTGACCAACCTGGCGATCGATGCCCTGCGCCGGCGGCGCGCACGCCGCGAGGAGCCGGGACCGGGGCCCGCTGCGCGGCGGACGGTGGCGCCGGCCGCGGAGCGGCGCGTGCTCGCGGCGGAACTCGAGCAGGCGCTCGCCGAGGTGACCGACGGCCTGCCCGAGCGGCAGAAGGCGGTGTTCGTGCTGGCCCGGATCGAGGGGTTCGCGCCGGCGGAGATCGCGAAGATGCTCGGTCTCGCCCCCTCGACCGTGCGCAACCACCTGTTCCAGGCGCGCGGGCACGTCGCGCGCGAGCTGGCGCGGCGGTTTCCGGGATTGCTCGGCCGGCGCGGAGAACGCCGGTGAGCGCGCCGGAGCCACGGATCGACGCCGCGCGGCTGGCCGAGATCGCCGCCGGTGAGACGCCGTCGGTGGACGAGGCCCGGCGGCTTCTCGCCGAGGACGAACTCCGCCGGCAGCTCGCCGGACACGATCCGTCGGCGGTCTTCGCCGTGCTCGGCGCGCTGCCGCTCGACCCGCCGGCGCCGCCGCGTCCGGCGCCCGCGCTCTGGCCGGCCCGGTCGTCGCGCCGGTCGCTGCGGCTGCTGCTCGCGGCGGCCTCGGTGCTCGTCGCCGTCGCCGGGCTCGTCCTGGTCGGGCGCGCGCCGCTGCCGGGTCGCGACGGGCCGGCTGCCGCCATCACGGCGGATGCCGCCGAGCCGAGAGCGAGCTGGCCGGCAGCGGTCGAGCGCGTCGGGTCGCCGACGGCGCGGATCGTCACGCTGGTGCCTCCGGCCGAGGGCGGACCGGTGGTCACGCTGATCCTCGACGATGGAGTGGAGCTGTGAGCCCGTCGCGCTGCCTGCACCGCGTCCTGCCCGTGCTCGTCGCCGCGCTCGCCGCGCTCGCGCCGGGGCACGCGGCCGGCGCCGCACCGGCGGCCGCCGACGAGTGCGCCGGTCGGCGCCTGTCGACCCGCGTGTTCGAGGTGCGCTTCAAGCCGCTGTCCGAGGCCGTGCTGCTGGTCGACCAGCTGCTCGGCCGCTGCGGCTCGTACCGGGTGCCCAAGGCCCTCGGCGTGATCGCCGTCGAGGACGAGCCGGAGGCGCTCGAGCGGATCGCGCGGGCGATCGAGAGCTGGGACGTGCCGCCGCCGAGCGTCGAGATCACGGTGAGTCTGATCCTCGCCACCCGCGAGCAGCCGCCGGACGAGGGGCTGCGCGCCGAGCTGCGCGACGTCTCGGAGACGCTGTCGCGGGTGACCCGCTGGACCCACTACGAGCGGATCGGCACCGCACGCCTGCACGTCGTCGAGGGCGGGGCGGTGCAGGCGGATCTGGGCGAGAACTACCGCGTGTCGTTCCGGGTCGATGCGGTCGACGGGGATCTCGGCGTCGTGCGGCTCGAGCCGTTCGATCTGCTGCGCCTGCCGCGGCCGGAGGAGGCCGCCTCGGGCGTGCGCCGGCCGCAGGTGATCCTGGCCAACAGCGCGCTCAACGTGTTCGAGGGCCGGCTCAACCTCGTCGGCGCGGGCTCGCGCGCGCGCGACCGCGCGCTGTTCGTCGCCCTCGAGGTCTGGCCGCGGGTCGGCGCCGGCGAACGCGCCGCGGCGGGGCAGGGGGGCGACTGAGCATGCCGGAGTTCCGCGTCAAGCTGGCCAGCGCCAGCGGGGAGATCGTCGAGCGCGACTACACCGCGCGCGATGCCGAGGCACTGCGCGCCGACCTCGAGCGGCAGGAATACCTGGTGCTCAGCATCCGGCGCCGCTCGGCGGTGCTCTCGCTGTTCTCGGACCTGTTCCGGCGCCGGCGCAGGATCAGCGCCAAGGAGTTCCTGCTGTTCAACCAGGAGTTCGCCGCGCTGGTCCGGGCCGGGCTGCCGATCATCGAGTGCATCGAGCTGCTGCTCGAGCGCCGCAAGAATCCGGACTTCCGCGCCCTGCTCGAGGATGTCCGCGACCGGGTGCGTGCCGGCGAATCGCTGTCCGACGCCTTCGCCGCCCAGGACGGAATCCCGCCGCTCTACTCGAGCACGCTGGCCTCCGGCGAGCGCAGCGGCGAGATCGCCTCCGTGATCGACCGCTACGTCAAGTACGCGCAGACGATCATCAACGTGCGCAAGAGGGTGACGTCGGCGATGGTCTACCCCGCGATCCTGATCGTGCTCGCGGTGGCGATCGTGCTGATCCTGCTGCTGCACGTGCTGCCGAGCTTCCAGCCGCTGTTCGCGGATCTGGGGGCCGACCTCCCGCTGCTGACGATCGTCGTCGTCGGCATCTCGGAGTTCATGCGCGACCACTGGCTCGCGATCGTGGCGCTGCTGGCCGGGCTGATCGTCGCCCTGCTCGCCTGGCGGCGCACGCCGACCGGCCAGCGGGTGCTCGAGCGGATGCTGTACCGCGTGCCGTTCGTCGGCCGCATCGCGCGCGCGTTCGTGCTGACACGGTTCGCACGGACGATGGGCACGCTGGTCGCCGGCGGCATCCCGCTTGTCACGAGCCTCGAGGTCGTCAGCCGCGCCATCGGCACGCCGGTCTACTTCGACGCCGTGCGCCGGGTCGAGGACCGGATCCGCGAGGGGGCCGCGCTGTGGGACGCGATGGACGAGAGCGGGATGTTTCCCGACCTGATGATCGAGATGGTCAAGGTCGGCGAGTCGTCGGGCAGCCTGGCCGAGATGATGGGCAGCGTGGCCGACTTCACCGACCAGGAGATCGAGAACGACCTCCAGACGCTCGTCTCGATGATCGAGCCGGTGCTGCTGCTGTTCATGGCCGGTGTCGTGGCGACGATCGTGCTGTCGATCTTCCTGCCGCTGCTCAAGCTGTACTCGGCGACGTCGACGCTGTAGGGCCGGGGGAGGAAGGGGGCGCAAGATGAGCGAATCGCAGGATCTCGGCCAGATGCTCAACGAGACGGGCGCGGTCGCCGACACCGTCAACGAGGAGATCGAGGCCCGGCTGCGGGCCGAGCGCCTCGGCCTCGAGTACGTCGACCTGAGCGACTTCCAGATCGACCACGAGCTGTTCCAGTCGATTCCGGTCGAGCTGATGTTCCGGTTCCACTTCGTGCCGTACCGGCGCGACGGCGACCGGCTCGTCGTCGTGCTCGCCGACCCGACCGACGTGCTGATGATCGACGAGCTCGAGCTGCTGCTCGGGCAGCCGGTGGACGTGGCCGTCGGCACGCGCAGCGCGATCCAGGACGTGCTCAAGCAGTCCGAGTCGTCCCAGCGCGTGCTCGACGAGGCGACCGAGGGGCTCAAGATCCAGGTCGTCCGCGAGGACGACGAGGGCGAGGAGGTCCTGTCGATCGACCGGATCACCTCGGACCAGAGCCCGATCATCAAGCTGGTCGACTCGACGATCTTCAACGCCCTGCAGCGGCGCGCCTCGGACATCCACATCGAGACCCGCGACCGCGAGGTGATCATCAAGTACCGCATCGACGGCGTGCTGTACCAGGCGATGGAGCCGATCGACAAGCGGTTCCACCAGGCGATCGTCTCGCGGATCAAGGTCATGTCCGAGCTGGACATCTCGGAAAAGCGCATTCCGCAGGACGGACGCTTCAAGCTGCGCATCAAGGGGCGCACGATCGACTTCCGCGTCAGCATCCTGCCGACGGTCCACGGCGAGGACTGCGTGATCCGGATCCTCGACAAGGAGTCGGCGAGCGAGAAGTTCAAGGACCTGAGTCTCGACGTGTGCGGCTTCGAGGAGGGCGTGCTGCGCAAGGTGCGCAAGTTCATCGCGGAGCCGTACGGGATGTTCCTCGTCACCGGCCCGACCGGATCGGGCAAGACGACGACGCTCTACGCGGCGCTGTCCGAGATCCTCAACAGCGAGGACAAGATCATCACCATCGAGGACCCGGTCGAGTACCAGCTCGCCGGCGTGACGCAGATTCCCGTCAACGAGAAGAAGGGCCTGACGTTCGCGCGCGGTCTGCGCTCGATCCTGCGTCACGACCCGGACAAGATCATGGTCGGCGAGATCCGCGACGAGGAGACCGCCAACATCGCGATCCAGTCGGCGCTGACCGGACACCTCGTGTTCACGACGGTGCACGCCAACAACGTGGTCGACGTGCTCGGGCGCTTTCTCAACATGAAGGTCGAGCCGTACAACTTCGTCTCGGCGCTGAACTGCGTGCTGGCCCAGCGGCTGGTGCGGCTGATCTGCCCGGCGTGCAAGACGCAGGTCCAGCCGACGGACCAGCAGCTCGTCGATTCCGGCCTCGACCCGGAGACGTACCGCGACAAGCCGTTCTTCGAGGGGCGCGGGTGCATCCAGTGCCACGGGACCGGCTACCGCGGACGGGAGGCAATCTCCGAGCTGCTCGACCTGTCGGACGAGATCCGCGAGATGATCCTCGGGCGCCGGTCCGCGGCCGAGATCCGCCGTCAGGCCGTCGCCGAGGGGATGATCCCGCTGCGCCAGTCGGCGCTGGCCAAGGTGCTCGCCGGGCGCACGACGCTGCGCGAGATCAACAAGGTGACGTTCGTCGAGTAGCGCGGCTGCCCGGCGAAGGAGCGACGATGAGCGCGAGCGAACTGCTGGAACGATGGCGCGAGCGGATGCCGGCCCCGCTGGAGCGGCTGGTCGGCATGCGCCCGCGCTATCCGCTGGTCGGCGTCGAGCTGCGACCCGACGCGGTGATCGCCGCGCGCGTCGGGCGGCGCAAGGGCGCGTGGCACCTCGAGGGCACCGGGCGCGCGGCGCTGCCCGAAGGCACGATCGAGACGGGCCCGGTCGGCGGTGAGCTGCGCGACGGCGAGGCGCTGGTTGCCGCCGTGCGCGAGGCGCTCGCCGCGGCGGGCGCCGAGGGGACGACCCGCATCTCGCTCGCCGTGCCCGACGCACTGGCGCGGATGTTCGTCGTCGACGTGCGCGAGCTGCCCGCGGCGCATGCCCAGGCCGACGAGATGATCCGCTTCCGGATCCGCAAGTCGATCCCGTTTCCGCTCAGCGAGGCGCGGCTCGCGTGGCACAACCTCGGGCGCTTCGAGGACGGCCACATCCACGTGCTGGTGGCGGTCGCGCCCGAGCAGGGCGTCGGGCAGATCGAGCGCACGCTCGAGGCGGCCGGGCTGCGCACCGGGCTGGTCGACCTGGCGTCGATCGAGCTGATCAACGCGCTGCGCCTCGCCGGGCAGCTCGAGGCGGCAGGCGGCGGAGACCTGGCGCTGATCAACGCGACGACCGGCTCGTTCAGCGTCGCGATCCTGCGCGGCGAACGGCTGATCTTCTTCCGCTCGAAGGCGTACCACGTCCAGGGCGGGTTCCGCGGCGACGAGAGCCTCCGCGTGGTCGGCCGGGAGCTGCGCACGACGATGAGCTACTACGAGGAGCACCTGCTCGGCGAGGGCCTGTCCGAGGTGCTCGTCCGGGCGTGCGGGGTGCCCGCCGAGCCGCTGATCGAGCTGGCGCTCGAGGCCGGCGGGCGCGAGGCGGCAATCCCCGATGCCTCGGGACTGCTCCCGGAGCTGGGGGCGTTCGAGACGGACGAGATCGGCGAGCTGCTGCCCGCGCTCGGGCTCGCCCTGCGGAGGCTCGCATGAGGACGGCGATCGAGCTCAACCTGGCGAGCCGGCCGTACCGCAACGACACGCCGATCGTCGCCGGTCTCGTCGTGCTCGCGCTGCTCGCCGTCGGCCTGACCGCGCACAACACGTGGAGCTGGTTCACCGCCGATGCGCGCCAGACCGAGCTGCTCGAGCGGCTGGCGGGGCACCGCGCCGAGATGCAGCGGATGAAGGCCGAGGAACAGCAGATCCGCAAGGAACTCGCCGCGATCGACGCCGAGGTGCTCGCCGCGCAGGTCGAGTTCGTCTCCAGCGTGCTCGCGCAGCGGAACTTCTCGTGGACCGTGCTGCTCAACGCGCTCGAGGACGTGCTGCCGTGGAACGTCAAGCTGGTCTCGATCCGTCCCGGATTCGAGGGCCGCGGCAAGGTGCGCATCGTGCTGCGCGGGATCGCCCGCGACCTCGGCGCGTTCCTCTCGTTCCAGGACGTGCTCGAGCGCTCGCCGGCGTTCGGCGACGTGACGCCGGGCAACTGGTCGTACGTCGCGCGCGACGCGCGCGCCGACGAGCGGATCCAGTT
>RFIB01000391.1 GCA_003695625.1 Acidobacteriota bacterium | reverse complement strand
CGAGAGCCCCGCCTCGCGCAGCCGCTCCGGTCCCGCCGCGAGAATGCCGCGCGGCGTGAACCGCCCGCGCTCGCCGGCCACGGCCAGCGCGCGGCGCGTGATCGCGCGCGCGGCGGGGATCCCGATCTGCTGGTAGATCACGGTCGTCGCCAGGAAGCCGAACACGCCGCCCGGCCGGCGCGGCGGCAGTCGCGGCGGCCCGTATGCCCGCGCCAGCTCGGCGAGCCGCGGATCGCGGCGGGCGAGGATGCGCGCCGCCCGCTGCGCGGCGCCGTCGGCGAACAGGCTCCGTGCCGGGGTCACGGGCGTCTCCTCCCGGGCGTGGCCGGACGGGCCGGGCCGGCCCATAATCCGGCCCGCCGCGCGGCCCTCCGCGGCGGCGCGAGGACCGATCGATGCCGACCACGGCCGACTTTCGCAAGCATCTGCGGATCCTGATCGACGGCCAGCCGTTCGTGGTCGTCGAGCATACCGTCCAGAGCCCGACCGCGCGGGGCAGCGCGACGCTGGTGCGGGCCCGGGTCCGCAACCTGCTGACCGGGCAGCTGCTCGACCGGACGTTCAAGGCCGGCGAGACCTTCGAGGAGCCGGACCTGACCTGGCGGCCGAGCCAGTTCCTCTATCGGGACGGTGACGACCTGCACTTCATGGACGAGGAGTCGTTCGAGCAGTTCTCGCTGCCCGCCGAGCAGATCGCGGACATCGTGCCGTGGCTGACCGAGGGCACCGTCGTGCGCGCGCTGCACTTCGAGGGGCGCGTGGCGACGGTCGAGCTGCCGCAGACGCTCGAGGTCGAGGTGCTGGAGACCGAACCGGCGGTGCGCGGCAACACCGCGGCCGGCAAGGTGATGAAGCGCGCGGTCGTCGCCGCCGGTGCGGAGATCCAGGTCCCGCTCTATCTCGAGGCCGGCGAGCGGATCGAGGTCGATCCCCGGGACGGGCGCTTCATCCGCCGCGCCAGCAGCTGACCGGCGCGGCCCGGTCAGCGGCGCCAGTGGACGGCGACCGTGACCTCCGACGTCTTCGCGGTGCGCTCGAGCACGTTCTGCAGCCGGTGGAACCGCCGCAGGCGGCCGTCGAAGATGATGCTCGTCGACCGGCCGAGCGGGATCGCCGCCTGCAGCCCGGCGAAGTACGTCACGCCGCTGCCGCCGGAGGCGATGACGCTCGAGTCGCGCTGGGGGATCTGCCCCGGCATGGAGAACGGCCCGTCCTCGTCGAACGTCGCCCAGCCGGCGCCGATCGGGACACCCCAGCGCACCTTCCCCGATCCGAAGCGCGGGATCCACGCCAGGTCGAGCATGAACAGCGTTCCGTCGATGTCGCCGTTGGGCGTGTCGGTGACGGTCGTCGAGGATGCGGCGAGGCGGATCTCGAACCGCGCCCGCTCGCCGATCTCGAGCGTCAGCAGCCCGCCGAGCAGCGTGCTGTCGTCGAGGGTCGGCGTCAGGTTGCCGGGAAAGCTGAACTCGCTGATCTCGTCACCGAAGAGCTGGCCGACGAACACGCCGTAGCCGAGGTTCGAGCGCGGTCCCTCGGCCGCGGCTCCCTCGGCTTCCTCCTTTGCCTCGGCCCGGTCCGGGTCCGGCGCCTGCTGGGCGAAGGTGGACACGGCGCCACCGAGAACGAGCGAGAGTCCGAGCAGCCAGCACGTCGCGTTGCGCATGTCATCTCTCCGGGAATTCCGGTCCACGCGGTCCGTCGTGGCGCCGCGCCGCCACGCCCCGCCCGCGGGCCGAAGCCGCGGCATTATCCACAGGGACCCCGGCCGTGTCATCCGCCGGCAGCCGGCTCGTGCTGCGCGCGCTCCGCGTCGACGCGCACGCGCGCGTCGACGACCGCGGCCCGTTCCGGCTCGGCGAACAGCAGCAGCGGGTTGGCGTCGAGTTCCGCGATCGCCGGGAAGCGCCGCATCAGCGCCGCGACGCGCACCAGCGCCTCGCGCGCCGGCGCCAGGTCGACGCCCGGCTCGCCCCGCGTGCCGGTCAGCAGCGGCAGGCCGCGCAGCGAGCGGATCATCGCCTCCGCGTCGGCCTCGGTCATCGACGAGGCCATGCGGAACGCGACGTCGCGGAACACCTCCACGTAGCGCCCGCCGAGGCCGAACATCACCAGCGGCCCGAACTGGGGGTCGCGGTGCGCGCCGACGATCACCTCGCGTCCGCCCGCGAGCATCCGCTGGACGAACCAGCGCGACGCCGCGCCGGCGTGCCCCGCGTCCGCCAGCCGGGCGCGCATCGCCCCGAGCGCGTCGCGGACGGCGTCCTCGTCGGCCAGACCGAGCCGGACGCCCCCGGCGTCGGACTTGTGCACCAGCCCCGGGCCGGCGGCCTTGAGCGCGACCGGCCAGCCGACCGCGCGCGCCGCGGCGATGACCGCCTCGTCGTCGTCGTCGCACTCCGCCCACGGCGCGATGGACAGTCCCGCGGCCTCGAGCACCCGCATCGCGTCGCCGGCGTCGAGCCAGGAGCGTTCCGCGGCGACCGCGCGCTGCAGCACGTCCGCGATGCGGGGCTCGTCGAGCGCCGGGTCGGCCGGCGGCAGGCGCGGGGCGGCCCGCACCGCCGCGTCGCGCAGCGCGTGCGCCAGTGCGCGGACCGCCGGCTCCGGCGTGCGGAACAGCGGCGGTGCGCCGTCGATCGAACCGGCCTCGAGGAAGAACTCGCCGCGGACCATGAACACGGAGACGACCGGCGTGTCGCCCGTCGCCGCCCGGGCGATCGCGCGCAGCGTGTCGAGCGGGTCGAACAGCGGCGGCGTGACGGTGATCGTCAGCACGGCGTCGACACCGTCGTCGTCGGCCAGCCGCTCGACGCAGAACGCATAGTCGTCCGGCGAGCCGGAGGGCAGGATGTCCACCGGATTGGCGGTCGACGCCTGCGGCGGCAGACGTCCGGCGAGCGCCTGGCGCGTCGCGTCCGACAGCTCGGCGATCTCGAGCCCCGCGCGGCATGCCTCGTCGACCGCCATGATCCCCGGTCCGCCGGCGTTGGTCAGCACGGCGAGCCGCGGGCCGCGCAGCGGCGGGCACGCGGCGAGCACCGAGCCGACGTCGAGCAGTTCGTCGACCGTGTCGACACGATGGACGCCGGCCTGGGCGCAGAGCGCGTCGGTGCCGGTGTCGGCGACGGCCAGCGCACCGGTGTGCGAGGAGGCCGCGCGGGCGCCGGCGCCGGTCCGTCCCGCCTTGAGCAGCACGACCGGCTTGCGCCGCGTGACCTCGCGCGCGCGCGCGAGGAAGCCTGGCGCATCGGCGAACGACTCGAGGTAGAGCAGGATCACCGGCACGTCCGGATCGTCGGCCCACGCGTCGAGCAGGTCGTTCTCGGTCAGGTCGGCCTTGTTGCCGAGCGAGACGAACTGCGAGAAGCCGAGCCGGCGATCCCAGGCGATGTTCAGCACGACGACGCCGAGTGCGCCCGACTGCGAGGCGAACGCCAGCGGTCCGCGCAGCGGCGGTGTCGGCGAGAACGTCACGTCGAGCCCGACGTCGGGGTGCGTGTTGAACAGCCCCATGCAGTTCGGCCCGATGAAGCGGATCCCGCAGCCGCGCAGCCGGCGGGTCAGCTCCGCCTCGAGCGCCGCACCCTCCTCGCCGGCCTCGCGGAAGCCGGCGGTGATCACCGCCGCGGCGCCGACGCGCCGCGCGCAGCAGGCGTCGGCCGCGTCGAGCACCGCGTCGCGCGGCACGACGATCACCGCGAGGTCGATCTCGCCGTCGATCGCGTCGAGCGACGGCCAGCACCGCAGGCCGTGAATCTGTTCCTGCCGCGGATTGACCGGGTAGATCGTCCCCCTGAATCCGCCGTCGACCAGGCGCCTGAGCACCATGCCGCCGAGCGACGTCTCGCGCGGCGACGCGCCGACCACGGCCACGCTGCGCGGGCGCAGCAGGGGATCGAGCGGGCGTGACATCCGGACCTCCCGGTGGGGGGCAGGCGATCATGCCGGAGCGCCGCGGAGGCGACAAGCGGCGGCCGGCCGGCACCGGATCGCCGCGTGCGGGCGTATCCTGAATCGCAGAGGAGGACGCCGTCATGGCCCGACGGACAGGCTGCCGCATCGCATCGCTCCTGCGGATCGCGCTGCCGCTGGCGGCGGTCGCGCTGGGCGCGGGCTGCACGGACGACGGACCGGGCGGTTCGCCGGTCCCGGAGCCGCCGCCGGACGAGGTGCTGCGCGAGGCGCTGCTCTCGGTGCTCGGGGCGGACTCGCCGGAGCAGGTCCCCGCCAACCGGCTGCGCATCGCGACGATGACGCCGGACGGGTTCGAGTTCCGGGAGCCCGACGCCGACGAGCGCGCGGCCCTGTGGATCCCGGAAGGGATCGAGGACGTCGCGATCGAGGACGTCTCCTGCCGGTTCTTCCCGATCTGGCGCGTCGTCTACCGGCCGGTGGTCGGCGGACACGAGGGACCGCCGCTGGTCAGCGAGGTCGTCCCGCTCGACGGCGTGCACCGCGTGCTGATGCGCTGGCGCGCGGCGATGCGCGACGACCAGGGGCGCCTGGTGCCCGACTTCCGTCCCGGCGCGCCGACCGGCTCGGAGATTCCCGCCGACCGCGAGAAGCTGATGGTCGTCGCCCAGCCGCCGTGGGTCGATCTGCGCCCGCAGCAGGGACCGGCAGACTGAACGGGGTCGCTGGTCTTCGGGGGAGCCAGGGGGAGCGCATGAAGTCGGCGGGATCGATCGTCCTCGGGCTCGCCGTCGTCCTCGGCTGCGCGAACTGCGCGACGCCGCGACGGCCGGAAGCTCCCGGCCCGGCACGCCGGCCCGGGCAGGCTGCGGTCGGCGAAGACGCGATCCGGCTCGAGAGGATCGGCACGGCGCCGTCTCCCGCGCCGTCCGGGCCGGCGTCCGGTGCAGGAGAGCTGACCGGCTCGTGCCGGCTTCCGTCCGGGGCGGAGGTGTCGTGGAGCCGGCCCGCGGTCACGGCCAGCGAAGTCACGATCCTGATCCGCAGCGACGATCAGGCGTTCTCGATCGTCCCGCAACCGCGCGTCGACATCGGGGACCTGCACGGCACGACCGGCATGTTCGTCGCGTGCGATCCCGGGATCGACCGGGTCTACTTCGCTCACCCTCTGCTCGGATACGTCAGCGCATGGCGAGCCGACGGCGTCGAGCTGTGGCATGTCGAGCTGTCCGGCTTCGTCCGCCTGCCGGCGGACGAATACCGGAAACGTGAGCGCGACGCCCTGACCCGGAGCAT
>RFIB01000078.1 GCA_003695625.1 Acidobacteriota bacterium | reverse complement strand
CGGCATCCCCCCCGGCCTGCGTGACCAGCCGTCGGCCTATCTGCGCCGCGCGGCGATCAACGGGGCGATCGACCTGGTTCGAGCGCGGAACAGCGAGCGCGCGGCGATCGAGCGGGAGCGCCGGACCGCCCCGGCCGATGCCCCGCGAGCCGCCGACCCGGCGGACCGCGAGCAGCGCCGCCGCCTGCGCCGGCGGATCCGCGACGCGCTGGCCTGTCTCGGTGCCCGTGCCGCGGAGATGGTCGCGCTGCGCTACTTCGAGGGACTGTCCAACCGGGAGATCGCCCGGCTGTTCGAGACGTCCGAGGGAACAGTCGCCGTCACCCTGCACCGCGCCCGACGACGCCTGCGCGACGAGCTCGCCTCGTCGCCGGAGGAGTGAACGATGCCCCGCCACGACGATCCGGACCGGCTGCTCGACGGGCTCCTCGACGAGATCGCGCGGGCGACGCCCGACCCCGCCCGCGTCGAACAGGCGCGGCGTCGCGTGGCCGCCCGCCTGTTCGGGGGGGCCGGACCCGCGCAGGCGCACCGCCCCGCATCTCCGAGCCGGCGGGTCGGGTCGCTCCGCGTGATCGCCACCGCCGCCGCGATCGTCCTTGCGGCCGGTCTCGCGTTCCTCCTGCTGCGTTCCCCGCAGCCGGAGATCGTCGCGCGGGTCGGCCAGGGCTCCGAGCTGTGGCGGCTCGGAGACGTCGCCCCGGTCCATCTCGCCCAGGGCGCTCCGGTCGCGACGCTGGCGGCCTACCGGGTCGGGCCGGAGACGCCTGCCCGGGTGGTTCTCGTCGACGGCTCGAACGTCGAGCTGGCTCCGCGCAGCGAGGTCCGGTTCGCGCGGCGGGGGGACGAGACGACCGTCGACCTGGTGCGTGGTCGCGCGATCGTCGAGGCCGCTGACCAGGGGGCCGGTCTGCTCCGCGTGCGGACGCGCGAGCTGGCGGTCACCGTGACCGGCACCGTGTTCTCGGTCGCCAGCGGAACCTCGGGGACCCGCGTGGCCGTGCTCGAAGGGGAGGTCGAGGTCGACGGTCCCGACGCCCGTGCGGTCCTCGGTCCGGGCGAGCAGTTCGCCTCACGCCCCGACATGGCCCCGGAACCGCTCGCCGATCAGCTCGGCTGGAGCCGGGAGATCGATCGCTGGCTCGCGCTGCTCGAGGATCTCGACCGCCTCGGGCGCGAGATCGGCCCCGCGATCGCGCCGCCGCGCCCCCGGCTCGAACCGGCGCTGCTGCACCTGGCCCCGCCGTCGACGACGGTCTACGTCGCCCTGCCGAACGTCGCCGGAACACTGGCCGAGGTCCGGGCGCAGCTCGAGCTGCACCTGGCCGACCACCCGGTGCTCGCCGCGTGGTGGACCGAGCACGTCACCGGCAGCACGAGGGATCGTCTCGACGCCGTCTTCGACGCGCTCGGGCTGCTCGGGGATGCACTCGGCGAGGAGATCGTGCTCGCGATCGGCGCCGAGGAACCGGACTCGGCCGATCCCGGCCTCGTCGTGCTCGCCGCAGTGCGTGATGCGCAGGCCCTGGCCGAGGCGCGCGAGCGCCTCGCCTCCCTGGTGGACTCCCGGCCGCCGCTGGCGTTCGAGACGGCGGGCGGCACGCTCGTCGCCTCCCCCTCCCCCGCCCTCGCGCGTCGCGTCGCCGCCCGTGCAACCGGTGCTGCGGCCCCGGCGGAACGGAGCGTCGACCCGCGAGCCGCGCGCTTCGCGGCCGAGATCGAGCGGCTGTACGACGACGGTGTCCAGTGGGTCGTCGCGGTCGATGTCGCACGCCTCGTGGAGACGGCGGATCCCGCGGGTTCCGGGGCGGACCCGCTCGTGATGCTCGGCCTGCACGACGCCGACATGCTGCTGGTACGCGGCGGGTTCGACGACGAACACTCGCACCACGAGGCAGTCCTGACCTTCCGCGACCAGCGACGCGGTCTCGCCTCGTGGCTCGCCGCGCCGCAGCCGATGGGAAGCCTCGAGTTCGTCAGCCCGGACGCGCTGATCGCGGCGGCCGGCGTGCTCAAGGAGCCCCAGCGGATCCTCGCCGAGGACCTGCTGCCCTGGCTGCCGGCAGGCGACCGGACGGGGCCGGGCCCACGTCTCGACGAACTGGCGCGGGCCCTGGGCCGCGACGCCGCGTTCTCGCTCGAGCAGCCGCTGCTTCCTGCGCCTTCCTGGCTGCTTGCGGTGGAGGTCTACGATCCTGCCGCCCTGGACCGGGTGATCGCACAGACGCTGGCGCGGATCCGCCGCGACTGGCCCGGGGCGCCGACGGTCGAGCCGGCATCGATCGCGGGGCGGCCGGGCCATCTGCTGGTCGGCACCGGCGGGACGCTGGCGGCGTGGACCGACGAACAGGGCTACCGGCTGGTCGGCTCCGACCCGGGCGTGGTCGCCGCGGCGGTCGAGCGCCGTCGCATCGGCGGGGGGCTCGCGCGCTCCCCCAGGCTCGCGGCCCTGTGGCCCCGCCACGCCGGCCCCGACGCGTCGGCGCTCGTCTACGAGAACGTCTCGAGCACCCTGGCCGGGGCTCTCGCCGGAGTGCTTCCCCGAGGGAGCCTGACCGCCGAGCAGCGGGAGCGGCTCGGGCGCGTCCGCGGGGGGGCGGCGGGGCTGAGCTGCGCGTTCGCCGGCCCGGACCGCATCGAGGTGCTCGGAACACGCGAAGGCGGCTTTGCCGGTATCCTGCTCGACGGCCTGCGGCGGGGGTTCGGGCTGGTCGCGGGGCATGGTCTCGCCGCGCACGGCGGTGACGGCTCGGGGGACTCGGGTGGAGAGTGACGCGGCCGTCCTGCTCGACGGTCTGTCCGTCCGTCTCGGGCGGCGCCCCGTGCTCGACGGCGTGACGGCCCGCTTCGGCGGCCGGGCGATCGGTCTTCTCGGCCCCAACGGCGCCGGCAAGACCACGCTGATCAACACGCTGCTCGGATTCGTCCGGCCGACCTCCGGCAGCGCGCGCGTCTTCGGCCACGACGTACGCAGGCGGCCCTCGGCGGTCCGCGCGCTGTGCGGCTACATGCCCGAGACCGACGCGATCGTGCCCGGCCTGACCGGAGTGCGCTTCGTGTGCCTGATGGGCGAGCTGGCCGGTCTGCCGGCGCGCGACGCGCTGGTGCGCGCGCACGACGTGCTGCACTTCGTCGGACTCGGCGAGGCGCGCTACCGCAACGTCGAGACCTACTCGACCGGCATGCGACAGCTCGTCAAGCTCGCCCAGGCGCTCGTCGCCGGACCGCGACTGCTGATCCTCGACGAGCCGACCGCCGGGCTGGACCCGCGGCATCGTGCCGAGTTCCTGCGCCTTGTCCGCGAACTGCTCGAGGTCGATCACGTCACCGTGCTGATCTCCTCGCACCTGCTGCGGGACGTCGAGGAGGTCTGCGACCAGGTGCTGATCCTGCGCGACGGGCGCGTCGCCGCGTTCCGTGACGTGGCCGCGGAACGGCGTGCCGCCGCCGGCAGCTACGATCTCGAACTGCGTGGTCCGGAGGACGAGTTCGTCCGGCGGCTGGCGGCGGCCGGCGTGAGCCTCGAACGGGCCCCCCGCGGCCGCTGGCGGCTCGAGGAAGGCGGCCCGCACACGATCCCGCTCCTGCTCGAGACCGCGGTCGCATGCGGCGTCCAGGTCCGCAGGCTCGAACGCCGTCGCGACTCGCTCGAGGAGATCTTCCTGCAGGCGATGGGAGAGGCCCCGTGACCATCCGCGAGCGGCGCTACGTGCCGTGGGACGGACGGTGGACGCGGCCGTGGGTCCGGTGGCTCGTCCTCCCGCGGTACGGACTCCGCGCGGCATTCCGGTCGCGGCTGTTCGCGTCGCTCTACACGATGGGCTTCGCCGCGCCCCTGCTCGGCCTGCTCGTGATCTACGTCGACGCCCGCGCGGACCAGCTCGGCCAGATCGGCGCCGTGCTCGCCGGCTTCGAGATCGACCGCAGGACCTTCCGCCTGTTTCTCGAGGTGCAGAGCCGGATCGCATTCGTCGTCGGCCTGATCGTCGGTCCTGCGATGGTGGCGGACGAGCTGGCGGCGGGCGCGCTGCCGCTGGTCCTGGCACGCCCGATCGGCCGGTGGGGCTACATCGCGGGCAAGCTGGCGACGCCGGCGCTGCTGCTGTCCGGACTGACCTGGATCCCCGGGCTCGCGCTCGTCCTGTTCAAGACGTCGCTCTCCGGGTCGGCGTGGCTGCTGGCCAACCTGCGCATTCCGGCGGCGCTGTTCGCCGCGTCGTGGTGCTGGATCGCGCTGATCTGCCTGCTCGCGCTGGCCTCGACGGCAGTGGCCGGCTCGAAGAGCTGGGGACGCGGCCTGTTCTTCGCCCTGTTCGTCGCACCGGCGGCGGCCGGGCGCGCTGCCGCGACCATCGCCGGACTCGACGGCGCTCTCGCGGTCGACCTCTCCGCGACCGTCGGCACGCTCTACCAGTGGCTGTTCGGCGATCCCGTGACCACCGGACTGTCGCCTGCCGTCGCGGTGCTCGCCGTCCTTGCGTGGTGCGGCGCCGCGGCGCTCGTGATCGACCGGCGCATCCGGCCGGTGCGGATCGTCCGATGACCGCCGCCCGCGCACAGGAGCCGGTGATCGTCGTCGACGGCGTGTCGAAGTTCTACGGCGACGTCCTCGGCGTCTCCGACGTGTCGCTGCGTCTGGGGCGCGGGGTGACCGGTCTCGTCGGACCCAACGGTTCAGGCAAGACGACGCTGATGAACCTGCTCGCCGGGCTGATCCGCCCCGACGAAGGGCGGATCACGGTGCTCGGCCTGTCCCCGGACCAGCCGGAACGACTGATGCGCCGGCTCGGATACTGCACGCAGGTCGACGCATTCCCGGCGGGCTCGACCGGACGGGGATTCGTCGTGCACTGGCTCGTCGCCTCCGGCGTGGCTCCGAGGCAGGCGCGCCGTCTCGCCGACCGCGCGATCGCGCGGGTCGGCCTGCTCGACGACGCGGACCGGCGGATCGCCGGCTACAGCAAGGGGATGCGCCAGCGAATCAAGCTGGCCCAGGCGATCGCCCACGAGCCGGACGTGCTGATTCTCGACGAGCCGCTGGGCGGCCTGGATCCGCTGGCGCGGGCCGAGGTGATCGGAGTGTTCCGGGACCTGGCAGCGGACGGGTGCACGCTGCTGGTGTCGAGCCACATCCTGCACGAGGTGGATCTCGTCGCGGACACGGTCGTGCTGATGAACGAAGGCTACGTCGTGGCCGAAGGATCGGTTCGCAGTGTCCGTGCCGAGCTGACGACGCATCCGCTGCAGGTGCTGGTGCGCTGCTCGCACGCCGGACGCGTCGCATCGCAGCTCGTCGCGCGGGACGACGTCGTCGAGCTGCGGATGCATGCCGACCGCGGCGGATTCGTGGTGTCGAGCCGCGACGCCGACCGGCTGCACCTCGACCTCGAACGGATCATGCTCGAGCAGGGCGCGACGGTCGAGACGATCGTTCCCGCGGACGAGGACATCCAGGCGATCTACGACTACCTCGTTTCGGGTGCGGGGGGATCATGAGCGACGGACGCGGTCCTCTCCTGCCCGCACCCTCGCTTCGCCTCAGGCTCGCGCAGGCGGCGGCGATCGCCCGGCTCGAGTTGCGCCACGTGCTGCTGAGCCGGCGGGCGGCGAGCGTCTCGCTGCTCGCCGCGCTGCCGCTCGTGCCGTGGGTTCTCGCCGCGATCTACGGCACGCCGGGGCGTGCGAGCCTCGGCGAGGACCTGGTCGGCTTCTCCCACTTCGTCGATGGCGCCGTGCTGCGGCTGTTCCTGCTCCTCGGCTGCATGCTCGCGTTCGCCGGTCTGGTGCGACGGGAGATCGAGAACCGCACGCTGCACTACGCCTTCCTGATCCCGGTGCGGCGTGAGGTCACGATGGCCGGCCGCTGGGCCGCCTCGGCGGCCGCGGTGGCGACGATCTTCTCGTCCTCGACGGTGCTCGCGCTCGCCCTGGCGTGTCTGCCCCACGGACGGCCGGCGGTCACCGCCCATTTCCTGCACGGGCCGGGACTCGCGCAGGCGGCGGGATTCGTCGCCGTGATCGTGCTGGCGACCGCGACGTGGGGCGCCGTGTTCCTCGCTCTCGGCCTGCTGGCACGCCGGCCGGTCGGATGGGGCCTGCTCGTGTTCGTGCTCGAACTGCTGCGGCCGATGCTGCCGCTGGCGCTCAAGCGGCTGACGATCAGCTGGTGGCTCACCGGATTCCTGCCGCTGCGTTCCCAGGTCAAGGCGGTGGTCGGCATTCCGGCCCCGCCGCCCTCCCCGCTGGCCGCGGCGATCGTGCTCGGCGCCGTCCTGGCCGTCGCGGCGCTGGTCGTCGCCTGGCGCGTCCGGCGGCTCGAGCTGGCATATTCGGGCGGCTGACCGGTGGTGCATAATCCCGGGCTCGCGGGCGCGAGGCGCCCCGGAGGATCCGAGGTGCCAGCCCGTCGGCCGTCGGCGATCGCATTGCAGGACGCCGCGCTCACCTTCGTCAAGGGGGCGCTGATCGGAGTCGCGAACATCATCCCCGGGGTCTCCGGAGGGACGTTCGCGCTGATCCTCGGCATCTTCGACCGGCTTGTCGCGGCCCTGCACGCACTCGGACCGCAGACGGCGCACGCGATCCTCGCCGCCCTGCATGGCCGCGCGCCGGGCGGACGGCTGGCCCCGCTGCGGGACGAATGGCGCCGCATCGACGGCACGTTCCTGGTCGTGCTCGGTGCCGGTGCGGTCGCGGCGATCCTCGCCGGAGCCTTCCTGCTCGAGTTCCTGCTCGCCCGCCACCCGGGACCGACGCTGGCGTTCTTCGTGGGGCTGATCCTCCCGTCGCTGGTCATCCCGTGGCGCATGATGGGCCGTCCCGGCCTGCACCTGCTCGCCACGCCGTTCGGCATCGCGCTGACGGTCGGCGTCTCGCTGGCGGTCCCCGGCGCGCTGGACGGCATCGATCATCCGCTCGTCGCGGCCGCCGCCGGCGCACTCGCCGTCAGCGCGATGATCCTCCCCGGCATTTCCGGCTCGTACGTTCTGCTCGTGCTCGGCCAGTACCAGCTCGTGCTGACCCGGCTCACCGGCTTCCAGCGCGGCCTTGCAGAGGGCAGGCTCGACGTCGCGGCGCTCGTGTGGCTGCTTTCCCTGGCCGCCGGGATGGTCGTCGGCCTGCTCCTGTTCGCGCGCCTGATGCACTGGCTGCTGCGACGCG
>RFIB01000390.1 GCA_003695625.1 Acidobacteriota bacterium | reverse complement strand
GCCGGCGCGGTGTTCGGCGCCGACCTCGCCCACGCGATCGGCAACGTGCCGCTGCGCCTGCACCACGACGGCGTCGATTTCGCGGTGTGGTGCTCGTACAAGTACCTCAACGCGGGGCCGGGGGCGATCGGCGGTGCGTTCGTCCACGAGCGGCACGCACGGCGCGACGACCTGCCGCGACTGGCCGGCTGGTGGGGCCACGACCCCGAGACCCGGTTCGCGATGGACCGCGCGCGGCGGTTCGTCCCGCAGCCGGGCGCCGCGGGCTGGCAGCTGAGCAACCCGCCGGTGCTCGCCGCGGCGCCGCTGCTCGCGTCGCTGGCGCTGTTCGACGAGGCGGGCGAGGAGCGCCGGCTGGCCAAGGCGCGCGCGCAGTTCGCGCTGCTCGTCGACGTGCTCGACGCCGCGCCCGGCGACCGGCTCGAGGTGATCACGCCGCGCGGCGACGGCGCCCACGGCTGCCAGGTCTCGGTGCGGCTTCCGGGGCGTGCCGAGCGGATCGCCCGGGCGCTGCGCCGGGACGGATTCGTCGTCGACGTGCGCCCGCCGGACGTGATCCGCGTGGCGCCGGTTCCGCTGTTCAACACCCACGAGGAGGTCGCGCGGCTCGGCCTGCGCCTGGTCGAGCTGGCCGGCGGCGCGGACGGGACCTGCTGATGCGCCCGCGCCGCGTGATCGTCGCCGGGGCCGGACTGGCCGGCTCACTGCTCGCGATCCTGCTCGGTCGCCAGGGCCACGAGGTCGTCGTCGTCGAGCGCCGTCCCGATCCGCGCGAAGGCCCCGCCGAGGGCGGCCGCTCGATCAACCTCGCGATCTCGACGCGCGGACTGTGGGCGCTGGGCAGGGCCGGGCTCGCCGAAAGCGTGCTCGAGCGGGCCGTGCCGATGCGCGGACGGATGCTCCATGCCCGCGACGGCCGCACGCGCTTCGTGCCGTACGGCATCCGGCCCGACGAGTGCATCCACTCGGTCTCCCGCGCGGGACTCAACCGGCTGCTGGTCGAGCACGCCGGGCGCATCCCCGGCGTCGGCTTCCGGTTCTCGTGCAAGGTCGTCGACGTCGACCTCGACGCGCCCGCCCTGGTCTGCGAGGACGGCGCCGGCGGGACCGGGCGCGTCGCGGGGGACCTGCTCGTCGGCGCGGACGGGGCGTTCTCGCGTGTGCGCCGGGCGATGGCGCGCCGGCCGCGCTTCGACGTCTCGCAGGCGTGGCTCGCGCACGGCTACCGCGAGCTGACGATCCCGCCGGCGGAGGGCGGCGGCTTCCGCCTCGAGCCCAACGCGCTGCACATCTGGCCGCGGGGCGAGCAGATGATGATCGCGCTGCCCAACCACGACGGCTCGTTCACCGCGACGCTGTTCTGGCCGTTCGAGGGGCCGCTCTCGTTCGACGCCGCGGGCACGGACGCGGCGTCGATCCGCGCGCGCTTCGAGCGCGACTATCCGGACGCGGTGCCCCACCTGACCCGGCTCGTCGAGGAGTTCCGGGAGAATCCGATCGGCTCGCTGGTGACGATCCGCTGCGGGCCGTGGCACCACCGGGATCGCGTCGTGCTCGTCGGCGACGCCTGCCATGCGGTCGTCCCGTTCTACGGCCAGGGGGCCAACGCCGCGTTCGAGAGCGCGGGCGTGCTGGCCGACCTGTTCGCGCGGCACGACGAGCCGGGCGAGGTGTTCGCGCGCTACACACAGGCGCGCAAGCGCCATGCGGACGCCCTGGCCGACCTGGCGCTGGCCAACTTCGACGAGATGCGCGACCGGGTACGCTCGCCGCTGTTCCTGCTCGAGAAGAAGCTCGGCACGCTCGCCCACCGGCTGTTCGGCCGGGCGTTCCTGCCGCTCTACACGATGGTCACGTTCACGAGGATCCCGTACGCCGACGCCGTCGCCCGGGCGCGACGCCAGGCGCGGCTCGTGCGCCGGGCCGCTGCGGCCGCCGTCGTGCTGCTGCTCGCCGCCGGGGCGTGGGCCGTGTTCGGGATCCGCTGACGGCCGCGGATGCCGGAGAGACCGACGATGCCGATGACCTACGACCGCTACCTCGCGCTCGACGAGCTGCTCTCGGCCCAGCGGCCGCAGTCGTCTCCCGAGGAGCACGACGAGCTGCTGTTCATCATCATCCACCAGGCCTACGAACTGTGGTTCAAGCTGCTGCTCCACGAGCTGGCCAAGGTCCGCGCGGACCTGTCCGGCGGCGAGCTGTGGGGCGCGGTGCACACGCTCAAGCGCTGCCGGACGGTGATGAAGACCCTTGTCGGACAGCTCGACATTCTCGAGACGATGACGCCGATGTCGTTCCTGTCGTTCCGCGACCGGCTCGACACCGCATCGGGCTTCCAGTCGGTGCAGTTCCGGGAACTCGAGTTCGTCCTCGGGTACCGCAGTCCGCAGCGCGCGGCGATCCTGGCCGAGGGAACGCCGGGCCGGGCGCGCCTCGAGCGGCTGCTCGGCGAGCCGTCGGTCTACGACGCGTTCTATCGCTTCCTGCGCGAGCAGGGGTTCGCCGTGCCCGACGACCTGCTCGGGCGGGATCTCGCCGAGCCGGTGGCCCCGGACGAGCGGTTCCAGGACGCGCTGCTGGCGGCGTATCGCGAACGCCCCGACCTGGCGATCCTGTTCGAACTGATGACCGATCTCGACGAGGGCCTGCAGGAGTGGCGCTACCGCCACGTCAAGATGGTCGAGCGGACGATCGGCGATCGGGTCGGCACCGGCGGGTCTCCCGGCGTCGCGTTCCTGCGGGGAACGCTGTTCAAGCCGGTGTTCCCCGACCTGTGGGCGATCCGCAACAGGCTGTGACGATGACCCTGTGGGACATCTCGCCTCCGCTGACGCCCGACATCGCCGTCTGGCCGGGCGACACGCCGCTCTCGCGCGAGGTGCTGTGCGACATCGCGCGCGGGGACAACCTGACGCTGTCGACGCTGCGCGCGACGGTGCACCTCGGAGCCCACGCCGACGCGCCGAGCCACTACGGCGACGGCGCCCCGGCGATCGACGCCGTCTCCCTCGAGCCGTACCTCGGGCCGTGCCAGGTCCTCGAGGTGCACGTCCCGGCGGGCGGCACGGTCCCGCCCGAGGCCGTCGTCCCGCGGCTTGCCGCGCCGCGCGTGCTGCTGCGCACGGGCAGCTTTCCCGACCCGCGGGACTTTCGCGAGGACTTCGTCGCCCTCGCTCCGGGACTGGTCGACGCGCTGGCCGACCGCGGCGTCGTGCTGGTCGGGCTCGACACGCCGAGCGTCGATCCGTTCGCCTCGAAGGAACTGCCGGCCCACGGGCGCCTGCTGGCGCACGGGATGGCGGTGCTCGAGGGACTGGTGCTCGACGGCGTGCCCGAGGGGCGATACGAGCTGATCGCGCTGCCGCTGCGGCTCGTCGGCTTCGACGCCAGCCCGGTGCGCGCGGTGCTGCGCTCGCTCGACGAGCCGGTCAGTCGACCGTCGCGATCACCTTGAGTTCGACGGCGATCGGTGTCGGCAGCGCGCCGACCTCGATCGTCGTCCGCGTCGGCTGGTTGTCGCGGAAGTGCTCGGCGTAGAGCCGGTTGAACGTCGCGAAGTCGCGCCGCATGTCGGTCAGGAACACCGTCACGTCGACGATGCGGCTCCAGTCCGAGCCCGCGTCCTCGAGCACGGTGCGCACGTTGTCGAACACGGCGAGGGTCTGCGCCTCGATGTCGTGATCGACGACGCGGCCGTCGGCGTCGAGCGTGACGCCGGGAATCTCCCTCGTCCCGCGCCGCCGCGGGCCGATCCCGGAGAGAAACAGCAGGTTGCCGACCCGGCGCGCATGGGGAAAGGCACCCACCGGCTCCGGGGCGCGGTCGCTCGTGTACCCTTCGCTCCTGTCGCTCACGGCGGTCCTCCTCGCTTCGCGCCACGATAGCGCGGCGCGGCGGCGCGGGACCAGCCGGTGCGGCGCGGAGGTGGGGCATGGATCCGGAAGGGCTGCGGAAACTGCTCGGCGAGGACGCGGGCGCGCTGTTCGACCGGCCGCTGTTCAGCATCGCCGGCACCCAGGTGACGGTGGCCACGCTGGTGGTGTTCGTGCTGATCGTTCTCGGCACGTTCGTCGTCTCGGCGATCCTGCGGCGCCTCGTCGGCCGGGCGATGCGGCTGCGCGGCGTCGAGCAGGAGGGGTCGATCCGCGCCACCCAGCGGCTGGTGCACTACGCGGTGCTGCTGGTCGGGCTGAGCATCGGCCTGCAGACGATCGGCGTGAACCTCTCGGCGCTGTTCGCCGCCGGCGCGGTGTTCGCGATCGGCGTCGGCTTCGCGATGCGCAACCTGGCTGAGAACTTCGTCTCCGGGCTGATCCTGCTGCTCGAGCGGTCGATCAAGCCCGGCGACGTGCTCGAGGTCGAGGGGCAGGTGGTCCGTGTCAGCCGGATGGGGATCCGCTCGACGGTCGTGCGCGGCCGCAACGACGAGGAGACGATCGTGCCGAACACGATCCTCGTGCAGTCGAACGTGACGAACTACACGCTCGAGGACTCGCTCTACCGGCTGCGGGCGCGTGTCGGCGTGGCGTACGGTTCCGACATGCACCAGGTGCGAAAGGTCCTCGAGCGCACGGCCGCGGCGTTGCCGTGGCGGTTCCCGCGTCGCGAGCCGGTCGTGCTGCTGGTCGAGTTCGGCTCGTCGTCGGTGGACTGGGAGGTCTCGGTCTGGATCGAGGACCCCTGGCGGGCGCTCGTCCGCGGCTCCGAGCTGCGCGAGGCGATCTGGTGGGCGCTCAAGGAGGAGAACATCACGATCGCGTTCCCGCAGCTCGACGTGCACCTCGACCCGCCGCTCGCCATCGGGGCGGCGCGCTGAGAGAATGTCGTTCGCCCGAGCACTTCGACCACGCGTGCCCGGCACGCGGGAGGACGACATGGCACGGATGGCCTCCATGGCGCTGGTGCTGGCGGCGCTCGCCCTGGCGGGCTGCGCGACGACGACGGTCACCGGGGGCAAGACCCCCGCGCAGAAGCGGGCCGAGATCGACCGCATGGCGCGCGACACGCTCGATCGGCTGTTCGAGCAGAACCCGCCGGCGCGCACGCTGTATGACAAGGCGTACGGCTGGGCGGTGTTCGACAACCTGAAGCTGTCGCTGTTCCTGTCCGGCGGGGGAGGCGCCGGCGTGGCGGTGGAGAAGCCGACCGGCCGGCGGATCTACATGCGGATGGCGACCGCCGGCGTCAACATCGGGCTCGGCGGGCAGAAGTACCAGGTCGTGTTCCTGTTCCAGGACAGGCACACGTTCGAGAACTTCGTCGAGATCGGGCTCAAGGCGGAGGCCCAGGCCAACGCGGTCGCCGGGAAGACCGGCGTCAACGCGGCGACCGGCTTCACCAACGGCATGGCGGTCTACCAGCTCACCGAGGCCGGCCTGATGCTCCAGGCCGACATCTCGGGAACGCGCTACTGGCCGTGGGACGAACTCAACCAGCACCCGTAGCGGCGCCCGTCGCGGCGCCCCGTAGCGGCGCCCCTTGGGGCGCCGATCGTGCATAACGACACGTCCATCTTCCCGACGTCCAGCATCCGAACCCGCGCGCACTGCGTCCACGGCGGTCGGCGTCGGAAGATGGAGGGGTTGCGGTAACAGGATCGGCGCCCCGTAGCGGCGCCCCGTAGCGGCGCCCCGTAGACATCATGGATC
>RFIB01000077.1 GCA_003695625.1 Acidobacteriota bacterium | reverse complement strand
GCGCTGCCATCGCAGACCGCCGGAAAGCACGACACCCGGTCGAAGGACCAGTGAGCCCTCGGCATACAGGGCAAGCGAGCGATCGTCGGGAGCCAGGCGTGCATCGAGCCGGGAGGTCGTCGTACCGGTCGCGTCGATCGCCGTTCTCGAGTAGTCGAAACGCGTGCGGAGCGCTCGGAAGTCCCAGCCGGCTCGAATCGTGGCACGCCCCGGAATCGTCGAGCTCCAGTCCTGCTGGACTCCCCAGCCGCTGGTGCGACGCGCGTCGTCGACCGTGACGAGATCCCCGACAAGGTCGATCTCGCCGCTCCCGTCACGGCGGGTGCTCCAGCGGGCCTGGTACAGCGTGGTGCGCACGATCGTCCGCGGTCCGAGCGCAGCGACGAATCCGCCCCAGAGGTAGCGCGAGCGTGAACGCGCCTCGATCCGGTCGGGGTCCTCCGGTGACGAGAACCGTACGACGTCGTGACCGGCCAGGGCCCTGCCGAAGACGACGAGATCGGGAGTCGCCGCCCAGGAGAACTTGGCGAATCCGTCGTCCAGGGTAGGATCGAGCCCCTCGACACCCGCCTCGACAGTGTCGATCCATTCTCCCGGATACCACCGCCGGGCGGAGGCGAGCCAGGCGACGCGGCCGTCCGGACTCGTGCCCTCCGCCGTCGCGGAGGACTCGAGTGTCCCCGCCGACCCGTAGACACGGAACGGGACGTCGGGCTGACGCGTCTCGATGTCGATCACCCCGCCCAGCCGGTCGCCGTGGTCGGCGGACAGGGGACCCGCGAGGACCCGGACCGTGCGGGCGAGGGAACTGTCGACCAGGCTGAACGGTGCCTGGAGGCCGTTCAGATGGAAGGGCTCGAAAAGCTCGATTCCGTCGAGCAGGTAGGTCACGTCGCGCGGTTCCGCTCCGCGAAGCAGGACGCGCGAGCTGTTGTCCGGCGCGGTGAGCCCCGGCAGCAGTGGCAGGGTCCTCATGACATCCGGGCCCAGAGTGGGGGTCGATCCGATCTCGTCCTGGTGCAGGACACGACCCTGCGAGGCGGGACCGGCGGAGGCGTCGGCACCGTCGGGGTGCACGGTCACCTCGCGGCGCAGGAGCGGCATCGGGGCCAGTACGACCGTCACCTCCACGCCGTGCCGGCCCCGGCCGACCGCGAGTGTGATCTCCCGGGCGAGGAAGCCCGGGGCGCTGACGCGAAGGCGGAGCGGCACGTCGCGGAGGCCGCCGAGGCTGAACCGGCCGTCCCGCCCGCAGGTCGCGGCTCCCTCCCCGGACAGCGTTTCGACCCTGGCTCCGGGGACAGGCGCTCCTGTCCCGCTCGAGACCACGACTCCGGTCACCAGGACCGGCGCTCGACGCACGAGAAGGAGACCCCCGGTGCCCGGTTCGGCGACGAGTCCGAACGGGGCGAGCAGGTTGGCAAGACGCTCGCGTGGCGTCGCGCCATCCGGCTCCTCGAGCACGCGCAGGGAATCGGGCACGAGGTCGGAACTCCAGACGAGCGGCAGCCCGGCCTCGCGGAGCTGCTCGAGCGCATCGACCAGCCGCAGCCCGGCAAGACGCGGGCGATCGCTCCCCGGCCCGGCGGCCGCAGGTCCGAGCAGAAGGAGAGCGGCGAGAACTCCCGCGATGCACCGGCGCTTTCCAGTCCTCACGCACACACCTCGGCGGTTCTCCGCGGACAACGGCCGGATCTCCCCGGCGGAGTATAGGCAGACCGCCGCCCGGGCCGCGCGAGGGATTGCCCCCGGGCAGGCCCTCCTACGGTTCGACGGTGACAGGGCTGCGGTGCCCGTGGGAACATCCGGAGCGCATGGACGGTCCGAGCGCTGCCAGGCAGGGCGAGCGACAGCTCGTCGAACGGATTCTCGCGGGTGACGAGGACGCCTTCGAGATGTTCTTCCACGAGATGTTTCCCCGTCTGTATCGATTCGTCTGCCGCTGGACGGGAGGCAACGAGGATCTCGCCGAGGACGTGACTCAGGCTACGCTGATCCGGGCGATGGACAAGCTTGCGACGTGGCGCGGCGACGCGCCGCTCTTCTCGTGGCTGTGCACGATCGCGCGGCGTGAAGCGGGGCTCGGGACGCGGCGCGCGATCCGGGAGCACCACGAGGACCTCGACGACGGAGCGGTCGCCCGCCGCGTGGACGGGAATCCGCCGGAAATGATCTCCCAGGAATCGGAGCTGATGCAGGCGGACCTCCGGAGTCGTGTCCATGCCGCCCTGGACGCTCTGCCGGAGCGGTACGCGCGCTGTCTCGAGTGGAAGTACGTGCATGATCTCTCCGTGCGCGAGATCGCCCTCCGCCTGGGAACGACGGAGAAGGCCGCCGAGTCCCTGCTCGGCCGCGCGCGGCTTGCATTCCGTCGCGTCTGCCCGCTGGACACGGGGGAGAACGCACTGCCGGAAGGGGCCGGGCGACCATGAGCGATACGCGACCTCCCGCCGACCGTCCGTCGCCGGACGAGGAGCAGCTTCGCCGGTGGCTCGGCGAGGCCGGCCCGCGACCCGATCCCGGAGCGGAGCGGACGCAACGCGTGCACGCGGCCGTTCAGGCGGCATGGAGACGCGCGGTCGATGCCAGGCGTCGGCGCAGGCGAAGGACCGGCCTCGCGCTGGCGGCGGCGCTGCTGCTCGCAGCCGTTCTCGGCACGGTCGGCGTGCGAAGGGGGTGGATCGCGCGGTCGCCGGACGTCGTGGCCAGTGCAGAGAGGGTGGCCGGTGTCGTCCTGCGTGCGCCGGCGGGCCACGGGAGCGTCGAGCGGCTGGCCCGGGGAGGGGCGCTCCGCATCGGGGACGTCGTGGAGACGGCGACAGACGGGGCCGTGGCCGTCACGTACGAGGACGGTGCGACCGTGCGAATCGCGCCGCGGAGCAGGGTCGTCCTCGAGGACAGGCGAAGTGTACGCCTCGAGCATGGCCGCGCGTATGTGGACAGCGGGCACTCGCCCGGACAGGCGGGATTCCTGATCAGCACGTCGCACGGGACGGTCCAGGATGTCGGCACGCGGTTTCTCGTGAGTGTCACGACAGACGAGCTGGGAGTGTGGGTCCGGGACGGACGTGTGCGGATCCGCGCACCGGCCGCCGGTGGTGACCTGCTGGTCGATGCCGGGCGGTTCGTCGAGATCCCGGCACGCGGCGAACCTCGACACGGAACCGTCGGGCCGGCCGATCCGATCTGGGAGTGGACCGAGCGCGTGGCGCCCCCGTTCGACCTCGAGGGCGCGAGCTTCGAGCGGTTCATCCTGTGGGTTTCGCGCGAGACCGGGCTCAGGGTTCGGTGGGCCGACGAGGACGTCCTGACCCGGGCGCGCGAGACGGTCATGCACGGCTCGATCGGGGAGCTGGCTCCGCGCGATGCGCTGAAGGTCGTTCAGACGACCGGATTCGCGGTCAGGCTCGAGGATGACCGGCTCGTCGTCGGCAGAACGCAGGCGCCGGGCAGGGCGAGGGAAGGTGCGCCACGGGGCGCACCTGCCGAGTGACGGTCGCGGCGACAACTCGACCCGGGGATCGCCTGCCATGATTCCCGTCGAACCGGGGATCTTCCGGAGTGCACTCTCCTGCCGCGCGGTCTCGTCGCGCGCTGAAGCGTCGGGGGTACCTGCAGGAACGATTCCGCGACATTCTCCGCCCACGGCGGAATGGCGTCACTGGATTCCGACCGCAAGCTCCCGGCGACGGGCCTCGACGGTCACGGGCGGGGCCGCTTCGGGTGCATGCTCCGCGGCGCCGGCGAAGGTTCCGAGCAGCGCACGGACCTCCGGCTGGAGCAGGAGGTCGAACTCCCGGCCGCGTGTCGCGTCCCAGCGCGAGCCGACCGCCAGGCGTCCGCTCGACGGACGGCCGGGATGCACGACCAGCTCGACCGTCTCCGGGCCCGGGGCCTGCGCGACGAGGCGGCGCACTTCCCGGAGTTCGGGGCACCCGAGCAACGTCGTTCCGGTTCCCGCGGAAAGGACCACGCCGGCCGGGCACGCGCGCCGGGACCACCAGCTCAGCGCGCGGAGGATGACGCCCCGCAGGTCGGGGGGGACGAGTCGCGGTCTGCCGACGCCGCTCATCGTCCGGACCCGAAGCCCATGGGTGCGGGCCAGCGGACTGGCCACGCCGCGGAACAGCGGCGCGAGCAGGTGGACGTGCTGGTGGCTGTCGAGTCGGCGCAGGGGCACGCCGGCCTCGCGCAACCGGTCGATCTGGGCGCTCCACTCGGCGCGCACCTCGTCGATGCAGATGCGGCCGGCGAGCCAGCGGCAGAAGAAGCGGCCAAGAGGGACGAAGCGTCCGTCCGGCCCGACCAGCGAGGGAACGCGGCCGGGATCGAGCACCGGTCGGCCCTCGGTCAGGCTCAGGTGTGCTCCGTAGTCGAACTGCGGATGACTCGCAGCCCATGCGATCGCCTCGGACGAGCCGTCGGCGCAGGCGAGGATCGACGTTCCCGTGACGGCGCCCCGCTCGAGAAGCTCGCGGATCCCTTCGTTGACGTCTGCGCTCAGGCCGAAGTCGTCCGCGACGGTCTCGACCCTTGGCGAGCTCGCACGCCGCCATGTGCCGCGCAGCGAGCACCAGCGGACGCGCGCCAGGTCGCGCGCCATGCGCAGCGAGTCGGCGATGAAGCGCACCGTGCTCGGCTCGCTGTCGTAGCGGAACACGACGGGCACCTCCTCGATCGCGCCGCCCGCGTCGCGGATCGCGCGCAGCAGCTCGACGTCGAACGAGAACCCGTCGAGGACCATCCGGCCCAGCAGCGGTCGGACGAATCGGAGATCGATCCCCTTGAGCCCGGCCTGGGTGTCCCGCACGCCGGGAAGAACGAACGTGCGGCACAGGAGATTGAAGGCCCGTCCCATCAGATGACGGGTGTAGAGATACGAGAAGAACGCCGGGCTCATCTGGTACCGGCTTTCCGGCAGCACGCGGCACGCGATCGCCGCGGCAGCTCCGGCGCGCAGGCGCGCGACGATCTGCCGGACGGCCTCGAGGTCGTACGGCAGATCGGCATCGGTGAACAGCGCGAGCGCCCCGCGGGCTGCAGTCAGTCCGGTGCGAACCGCCATTCCCTTGCCTCGGTTGCGCGACAGCCGGATCAGCCGGAGCGGACGCTCCGGATGGGCACCCTGCCAGTCGGCGACGACCTCGGGCGTCCCGTCGTCCGAGCCGTCGTCGACCACGATCAGTTCCCAGCTTTCCCGGTCGGCGGCAAGGTGCGCGGTCAGCCGCTCGAGAGAGTCGGCGACCGTCGCCGGACAGCGGCAGACCGGGAGAACGAACGTCACACCGGGGAGGTCGTTGGGCGGGGCGAGCATCACGGGGCTCCGCGGAGCGCCGGGGCGCGCCGATCCGCCCCGATGCCCGGCACCGAAAGTTCGACGAGGCAGACGCGCGGATGGCAGGCGAACGGACGGGCGACCATGCCGGTGTCGCGTTGCACGTCGGGCAGGACGTGCCGGGGAATCAGCCACAGGCGCCCCGGATCGCGAAGCGCCCGGGCGGCCAGCTCGTCGCGTGCGAACAGGCGCGGCAGGGGGCGGCCGAGATACCAGTCGAGGCTGAAGTCCTCGGGGATCGCGTACAGCCCGACGATGTCCGCGGTGCGTCCCTGCTCGCGGGCCAGCGTGACGAGATCCCGGGTGGACTGGACAGGAGCGACCGCCCGAACGATCGCCGTGAGCATCAGGGCCAGCGTCACGATGCCGGCAGCCGTTCCGGAAGCGAGCGCGACGAGCAGCCCTTTCCTGGAACGCGGCGCGAACACGATCACCCAGGTCACGATCGCCATCGCCGAGGCGATGACCGCAAACGCGGCCGCCGACGCCGACCACTTCGGTCGCGCGAACAGGACCGCGGCTCCCGCCAGGGTCAGTCCGCCGACGACCAGTCCTGAGACCGCGGTCGTCCGTGCCCACGCGCGCGGGGCGAGTCCGGCCCGCGGCCCCGCCAGGTAGTCCCCGACCAGCAGAGCCAGCGCCGGCAGCGCAGGAACGACGTAGGTCGGCAGCCTGGTCGCCGCCAGGCTGACAGGCAGCAGCACCGCAGCCACCCACCCCAGCAGCACGATTGCCGCCGGTCGGGCCGGATCGCCCGGACTTCCGCGGTCGCGGCGAAGGCGGTCCCCGGCGTGCAGGACCGCTCCCGGAATCAGGGGACTCCACGGCAGCAGCAGGCCGAACAGCACCGGTACGTAGTACCAGACAGGACGAGCGTGTTCCGGTTCGAGCAGCCGACCGAGGTTCCCCTGCAACAGGAACCCTTCGAACAGCAGCCGGGGGTGAAGCCATCCGACCAGGGCGAACCACGGGAGTCCGACCGCGAGCAGGGTCCCCGCCGCACAGAAAGGCACGCTCCGGCGCCGGGGCCGGCCGAGGGCGAGCAGAGAGAGGGATCCGAGCACGATCGGTGCAAGACCGATCGGTCCCTTGGTCAGCAGGGCGAGTCCTCCCGCAAGTCCCCAGAGCCCCCCCCAGCGCGGCCTGGGGTCGCGGAGGACGCGCGCCACGGCCAGCAGCGCCAGCGTCTCCCACAGCGTCAGCATCGAGTCGGTGATCGCGAGGCGGGCGACCACCAGCGTCGAGACGCTCGTGCCGTACACGAGCCCCGCCGCAAGGCCGGCACTCCGGCTCAGCCCGAGCCGGCGGGCGATCACCGGGATCAGCAGGATCGTCAGGACGGCAGCCAGCGCCGACGGGAGCCTGGCGGCCAGCTCGCTCTCCCCGAAGGCGGCGAAGCTGCCGGCGATCGACCAGTAGACCAGCGGCGGCTTGTCGAGCCAGGGATGCCCGCCGAAGGTGGTCAGCAGCCAGTTCCCGCTCGCAAGCATCTCCCGGGCCGGGATGGTGTAGTAGGGCTCGTCCGGGTCGAGCAGAGGAGCAGCCCCGAGACCGATCCACGGGAGCACAAGCACGACCGCGAGCGCTCCGGCCAGGAGTCGATCCGCGAGGGCCGGGTGTCGCCAGCCGGCGCCGGCGCGGCGCCGCTGGCCTGGCGCGGGCGCGATCCACGCCACGGGCGGCGCCCGGAACCGGTCGGCGCGCAATTCGGCCACCAGAGGCTCCTGCCCCGGGGGCGGATTCCCGCCCCGGCGCAGGGTAGGAGGGAGGCTGCGGCCGGAATCCCTCGCGCACGGCAACTGCCCGCGATCATCCGGGCGGGAAGCCGTCCTCCTGGTTCTCGAACCGCGTGTACTGCTTGACGAAGTAGAGCGGCACGGTGCCGATCGGCCCGTTGCGCTGCTTGGCGATGATCACCTCGGCGCGGCCCTCGAGGTTCTTCTCGGCGATCTTCTCCTCGTCCTTCTCGTAGACCTCCGGCCTGAAGATGAACATGACGAGATCGGCGTCCTGCTCGATCGCGCCCGACTCGCGCAGGTCCGATAGCTGGGGGCGATGGTCCCCCTGGCGCTGGTCCGGAGCCCGCGAGAGCTGGGAGAGCGCGAGGACCGGAATGTCCAGCTCCTTGGCGATCCCCTTGAGCGAGCGGCTGATCTCCGAGATCTCCTGCTGCCGGTTGTCGGCGCGGCGCTCGAGCCGCATCAGCTGCAGGTAGTCGATCACCAGCAGCCCGAGGTCGTGCTCCGCCTTGAGCCGTCGCGCCTTGGAGCGGACCTCCATCGGCGTCACCCCCGGCGTGTCGTCGATGAAGATCCTCGCCTGGGACAGCACGTCGTAGGTGTGCGTCAGCCGCTCCCACTCCTCGGGGGTCAGCCGCCCCGTGCGCAGCTTGTGCGAGTCGATCCGCCCTTCGCCGGACAGCAGCCGGAAGAACAGCTGCTGGGCCGACATCTCGAGCGAGAAGATCCCGACCGGCACGTGGCCGTGCACCGCGACGTGCTGGGCGATGTTCAGCGCCAGCGCGGTCTTGCCCATCGAGGGGCGCGCGGCGAGGATCACCAGCTCGCCGTCCTGGAGCCCCGAGGTCATGCGGTCGAGCCGCACGTAGCCGGTGGCCAGCCCGGTGACCAGCTCCCGGCGCTCGGCGAGTTCCTCGAGCTTCTCGAGTCCTTCCGCGGCGACCTGCTCGATCGGACGGAAGCCGCGGGTCCGACCCTGCTCGGACAGCGCGAAGATCGTCCGTTCGGCCTCCTCGATCAGCTCGCGCGCCGGACGGCTCGCGTCGGCCGAACGCGAGCGGAGCCGGTCGCCGACCGCCACGAGCTGCCGGCGCAGCGAGTGCTCGCGCACGATCCCGGCATAGGCCGGCACGTTGGTCGACCGCGGCATGCCGTCGACGAGCGACATGAGGTAGGCGACGCCGCCGGCGCGTTCGAGCGCGCCGAGGCGCTCGAGCTCCGCGCGCACGGTCAGCGCGTCGATCGGCTCGTGGCGCTGCGCGAGCGCGAGGATCGCGGAGAAGATCTCGCGATGGGCTCCGCGATAGAAGTCCACCGGCTCGAGCAGCTCGGCGGCCGCGTCGAGGGCGGACGCGGCGTCGAGCAGGACCGCACCGAGCACGGCACGCTCGGCCTGCTCGTCCCACGGCAGGCGGACCTCGCCGGCGCCGTCGGGCTCCGGGGGCGGGACCTGACGCAGGGGGGGCTCGGCGCTCATCGGTGCTCCGCGGCCCG
>RFIB01000076.1 GCA_003695625.1 Acidobacteriota bacterium | reverse complement strand
CGGCCAGCCTCCGGCCGGCACGGGCGACCGCCTCGAGCGCGGCCTCGAGACTCCCGTAGCGCCACGCCGGCCGGAGTTCCGCCAGCGGCGTGACGCACCCCTCGGCCTCGAGCCGGCGGCCGAGCGCCCACAGCGAGTCGATCATTCCCGCCTGGCCGGCCTGCCGCCCGAACGCGATCAGCCGGCGGCCGCGCTCGTCGGTGACGCACTCGTAGTCGAGCAGGCTCGCACCGACGTCGAGGATGTGCCGCAGCATCGGCATGTTGTACGGCTGGCCCTTGATCGTGTGCGAGAAGTAGACGTACGTCCGGCCGCCGAGGAGCTGCTCGACCGGGATCTCCTTGACCCCGAGCACGACCGGGCACGCGTCCATCGCGTCGACCAGCCGCGCCCCGGCGCGCGCATAGGCCTCGTCCGGAAAGCAGCGCTGGCTCGAGCGCTGGACGGCGACCGGGATGCCGCCGGAGACCAGCCGCCCCGCCTGCGCCGGCGTCAGCGGCGCGCGGGCCTCCCAGTCGTTCTTGTCCTCACGGCGGATTCCGAGCGTCGTCGTCACGGCCACGGCTCCGGGAACGGCAGGGTGGGGGGGAAAGACGGCCATTATGCCCGGCGGGCCGGCCGCCGCCGAACCGGCAGGGCCGGGGCCGCGGCCCGGCGCGGTATGCTCGCGGCGGAGGACGCGATGGCCGAACTGTGCGACGTCTCCCGCAGCGTCGTGGCCGTGATCGACCTGCAGGGAAAGCTGATGGACATGATCCACCGGCCGCGGCTGGTGGTCGCGGCGACGCTGCGCCTGCTGCGGCTGGCGGAGATCTTCGGCGTGCCGGTCGTGCTGACCGAGCAGTACCCGGAGGGGCTCGGCGGGACGCATCCCGAGGTGCGCGCCGCGTTCGACGCGCTCGGCGTGCCGAAGCGCGAGCTGGCCAAGACGAGCTTCGGCTGCTGCGGCGACCCGGGATTCGAGCAGGCGCTCGCCGCGCTCAGGCCGGGGCTCGCGCCGGACCGGCGCCAGGTGATCGTCGCCGGGATCGAGACGCACATCTGCGTGATGCAGACGACGATCGAGCTGCTGCGCTCAGGCCACCAGGTCTACCTGTGCTGGGAGGCGGTCAGCGGGCGCGGCGAGGAGTACCGCCGGCACGCGCTCGAGCGGATGGTCCAGGCGGGTGCCGTGATCACGAACCACGAGTCGGTCGCCTTCGAGTGGGCGCGGGACAAGGATCATCCGGCGTTTCGGGCGATGAATCGCCTGCTGCGGGAGGGGCAGCCGAGCGACTGACCGCATCGAGCGGGTAGTCCTCGATCGCCAGGCCCGAGCCGCGCAGTTCCTGGAGCCGGCGCCAGGCCGCGGTGACGCGCTGCTGGCGGCGGCGCAGGCCGCCGTCGCGCCACGCGATCCGCTCGGCCCGCTCCGGCGACGTGAACGCCTCGTCCGCGATGAAGCGCGCCAGCTCCGGCACGCAGGCGATGTGCGCCTCCGGCTCGGTGTAGAGCTGCTCGAACGAGACCTCGCCGAGAACGAACCGCAGGTAGAGCGCGCTCTCGGTGATGTCGGTGACGTAGCGCCCGCAGACGCGGCAGAAGTAGCCCCGGTGGCAGCCGGGCACCGCGCGGACCTCCGTGTCCCGGTCCGGCTCACGGGCACGGCGCCTTGGACGGCGCGCGCTCGGTGCCCGCGCTGGCGTGGCCGTAGGGCCCCTCGCCGGCGTCGTTGCGCGCCACGACGAGCAGGCCGCGGTCGTCCGGCAGCGAGGCGAGCACCGCCGAGGTCCCGGAGCCGAGGTCGGCCTCGCAGGCGGGATCGACCGGCGTGCCGAGCACCGTGCGGTACAGCCGGTAACCGGTCGGCGGGCCGCCGTCCGGCGGGGCCGACCATTCGAGCAGGTAGCCGCCCGGGTCCTTGCGGATCGTCAGCGGCGCGCCCGGCCCGGCCGGATCCGACGCCTCGCCGGGCGGCAGCGGACCGAGCGGGTGGCATACGTAGCTCGTCGACTCGAGCGTGACGTCGTCGATGCGCCAGCCGACGTCGGAGACCGACGAGTCGGTGGCGAACCGCCAGCGCAGCCGCACGTCGCTGCCGGCCAGCGAGGACAGGTCGACGCGCACCTCCTGCCAGCCGCCGTTGTCGCCCGACCACGCCTCGCGGCCGCCGATCGGCGAGCTGTACGAGGTGCTGATCGTCGACGTGTAGCCGCCCTGCGTGATCAGCGGCCCGGCGTCGACCCACGGCCCGCCGTTCTCGCTGTACTCGAGCACGCCGCCGTCGTAGTTGTTCTCGGCGTTGATCCGGTGCCAGAACCGCAGCTCGGTGTTCGCCGGCAGCGCGGGCTGTTCGGCGAGCACGAGCAGCGAGTCGCTGACCGTGTCGATGTCGGCGACGAACCAGCTCCGCGTCGGGCTGTTGGCGTCCCCGGCATCGACCTGCCACGGATTGCTGCCCTGGGGGGTCTCGACGGTCCAGCTCGACACGTCGCCCTCGATGTCGTCGAAGAACAGCGTGTCGACCGCGGGCGTGCCGGTCGGCACGGTGAACGACGACGTCCACGTGCCCGGATCCTCGGTGGCGGTCATCGTCAGCGTCAGCTCGATCGGATCGCCGCAGACGAACGCCGGATCGGTCTCCAGCGTGTAGTGCGGCGGGTCGGAACGCCGCACCGCGGACGCCGGAATGTCGGGATACGTCGCCGCATCGTCGACCAGCGTGACCAGCGGGGTCGTCGTCGTCAGCGTGCCGGCGACCGAGGTCGCGCCGAGCGTTCCGCTGTTGCGCACGTCGAGCTGCAGGACGAACCGCTCGCCCGGATCGACGACGCCGTCGCCGTTGCCCTGCGCGTCGTCGACGAGCTGGTCGTCGTAGAGCAGCTTCGGCTTCGGCACCTGGCAGTCGGACCACGCGAGCCCGTCCTCGGTCACATGCCCCGTGCCGGTCGGATCGAGCCAGTCGGACAGGCGCGAGCCCGATGTCCCACCCCCGTCCCACGAGACCGCCAGCTTGCCGAACTCGTCGTAGGTCAGGCTCGAGCACGAGGCTGTGCCGCCGTGGAGCTGGCCGACGATCCGGTGGCCGGGGTCGAACAGCGGCGAGCCGGACGAGCCCGGCTCGGTCGTGCCCTGCTCCCATTCGGTGACCCGCCAGTGGTCGGGACCCCAGTTCTGGCCGTTGATCAGCGGGTCGGCGTTGTACGAGATCTTCTTCTCGTCGTTGTTCGGGTGGTGGATGCACCACGACTCCGACGCCGGGTCCGGCGAGCGCGACCAGCCGTTGTAGTACGCCTGGTACGACTCGAGCGGATCGGAGTCCATCTCGAGCAGCGTGAAGTCCGACGCGGAATACGTCGCGACGAGCGAGGAGCCGGACACCGTCTGGTCGGTCGGCGGGATGCCGGAGTCGCACTGCGGGCGCTCGAAGTTGAACTGGAACACCGTCGAGGCGGCGCCGGAGGCTCCCGACACGCAGTGATTGGCGGTCAGCACGTAGTTGCGGCAGTCGCGGTCGGTGGTGACGATCAGCGAGCCGGTGCAGTAGCCGCTGCCGCCGCTGAGCAGGTTGACGACGCCGTGCTTCTCGTTCTGCCAGTCGGCACCGAGCGGACAGTTGATGTCGATGTTGCACGCGCCCGCGTCGGTCGACGGGTCGTCCGGCGGCGCGCCGATCCCGCCCCACGGCTCGTAGCCGTGGGACACGGTGCCGAGGTGCACGTTCGGCTCCTCGCCGGCGACCGACTTGGGCCAGGTCAGCTCGACGATCGCCGTGTCGCCGGCGACCGGCGGCGGCCAGAGCTGGCCGTGGGGGCGCACGTCGCGCGCCGTGTACGGCCCGCGCACCGTGCGGCCGTCGGGGTCGCGGACGACGAGGCTCGCGCCGGGCGGGATGCGGAACGTGCCGAAGCCGAGGGCGAGCCACAGCGCGCCCGGCGAGCGGACCGCGGCGCGCCAGGTCCGCGATCCGTCGGGCCCGTCCTCCCAGCGGCCGAACCGGCCGGGCGCGATGTCGGCCTTGATCGGGAAGCCGACCCGGTCGGGCACGCCCATCCCCTCGCGGAGCGCGTCCTCGGCGCGCAGCGCGTCGACGTCGACCGGCGGTGCGGTCCACGTCGGGACGGCCTCGGGGGCGTCGGCGGGCACGGCGCCGGCGGCCAGCGCCAGGACGAGCAGCAGGCAGGCAGGACGGCGGACTCGCGGCATCGGCAGGTCGCTCCCGGGCGCGACCGGCGGCCGGCCCGGCCTGAAGGTACCCGAATCGGCCGGATGCGGCTGCCCGGATCCGGGGGCCGGATTTGACAAGCCGCGGCGCCGGGGCTGAGATGGCCCCGAGGACCCGTCGCACGAGGAGGGAGCCGACCATGGCGATCGACGCGCGCACCCCGGAGGAGATGTACGACCGGCTGGCCGAGAAGCTCGGCGATCTGGTCCCGGAGTTCGAGCTGCGCGAGAAGGCGCGTCTGGCGTTCGAGATCAACCGGCTCAAGGAACGCCGCGGCGCGATCATCCTCGGGCACAACTACATGGAGCCGGCGCTGTACCTGTCGGTGCCCGACATCGTCGGCGACTCGCTCGAGCTGGCGCGTCAGGCGGCGCGCACGCGCAAGGACCCGATCGTCTTCTGCGGCGTGCGCTTCATGGCCGAGACGGCGAAGATCCTCAATCCGGACCGCACCGTGCTGCTGCCCGCCGAGCGCGCCGGCTGCTCGCTGGCCGAGAGCATCACCGCCGAGGACGTCCGTGAACTGCGCCGGCGGTATCCCGGCGTGCCGGTCGTGACCTACATCAACACCTACGCGGACGTGAAGGCCGAGTGCGACATCTGCTGCACGTCGAGCAACGCGGCCGCCGTGGTCGAGTCGCTCGACTCGGACGTGGTGATCTTCCTGCCCGACGAGTTCCTCGCGTCGAACGTCGCCCGGGAGACCGGGCGCCGGATCGTGTTCCCGACGAAGACGCCGCGTGCCGAGGCGGGCAAGGATCCGGAGCTCGAGTACGCGATCGTCGGCTGGAAGGGGCGCTGCGAGGTCCACGAGCAGTTCACCGTCGAGGATGTCCGGCGCGTGCGCGAGCAGTTCCCCGACGTCGTCGTGCTCGCGCATCCCGAGTGCTCGCCGGAGGTCGTCGCCGCGGCGGACTTCTCGGGGAGCACCTCGGCGATGATCCGCTTCGTGCGCGAGCACGACGCCCCGCGCTACCTGCTGCTGACCGAGTGCTCGATGGCGGACAACATCGCCGCCGAGACGCCGGGGCGCGAGATGGTCCGTCTGTGCAGCGTGCGCTGCCCGCACATGGCCGAGATCACGCTCGAGGACACCCTCGCCGCGCTCGAGCACGACCGCTACCGGATCGAGGTCCCCGAGGACGTGCGCGTGCGCGCGCTGCGCGCGCTCGAGCGGATGCTCGAGGTCGCCGGGCGGAAGACGCTGACGCCGAGCGGGCGCGCGTGACCCGCGAGGAGTGGCGCGCCTGGCTCCGCGAACGCGGGGCCGAGTCCGGCGCCGACGGCCAGGCGATCGTCTCGTTCGGTGCCCCGGACGAGGAACGCCGGGCGGCGCTCGCCGGGGCGCCGCGGATCGCGGATCTCTCGCACCGCGCGCTGCTGACGGTCGAGGGCGCCGACGCCGGGACGTTCCTGCAGAACCAGATCACCGGCGATCTCTCGTCCGCGGGCGACGGGGCGCTGCTGACCTCGATCGCCCAGGCCAACGGCCGCGTGATCGCGCTGTTCCGACTGCTCGCCGACGACGGCCGCTGGCTGCTGACGTGCCGCGCCGACGCGGCCGACGCGCTGCGCGCACGCCTCGCGCTGATGCGGCTGCGGGCGCGCGTCGAGATCGCCGATGCGGGCGAGGCGATCGGGCAGGTCGCGATCGCGGGCCTTGCCGACGGCCCGGCGGTCGAGGGCGTGCGGGTCGCGCCGCTTGCCGAGGCGAGCGCGACGAGCCCGTGGTGGCTCGCCTGCGGCCCCTGGGATCGGCTCGCCGCGCTGTGGGAGGCGCTCGAGCCGGTGTGCCGTCGGGTCGGCTGGCCCGCCTGGCGCCTCGCGGAGATCGCGGCCGGGGTGCCCGACCTGCCCGGGGCGCTCGCCGAGCGCTTCCTGCCGCAGTTCCTCGATCTCGAGCGGCTGGGCGGGCTGAGCTACGCGAAGGGGTGCTTTCCGGGCCAGGAGGTGATCGCCCGGACGCACTATCTCGGGCGTACGGTGCGGCGGCTGGTGGCCGCGCAGACCCCCGCCGCCCCGCCGGTGCCGGGCGCCGCGATCCGCACCGCCGCGAACCGCGAGGCGGGCACGGTGCTCGACGCCGTGCCTCGTCCTGACTCGGGCGCGCAAGTCCAGGCCGTCGTCCGCGTCGAGGCGCTCGACGCCGGCGAAGCGCTGTTCGTCGAGGGCGGCGAGCACGCCCCGCTCAGAATCACGCAGCCGTAGCGGCGCCCGTAGACATCATGGATCAGTGACCGACCCTGCCGTGAATACGTGGGTTACGCTCCCCGTGTGGACGAGTAAGCGCACATGGGGTGCGCAGAGCCACAT
>RFIB01000389.1 GCA_003695625.1 Acidobacteriota bacterium | reverse complement strand
GTGCGGCCCGGCGCGAGCCGGGCCGCCGCCTGACGCGGACGATCGACGACGCGGCGGGGACGGCAGGCCGCCGCGGGGCCGCCGGCCGTCCCCGACGACGCCGGGATCACTCGAGGACGAGGATCTCGACGCGACGGTTCGCCGCGCGACCTTCGGCCGTCTTGTTGTCGGCGATCGGGCGGGTCTCGCCGTACGAGATGGCTTCCATCAGGTGCAGCGGGATCCCCTGCTCGTGCAGGTAGTCGCGGACCGCCTCGGCGCGCTTGAGGCCGAGCTTGTAGTTGTAGCTCTCGCTGCCGGTGGCGTCGGTGTGGCCCTGGATCTCGAGGTAGACGATCCGGTCCATCGACTTGATCCGCGCGGCGAGATCGTCGAGCACGGCGCGCGCGTTGTCCGACAGCTCGACCTTGTCGACGCCGAAGCGCACGTCGTTGTTGGTCAGCGTGACCTGCCACAGCACCTTGCCCCGGGCAAGCTTCTCGGCCTGCTCGGCCTTGGCGATCGCCTGCTGGCCGGCCTGCTGCGCCGTCGTCGCCTTCTGGTCGACGGACGAGATCTGCGACTCGAGCTGCTCGTCCTTCTTGGCGAGCTGGTCGATCCGCTCGCCCTGCTCCTCGACGGTGCTCTGAATGCTGTCCACGCGCGTCGTGACGTCCGAGACCGCGGTCTCGAACTTGCTGGTCGACACGCAGCCCGCGGCGAGCAGCGCCACCGGGACCAGGACCGCAATCAGCTTGATCGAGCTCTTCATCTCTACGCTCCCTCCATGGCTCATCCACCGGGATGGGCGCCTCCGGGCCGAAGGCAGCCCCGGTCTCCTCGCGGGGCGCCGGGCGCTCCCGAGACCGAAGCCGGGATTATACAGGTCGATCCGGACGCTATCAGCGATAACCGCTGCGGGTGCGGGCAGTCAGGCCGGGCCGGGCCAGCCGGACCTCGAGCCGGCGGAATCGACCGTCCGGAGGCCGCGACGGGCGGAAGGCGAGCCAGTACTGGTGGCGCAGGTCGTCCTCGATCCGGCGGGCCGCCTCGGCAGCGGCCGCGGGGTCGCTGGCGACGAAGAAGCGCCCCCCGGTCTCCCGGGCGATCGCCCGCAGCGCCGCCAGCGGGCCGTCGGGCGTCCGCTCGGCGGCGATCCGGCGGCCCTGCCCGCCGACGGCGATCACGTAGACCGGCGTCTCGACCGCGCGCGCGGCATCGATCACGGCGGCGAACGATTCGCGGCTCGCGTTGTCGACCCCGTCGCTGACCAGCACGATCGCCTGCCGGTCGACGGGAGCCCGCGGCAGCATCCCGGCGGCCTCGACCAGCGCATCGGCGATCGCCGTCCGGCCGCCGCGGGGGATCTCCAGCACCCGGCGCAGCGTGAGCATCGCGCGCGAGGTCCACGGCCCGTGGACCCGGACGTCGCCGTGGCGGGCGAACGAGACGAGCCGCAGCCGGTCCTTGCGATGAATCCTCCGCATCAGCGGGAGCAGGGCGCGGCGCAGCCGCTCGACCGCGGCGGGAGGACGCATCGAGCCGCTGGCGTCGATCAGCAGCAGCAGCCGGAGGTCGGCGCTGGCGTCGCGCCGGAACCACGTCAGCTCGACCGGGCGACCGTCCTCGAGCACCGTGAAGTCGCGCTCGCGCAGGTCCTCGATCGGACGGCCGCGGCGGTCGACGACGACGACCGGCAGCATGACGAGCGGCACGTCGACGCGCTCGCCGGGCAGCGCCTCGAGCAGCTCGCGGATCTCGGCGTCGGTCAGCGCGGCACCCGAGGCCGCCTTGGCCGCCAGCGCCTGCGCCCGCGCCGCGCGGGCGGCGGTCTCGTCGACGGCGCCGGCGGACTGACCGAACGACGGCGCGGCCAGGAGGCACAGGACGAGCCCGCAGGCGATGGTGAGGCGAGGCGGCGTCATCCGCGAAGAAACTCCACCCGAGCGACCCTCGGGTCGCCGGCCGTCGTCCGGACCGGACCGGTCGGGCGCCGGTCCGGCGGGCTCCGGTGACCGCACCCCCGGAAGGTTATACTGCCCGGCATCCCATGAAGCCCAGCTCCGCGTTCCGGTCCGTGTGCCTGGTGCTGTCCGTCGCGCTGGCGCTCGGCTCGTTGCCCCCCGCGTCGGCCCGCGAGCGCGACCGGATGAGCCGGCGCGAGATCCGCGAGACGATGCGGTTCGCGACCGAGATGGCCTCGCGCGGCCTGTGGCGCGAGGCGCTCTACCGCTGGAAGAAGGTGCTCGCGGTCCGGCCAAACGACCCGAGACTGCTCAATAACATCGCCGTCGCCGAGGAGGCCCTCGGCCTGGTCGACGACGCCCGCCGGCACTACGCGCGGGCGCTCGAACTCGGCGGCGACCGGATCGAGCAGATCCGCGCCAACGCCGACCTGTTCGAGAGCCGGTTCGCGGACTCGCGCGAGCAGGAGGCGACGGCGCCGCAGGACCCGTCGCCGGCCGCCCGGCCGGGGGAGTCGGGGGACAGCGGATGAGCCGCGGTCGCCGCACGATCGCCCGGACGCTGGTCGCGGGGCTGGTGCTCGCGAGCGGAGCGGTGGCGCTGGCCGGCTGGGAGCAGGTCACGATCCGCATCCCGGTCGAGCCGAAGGTCCGGACCACGCCGGACGACCGCGTGCTGGTCACGCTGTTCCGTGCCGGCGATCACCCCCGCTTCGTGCCGGGACTCGAGATCAGCCTGTGGCTGCGCCGCACGCTCGAGCGCAGCACGCCGCTGCGTCCGCTCGACGTGCCGCCGCCGCCGGTACCCGAGCAGCGCCCGGAGCGCCTGGCGACCAACGACGCGTTCTGGAAGCAGCTCGGCGAGGACTTCGGCGCCGACCTGATCATTGCCGGGGTCGGCCGCTACGAGCGCGAGGATCGCTCCGGGTTCGTCACGCGGGACCTGGTCAGTCCGGTAACCGGGCAGACCGTCCGGCGAACCGTCTACGAGGAGCGCTACGCCTACCGGCTGAGCCTGCAGGTGTTCTTCATCAAGGGTGACAACGGCGCCCTGCTGCACGAGGACACCTGGACCGCCGAACAGGTGCTGCGCGCGGAGGAGCCGCAGGAGGACCTCCAGATGCTGCACCTGCTGCTCGAATCGATGCGCAGCGAGCTGCTGGCCGTGCTCATCCCGACACGGCGCGCGGAACCGCGCCTGATCTGGACCGAGTGAGGCCGCGGCCGCCGCGGGGACGGACCGAGCGCCGGCCTCGTCCCGCCCGGGACGCGGGGCGGCAGGCGGGGCCGCAGGGCCCCGGGGAGGTCTCGTGAGGACGGTGGACAGTCGACATCTCGCCGCGGCGGTGCTGGCCGCGTTCGCGCTGCTCGCGTCGGCGACGCCGGCGCAGGCGCAGTACTTCGGCAAGAACAAGGTCACCTGGACGGACTTCGAGTGGAAGGTCTACACCTCGCCCCACTTCGACGTCCACTACTACCAGGGGATGGAGCAGCAGATCGAGCAGGTCGTCGACGAGCTCGAGAGTGCGTATCTCGACATCTCGAAGATCCTCGACCACGAGCTGCGCGAGCGGACGCCGGTGATCCTGTACCGGACGCACCGGGAGTTCCAGAACACCAACATCCAGCTCCAGGAGATTCCCGACGCCGTCGGCGGGTTCTCGGAGCCGTTCCAGAACCGGCTGGTGATCCCGATCGACGATCCGCCGGACAAGCGCTACAAGCTGATCCGTCACGAGCTGACCCACATCTTCCAGTTCGACATTCTCTACGCCGGCTCGCTGCGCCGCGCGCTGCGCGGCCAGGCCCCGCTGTGGTTCGTCGAGGGCATGGCGAGCTACATCGCCGACGACGAGGACAGTTTCGACCAGATGGTCATTCGCGACGCCGTCGTCAACAACCTGATGCCGTCGGTGCGCGAGCTGAGCTTCTACGGCTTCCTGGCCTACCGCTACGGGCACGCCGTGTTCGACTTTCTCGAGAAGGAGTTCGGCCCCGAGCGGTTCCGGGCGCTCGTGTTCGACTTCCGCCAGGTGCTGCTGGCCCAGAACCTCGACAAGGTGTTCCGCGACGCGCTGGGACTGTCGGTCGAGGCGTTCGACCGGCGCTTCGCGCGCTACCTGCGGCGCCGCTACCTGCCGGTGCTCACGTCGACCCGCTCGCCCGACGAGTACGGCAAGGAGATCGGCGTACCGAAGCGGGGCGTGTTCACGATGTCGCCGACGCTGAGCCCGTCGGGAGAACTCGTCGCTGCGCTGAGCAGCGTGTCGCGGCTCGAGCTGGACGTCGTCGTGCTCTCGCCGCACGACGGCGAGGTGATCCGCAACATCACGCGCGGATTCACCAATGACTGGGAGCGGATCGTCAGCGGCGCGTTCGAGGGCAAGCGCGACCTGAGCTGGTCGCCCGAGGACGACCGCATCGCGTTCTTCGTGCGCAAGGAGCACTACACGCCGCTGGTGATCTACGACGCGCTGCGGGGACGGCGGATCGGCATCTACCGCATGGGCGAGATCGCCTCGTGCATGTCGCCGGCGTTCAGCCCTGACGGACGCAAGATCGCGTTCAGCGGCAACCTCGACGGGGTGTGGGACATCTTCACGTGGGACGTGGAGACCGGCGAGATCGTCAACGTCACCAGCGACCGCTACGTCGACTCGAACCCGTGGTGGTCGGCCGACGGCAAGCAGCTGCTGTACAACCGGCGCATCGGCCAGTTCGAGAAGGTGTTCGCGGTCGAGGTCGGCGCCCCCGAGCGCAAGACGCAGCTGACCGCCGGGCCGGCCTCGGACCTCGAGCCGGTCCTGTCCCGGGACGGGCGCTTCGTCTACTTCACGTCGGACCGCGGCCGGTGGGGTGTGTTCAACCTGCACCGCCTCGACCTGCAGTCGGGCCGGATCGAGCGGCTGACCAACCTGTCCGGCGGAGCGTTCAGTCCGGTCGAGCTGCCGCCGGCGGAGGACGGCGCGCCGCAGCTCGCGTTCACGGCGTTCTCGGCGGGGACGTTCCGGCTGTTCAAGTTCAAGGTGGCCGGCGAGGCCGTCGAGGAGGCGATCCGCATCGGCGCGAGCGAACCCTCGTCGAGCCCGCTGGCCCCGAGCCGGCGACGCCAGCGGATCCAGGCGATCCGCGAGGTGTCCGCGCTGGCGCCGCTTCCGCCGGAGACCGCCGCGCCCGGCCAGCCCGCTCCCTCCGGCGAGCCGGAGACCGGGCAGCCCGGGCAGGCCGAGGCCGACACCGACCTCGCTCCGTTCGAGCCGCCGCTGCGGCTCGGCTTCGACCCGAACCGGGTCGCCGACTACCGCCGCAAGTGGGACATCGAGTTCGCCACGCCGGTCGTCGTCGGGCTCGCCAACGACGGCACGGTCCTGGCGAACACGACGCTCGTGTTCAGCGACCTGCTCGGGGACTACCGCGCCGCGGTGCAGTTCTCCTCGTTCGACACGTTCACCAACATCTCGCTGACCTACCTCAACCTCAAGCGGCGCCTCGACTGGGGCGCTCGCTTCACCGACTTCCGCGACTACTACCTGTTCGCGACCAGTGACGGGGCGATCGTCTCCGAGGAGGCGACGCGCTTCACGAGCGTCGCTGCATTCGCCACCTATCCGCTCAACCGCTACTTCCGCCTCGAGGGGTCGCTCGGCTTCGGCCAGCGCCGCCAGAGCGTCCCGATCGACGCCGGCGGAGGTCTTGCCTTCCGCACCTTCTCGGACGACTTTCCGGTCGCCTCGCTCGACTTCGTCGGCGACACCGTGCGCTACCAGAGCTTCGGGCCGCTGCACGGCTACCAGTTCCGGATCGGGCTGAGCGGGTACACGTTCGTCAGCGGCGACAACGACGGCGAGAGCGTGCTGTCGTACAACGTCGACCTGCGCGGCTACCAGAAGCTGACCACGCGCAGCCTGCTTGCGGCGCGGCTTGTCGCGCGGATCTCCGACGGCCGGGGCGGCACGGTGTGGGGCATCGGCGGGATCAACCAGATCCGGGGCCTGCGCTTCCGCGAGCTGTTCGGGGACAGTTTCTACTACGCCAATTTCGAGTTCCGCTTCCCGCTGTTCAACATGATCCAGTGGGGCTTCGGAATGAACACCGGGCCGGTGCGGGCGTTCGCCTTCGTCGACATCGGATCAGCGTGGTTCAACGACGTCGAGTTCTTCGACCTCCAGACCGGCACGATCCAGCGCGGCAAGGTGGTGTTCGATCCGGACCTGCGCGCGTTCCGGCGCTACGACGCCAAGGACGACCAGGGCTTCCTGCGCGACGTGGTCGCCACCGCCGGCCTGGGCTTCCGGCTGCCGATGTTCGGCCTGCCGCTGACGTGGTCGTTCTCGGTGCGCTACGACGGCAACGACTTCGGCCCGTGGCATTCCGACTTCTACATCGTGCACGACTGGTAGCGGCGCCCCCGGCGTCGCGCGCGATGCACCAACGACGTCTGTAGCGGCGGCCCTTGGGCCGCCGAGTCTCCATCCGTAACCCCCCTATCTTGGCGACGTCGTGCGCACGGGTTCGCGCGCGATGCACCAACGACGTCTGTAGCGGCGGCCCTTGGGCCTGCCTCTTATCCACATCTCCC
>RFIB01000388.1 GCA_003695625.1 Acidobacteriota bacterium | reverse complement strand
GCCGGCGTTCTTTCTCGCGCTCGGACCCAGGCCGACGACGCTGTTCGCCTACCTGCTGGTGATGACCTTCGGCGAGGCGATGTGGCAGCCGCGCTTCCTGCAGTACGCCGCGGAGATCGCGCCCGAGGGGCGGACCGGGATCTACATGGGCGTGGCCCAGTTCCCGTGGTTCCTGACCAAGGTCGTCGCGCCGCTCTATACCGGGACCATGATGGACCGCTTCTGCCCTCCGAACGGTCCGCTCCACACCGAGACGATGTGGCTGATCTTCGGTCTGATCGCGATCGTCTCGCCGGTGCTGCTGGTGCTGCTCAAGGGCTGGCTGGGGCGCGACTTCAAGGAGCGCGCCGACTGACGCGTGCGTGCGGCGCTGCTACGATGGCGCCGGGCGGCGGCACGGGCCGCCGCCGGGCGAGGCGGCGATGCACGAACGACTGATCCGCGAGATCGTCTCCGAGCACGAGTTCATCACCAGACGGTTCTTCGACCGCAACGGCGAGCAGCTCGAGCGCGCGATCGCGCTGCTCGTCCGCTCGCTGCAGGCCGGCGGCAAGCTGATCCTGTTCGGCAACGGCGGCTCCGCGGCGACCGCGGCGCGGATCGCGGCCAAGCTGCTCGGTCGGGTCGAGCGTGACCGGCCGTCGCTGCCGGCGATCGCGCTGGCCAACGACTCGGCGGCGGTGACCTCGATCGCCAACGACTACGAGTACGGTCTCGTGTTCGCGCGGCAGATCGAAGCGCTGGCGGCGAAGGACGACGCCGCGGTGGCGATCTCGATCTCGGGGCACTCGGAGAGCGTGCTCGAGGGGATCCGCGCGGCGCGCGAGCGCGAGCTGCCGGTCGTCGGCCTGCTCGGCCGCGAAGGCGGCCGGGCGAAGGAGCTGGTCGACGTGCCGCTGGTGGTCGGCGCGCAGAAGGCGGCGCGGATCCAGGAGCTGCACGTGCTGATCGGTCACCTGCTCTGCGAGGCGATCGAGACCGAGATGTTCTTCCGCCGCGACTGAGCGCCCGGAGCCGGGACGTCCGCTGCGAGGACCGTGCCGCGCACCGCGCCGGCGGCGTCGACGACGAGCGCGCGGCCCGGCGGGGGGGCGACGCCCGGCGGATCGGGCGGCCCGTCCGCCGTGCGCACGGTCACGTCCTCGGCGGGAAGGTCCCAGAGCAGGCCGGCGAGCCTCGATCGGCCGGCCTGCGTGACGACCACCACTTCGTGCGGATGCAGCTCCTCGCACAGCGCGTAGACCGCGTCGGCCGCCAGAAAGCGGTCGGCGACCGAGCGGGGCTCGCTGACGACGAGCGCGCGCGGACGGGCAGCCGCCTTCCGCGCCGGGACGACCACGGCGACCAGCCCCCGGCCGATCGGCTCGACACGCGCCGCGCGGCCCACGGCGCCGAGCCGGGAGACGATGCGCGGCGCCCCGTCGGCAGGCGCGAGCACGACGTGACGCAGTGGCGAGGCGGCGAGGCGCTGCAGTGCCGGTTCGGCCGGCCGCTCCGGCCAGTAGTGCGGCGTCGCCGCACGCCGCGTGACGCGCAGTTCGCTGCGTCGGCCGAGGACGAAGTCGAGTCCGTGGACGCGTGCGTCGATCTGGACGAGCCGCGCGGGCCCCGGCTCGAGCAGGGGCGCGACGCGGGCGGCGATCCGGCCGGCATCGCGATGCGTCTCGACGACGGCCGCCTGCCAGCGGATGCCGACGAGCAGCAGCGCCCAGCACGCGGCGGCGGCGATCTGCACCCGTGCGACCCGGTGCGAGGTCTCGCGCGTCGGGCCGCGGCCGACCGTCAGCAGCGCCAGCGGGACGAACAGCGGCACCACATAGAGATACATCCGCGAGCTGGCGACCAGGAACACCGTGAACGGCACCGCGAACCAGCACAGCGCGAACGCGGTCTCCGGCGCGAGGCGCGGAGCGCGGGCGGCCCCGCGTCCGGCGAGCCGGCGGGCGGCCCGCGCCAGCCACAGCACCGTCCACGGCAGGCCGCCGGCGAGCAGGGCCAGGCCGTAGATCCGCAGCCCGGCGGTGAACCCTGCATTGCGGTGGAATGCGTCCGAGGCAACGCGCGCCGCGACCTCCTCGCCGAGGAAATAGCCCGCGAGACCGGGCAGGCGGGCCATCGCCCACAGGTACCAGGGCAGGCCGACGAGCGCGAACGCGGCTGCGGTCGCCGCGCCCCACGGCGCGCGCCAGCGCCCGTCCCGGCGGCCGCGCCAGAGCTCCCACGCCACGATCCCGGCGACGGGAAGCAGACCGGGCGGGCCCTTGACGAGGAACGCGAGCCCGAGCGCCGCGCCGGTTGCCAGACGCCACGGTGTGCGCCCGGTGCGCCGCGCGCGCCACCACGCGTACACGGCCGCGGTCTCGCAGGCGGCCAGCAGCATGTCGGTCGTCGCGACGCTCGCCGCGACGAACGGCAGCAGCGCAAGCCCGAACGCGATCGCGGCGCGGCGCCCGCGTCCCGCGCCGAGCAGCTCGCGTCCGAGCAGGCCGGTCAGCGCACACGTCGCCAGGTAGGCGAGGGCCAGGTACAGCCGCGCGCCCCAGCCGTTCATGCCGAGCAGCGCGAGGCCCGCGCCGATCGCCCAGTACGTCGCCGGCGGCTTGGTCAGGTGCGGGGCGCCGTGGAGCTGCGGGACGAGCCAGTCGCCGGCGAGCACCATCTCGCGGGCGGCGCCGATGTAGCGGCCCTCGTCCGGCTCCCAGGGCGCGCGGGAACCGAGCAGCGCGAACGCGAGGAAGGCGAGCAGCGCGGCCGTCAGGCCGCGCGCGGTGCGATCGGACACCATGAAGCTCCCGGTCGGTGGACGAACCGACCGATCACGTCAGCGGGCCAGGCGGTCGTGCCCCTCCCAGAAGCCCGCGCCGCGTTCGGTCCGGCCGTCCTCCCAGCGCACACGATAGCGCGTGACGCCGAGCACCCGCAGCATC
>RFIB01000075.1 GCA_003695625.1 Acidobacteriota bacterium | reverse complement strand
CGCGAGCAGCGCGGCGAGGAGCGTCCCGGAGACCGTCCACGCCAGCCACGGATGGATGCGGGCGAGCAGCTCGTGCAGGTGGACCGCCTCGAGCAGGATCACCGCGCCGCCGACGAGAACCGCCGCGATCGCGATCCGGCGGGTCCACGTCCAGCCACGGCGGATCACCGCCGACAGGAACGGCAGCGTGCGATCCGCATCGTCCCGGGGCGGCGCACTCATGCGAACAAGATACGCGGCCCGCGTCCCGGGCGACAGCGCCGCAGCCCGCGCGACGCGGGCGTCAGCTGCCGGAGAACCGGTCCTCGCCGGGAGGCTCGGGACCCGCGAAGCGGTCGCGCCCCAGCCGGCGCAGCCGCTCGCGCGAGTACTCCTCCGACTCGCGCCGTGCGCGCTCGAGATCCTCCGGGTGTTCGTGGGCGTACATCTCCTCGGGCATCCAGCCGCTGAGCCACGCCGGATTCATCGGATAGACCGCGGGATTGAACACCGTCCAGTACATGTGCCAGACGAGGATCGCCAGCGTCGCGAGCCAGGCTTCCCAGTAGTGGATCATCAGCGCGACGTCCAGCGTGCCGCGCGGCAGGAAGCGGACGAGTTCGTTGTCGAACCACAGCAGCAGTCCGGTGATCACCATCACGACCGTGCCCCAGACCAGTGCCCAGTACTCGGCCTTCTCGACGTAGCTGAATCTCGACAGGCGCGGCGGTTCCTTCGTCCGGCCGAGCGCGAACGCGATCCGGTGCGCCAGGTCGCGCAGATCCCGCCGCGAGAACATCACGTCGCGCACGAACTGCCGCCCGCGGGCGGTCAGCAGCACGTAGAGCAGATGCCACACGGTCGTGAGCATGAACACCGCGGCGGCGGCGCGGTGGATCGTCCCGCGCGTCTCGAAGCCGCGCTCCCAGCCGAACAGCAGCCGCGAGAACCACGCCTCGTCGAAGCGCAGCGCAAAGCCCGTGACGACCAGCACGATGAACGAGATCATCAGCAGCGAGTGCTGCCACAGCTCGCCGAGCCGCATGCGCAGCACCTGCGGACGTGCACGCAGGCGCCGGCGCACGGCCGACAGCCAGTCGAGCGTCACGTGGGCGAGCATCAGCCCGATGGTCACGACGATCAGCCAGATGTAGACCCGCTGCACCAGCTCGGCGAGCGGCGTGTGCAGTCCGGTTCCCCCGACACCGTGGATCGGCGTCTCGGCCAGGGCGGGGGAGATGCCCGGATGGCACTGTCCGCACGTTTCCGGAAGATTCTGCGGATTGATCGACGAGCCCGGATCGCTCGACGGCAGGATCCGGTGCGCACCGTGGCACGAGGCGCAGTTGGCGACGCGCGTGTCGCCGGCCTCGGTCTTCAGGCCGTGGTAGCTGTCGATGAACGAAGCGAGACGGCCGCTGGCCAGGCCGTACTTCTCGTTCAGGCGGGCCGATTCGTGGCAGCGTGCGCACGTCTGTTCGGCGAGCTTCTGCCGCGAGACGGGCGAGCGCGGGTCATCGGAGCGCAGGATGCCGTGCTCGCCGTGGCAGGTGGTGCAGACCGGCGGATCGGTCTCGCCGTGCTTGACGATCTGCCCGTGGATCCCCTCCCAGTAGTCCTGCTCGATGCTCTTGTGGCACTGGCCGCAAGTCTTCGGAATGTTGAAGAAGTTGATCGTCGACTCGGGATCGCTCGGCGGGAGAATCCTGTGCGACGATCCGTTCGACGAATGGCAGTCGTTGCAGCTCGCGGCGAAGTAGATGCCGCCGGCGGCGGCGTGCCCGTGGACGCTCGCCTCGTAGACCTCGACCGCCGTGGCGAACAGGATCCGGTACCGGCGCGTCAGGTTGAGATCGGCGTGGCACTGGCCGCACGTCTTCGGCAGGTTCGCGGGGTGGATCCGCGAGGCGCGGTCGGTCGCCGGCAGGACCTCGTGTCCGCCATGGCATGTCGCGCAGGTCGGTGCGTCGGGACAGGTGTCGACCTGGCAGATGCCGTGCCGCGTGTAGGTCTCCGCGGGCTCGAGATGGCACGTCCCGCACCCGTCGAGTCCGACGCGGAACCCCGTGGCGGGATCGTGGGGGAAGGTATTCTTGTCCTGGTGGCAATCGGTGCACTCGAGCTCGGCGTGTTGCGAGTGCGACAGGGCGGCCGCGATGTCCTGCCCGACCTCGGTCTCCTCGTGACAGCCGAGACACGATTCGGCCCCGATCGCTTCCGGAGTCTCGTCCCCGGCGGCCGGTGCGTCGTTCCCGGCGAGAACCGGTGCCGGGGCGCACAGCGAGAACACGGCGATCGCGGCGACGGCGAGGCGACGGGGTGTCCGGAGCGGGCCGGTCATGGCGGCTGTCCCGAGAGGAGAACGGGTGCGGAAAGAGTATAACAGAAAAGTAAGCCGCAGGCGTTTCTGGGCCGCGCCTCCGCGCGATTTCCGGGCCTGCCCCGGCGCGCGATGACGGGTTTCGGCGCCCTGGCGCGGTCGGCCGGGATCGCCTCGGGAGGGGCCGTCCTGTGGCTGCTCTACTTCGATCTCAAGGACCGGCTGGCTCCGGAGCCGCGGCGGCTGATCGTGATCGCGTTCGGGCTCGGCGCGCTCGCCACGCTGCCCGCGCTGGCCGCCTATCGCCTCGCCCCCGTCCTCGGGCTGCCGGCCGATCCCGGCGTCGATCCCGGCGGGGCGCTCCGCTACTGCCTGCTGACGGTCGGTCCCGTCGAGGAATTCGCGAAGTTCCTCGGCGCTCTCGTCGTCTGGCGCTGGAAGGCGTTCGACGAGTGGATCGACGGCGTGCTGTATGTCGCCGCCCTGTCGATCGGGTTCGCCACCGCGGAGAACCTGGTCTACGCGTCGTTCCTCGGGCCGGTCGAGCAGCTCGCCCGCGCGCTCGCCTCGCCGCTCGTGCACGCGCTGTTCGCGGCGCCGGTCGGCTGGGCCCTCGGGTGGGCGCGGGTGCGCCGGCCGCCGCCGGCTCTCGCGGGCCTCGCTGTCGGGGTCGCGCTGGCCCTCGCCAGCCTGCTGCACGGGCTCTACGACTTCGCGCTGATCGGCCTCGGCGCCCCGCTGCTCTCGGCGGGACTCGTGCTCGCCAGCTGGCTCGGCCTGCTCGTCGCGCTGCGCCGGATCACAGCACCCGGAGGCCGGCCCGCCCGCGCGCGACGCTGAGGGCCCACTCGGCGATCCGGTCGACCGCCTCGAGCATCTTCCCGCAGTGGGCCTCGAGGAACCGGCGTCCGAGCGGCGCCGTGCGCGGCACGGCGGCCGCCGCGTCGAGCGCCGCGGCGCCGTCGAAGTCGACGTACGCGATGCGCGCGGTCAGCTCCTCCGGCGGCCGGCCGAAGTCGGTCCCCGGCAGGATGCCGACCCCGGTCTCCTCGAGCAGCCTGCGG
>RFIB01000387.1 GCA_003695625.1 Acidobacteriota bacterium | reverse complement strand
GCATCGACTCGGGGTCCTCGACCTCGAGCGGACCGGCCCCGACCTCGCGGGCGATCAGCGTCCGGATCACCTCGAGCGTCCGCTCCTGGCCCGAGCGCGCGAACGGATTCGTCTCGAGCACGAGTCGGGTCAGGCGAACGATGCGCTCGAGGCGCGGTTCGAGATCGGGTGCGGCGGGGTCGAGATCCGCAAGGCGCCGCGCCGCCTCGACCTCGCGCAGCAGGTCCTCCGTCAGCGGGTGCGGCTTGATCCCCTTGACCGGGTCGTACAGCCGGGTCAGCGGCGGCAGCCAGGCAAGGTATGTCGGCCGCAGCAGCAGGTAGGTCAGGTCGAACACGATCAGCCCGAGGTTGATCAGCGCGACCCAGACCATGAACAGGTCCCACAGCAGGCGGGGATTCCACCACGTGCGGGGGTGCAACCGGCTCAGGTCGAACATCGACACCCTCGTCGTCGAGGGAGTCTACGCGAGACGGCGACCGCGGTTCCGGCCGGACGTGCGGAGATCAGCGTCCGCGCGGCGCCTGACGGAGACGGACGATGCGACCGTCCTTCATGATCATCGCCAGCGAACGCTCCGGGTCCGTCAGGATGGCGATGTCGGCGAACGGATCGCCCTCGACGAGCAGCAGGTCGGCGCGCCAGCCTTCCCGGACCTCGCCGAAGTTGCCCCAGCGGTTGAGCCGGCCCGCAAGACGGACGATCTCCGCGCTCTCCGACGTCGCCTGCCGCAGGATCTCCGCCGGCGAGAAGAATCGCGTCCGCGCGACCAGCTCGCGCGAGACCTCGGGATACGCCCCGAAGACCATGTCGGTCCCGAACCCCGTCTTGATGCGGTACTTGCGGATCAGTGCCATCAGCCGCTCCTGGCCTTCGAGCACCCGGCGCAGCTTGGCGCGGTTGCGCTCGGTCATGCCGGGCAGCGAACCGGCCAGCTCGAACACCGCGACCTGCGTGCTGATCGGGACGTCCTTTTCGGCACACAGGCGCGCGGTCGGCTCGTCGATCAGATGCCCGTGCTCGATCACCTTCACGCCGTTGTTCACCAGCCGCTGGACCGCCGCGCTGGTGTACGCGTGCGCCATGACGTAGGTCCCCCAGTCGCCGGCGGCCTGCACGGCGGCGCGGATCTCCTCGGCAGACGGCTGCAGCGAGTCGAGCGGATCGTAGTCCGAGGCGACACCGCCGCCGCCCATGATCTTGATCTGCGTGGCTCCGCGCCGCAGATTCTCGCGCACCGCGGCCAGCGTCTGCGGCACGCCGTCGGCCAGCACGGTGAACCCGTGCGCGAGCACCATGCCGCAGCCGCAGCCGTCGAGCCGGGGATGGCCGGCCCACGGCGGGCGGAAGTCGCCGTGCCCGCCGGTCTGGCTGACGATCGCTCCCGACGGAAACACGCGCGGGCCCTCGATCAGTCCGCTCTCGATCGCGCGCGCGAAGTCGGGATGCGTGCCGCCCGCGTCGCGTACGGTCGTGAATCCGTGCTCGAGATACCAGCGCGCCGCGCTGGCGGCGAGCGCGCCGCCGACCGATGGGTGCAGGAACGGCTGATCCTTCGGGAACTGGACGTTGAGATGCGCGTGGAGATCGATCAGCCCGGGCATCAGGATCCTGCCGGCACCGTCGATCACGCGCGCGCCCGCCGGCGGCTCGATCGGGTCGCTCGACACGCGCCGTATCAACGCACCCTCGACGAGCACATGCCCGGCGACGAGCTGCTCGTGGACGCCGTCGAAGATCCGCACGTCGCGGAGCAGCACGGCGCGCTCCGGGGCAGCGGCCTCCGCTGACGAGGCGGCCGATCCCGCAATCGCCGCGAGAAGAGTCGCGGCCGCAGCCGCGCGGAGGATGACCGTCTTCATCAGGCGCTCCTGCTCGTGGCGATTCGGGTCCGGACGACCCGGCCGGCAACACGATCCGCGTGACGGTAGCACGCGCACGGGAATGCCCGTCCGGCCCGGATGCCGCAGGGCGTCACGATTCCGTCGTGTCGGGCCCGCCAGACCGGTCCTGCACGATCACGCGCGGCCCGCCGGTCGCTCCGGCCGCATCGCGTCGAGAGATTCCGCGAGCGACGCGGCGAGCGCCCGTCCCACCTGCGCCTCCTCGTCGATGACGACCTGCGCGCCGGCCAGCTCGAGATCGCGGTGGTACAGGTTGTACCGGGCGCGGGCGAACACGCGCGCGCACGGTGCCTGCGCGCGAACCTGCTCCACGGTGCTCCGCGCCGCCCGCGGGTCCGGAAGCGTCACCGCGACGGCGAGCGCACGCTCGACCGCGGCGTGCTCGAGAACGTCCGGATGACTCGCATCCCCGACGTGAGCCGTGAACCCCTCGCCGCGGGCGCTCTCGGCGAGCCGGACATTGAGGTCGATCACGTGGACCGGGAACCCTTCGTCACGCAGCCGCCGTCCCACCGCCTGTCCCGTCGGCCCCCAGCCGATGACGAGCACGTGGCCCTCCGCCGGATGCGCGGCGGAATCCGCGCGCGCCGCCGTGCCGCCCCGGCGGACCACAGTCGCCAGGCGAGGAGCGAGTCCGACCAGGTAGGGGGTCAACGCGAGCGTGGCGATCGTCACCGAGATCACCAGCTGGAACCCCTCGTCATCGAGCACCGATCCTCGCGCCGTCTGCGCAAGGACGAACGAGAACTCGCCGATCTGCGCGACGCAGAGTCCCGCCGCCGCGGCCTGGGCGGCGGGTGCCCCCGTCACGCGCAGGGCGATCGCCGCGAGCAGCGCCTTGGCCATCACCACGATCACGACACAGGCAGCGACGAGCGGCAGGTTGGCACCGATCCAGGCGGGCGCGCCGAGCATCCCGATCGAGCCGAAGAACAGCGCCATGAGGACCGTCCGCACCGCGCCGACATCGGCGCGCACCTGCGTCGCGAACGGCGAGTCGGCGAGAAGCATGCCCGCGAGAAACGCTCCGATCGCGGGCGAGAGGCCGACCTCGTGGGCCGCGATCGCGCTGCCCAGTCCGGAGACGACCGCAAGGACGAGAGGAAGCTCGCGATTCCGCTGCAGCACGACCGAGCCGAGCAGCCGCGGGGCGACGACATGGAATACGAGCCAGAGCCCGGCGGCCAGCAGTACCGCGCCGGCGGACATGCGCAGCAGCACCCCGGCTGCCGCGTCCGGGGACGTGCCGAGCGCGACGACCCCGACGAGCAGCACGAGCGGGACGACCGCCGCGTCCTGGACGAGAAGCACGCCGGTGGCGAGTCGCCCGTGCGGGCTGTCCATCTCCGTCCTGCGCGCCAGCAGGCGAAGCACGTAGGCGGTCGAGCTCAGCGCGAGCATCGCCCCCGCGACGGCTGCCGCACGCCACGTCAGTCCGAGCGACAGCGCCGCCGCGGCTCCCACGACGAGCGTCACGGCGATCTGCACCGCCCCGCCGGCCAGGGCCCGCCCGAGACCGCGCAGCCGCTGCCACGGAAACTCCAGACCGATCGAGAACAGCAGCAGCGCGACGCCGAGTTCAGCCAGGATCTCGACCTCGCCACGACGAGCGACCACGTTGAGCGCGTTCGGCCCGAGCAGCATGCCTGCGGCGAGGTAGCCGAGGATCGCGCTCTGCCGCAGCCGCTCGGCCAGCGCGCCGAGCAGGAATCCGCCGGCCAGCAGGGCGAGAATGTCGACGAGCGTCTGCCAGGGGTCGATCGGCATGGCGTCGATTATCGCCGGGGTCGTGGAGTTCGCGCCCGGGGGCGGGGCTCGAGTTGGAGCCCCGCCTCGGCGCGAAGGCCGATCCCGATCAGAGGGTCACGGGCGCGGAACGCCAGGTGCCACGGGCGGCCGTCTCCGATGCGTAGTCGCTGAAGGTCCCCCGGAAAGCCGGCCTGAGACGCTGGCGCTCCCCGCGTCGGGACCAGCACGCTCCCGACATCGGTGACCGCGTCGGCCGGGACCTCCCATCAGCGTCTCTGGACTCCTTGCTGGGCATCAATCCTCCGGTCCGCCCTCGACAATATTTGCAGGGGGAGGAGTATCTCACAGACGTTGGCAGAGAGGGGTGCTCTACGTCGACTCCCTCTCGACGACGGAAATGGCCGTGCGTGCCGTCGACGGGTTCAATCCCGACGCCGCGTTCGACTACGTGGTCTTCGGCCTTCGGATCGGCTTCGAGGAGATTCCGTCGGTCAAGCCGAAGCGGGAGGGCGAAGAGGCCTTCATTCCGTCGATGGCAGAGGAGCGCGCGCTGCTCGCCGAGAGGCCGGATCTCCGGCGTTACACGGCGTTCGATCGGTTTGCCGCGATGCGCGCCGAGGCGTTCCCGGAGCTGGGCGCCGAGCCGGACACTTCGCGGGCGAAAGCGCTGGTGGCGGCGATCCACGAGTACGACCCGGCGACCGACGGCGAAGTCGGGCGTCCGGGGCCGTCTCGGCCGTAACCCGAGCCGGAGGGGCTGGCCGAAGAGGTTCCTCAGGGAGACGCGCCGCCTGCGCCCGAGGTCGCAGGCGCCACGGCGACGGTGATGGCAAGTACCACCGATTCCGCCGCAGCGGAACAGGAGACGGCGCCGCCGTCCGAAGTTCCGTCAGGCGCCGCCTGGTTCGCGGTGCGTGAGCCGGTGGAAGCGGGCGATCTGCTGGCCCTCGACCCGGCGAATCCCGCGACGCTTCGTCGCGCCGCCTCGATCGCCGATCCCGGCGTGGTCGGCGTGGCGATCGGGAAGACGCGAACCGCCAACGGCGAGAGCGCCGGCGCCGGAGAGGCGGCGGTGCTGACGTTCGGGGTCGCGCGGGTCAAGGTCGACGCCGGTTTCGGTGCGATCGTGCCTGGCGATCTACTGACCAGCTCACCGACGCCGGGCCACGCGATGCGCGCGGCCGAGATCGTCCCCGGAACGATCCTCGGCAAGGCGCTCGAGCCGCTCGACGTGGCCACGGGAACGATCCGCGTCCTGCTGATGCAGCGCTGAGCGAGCAGCGGGCAAGTGCAAGGGGCGCCGTTCAGGGCGCCCCGTGCGGCCCGTTGCCGCCATCGGTGCCCTCGCTGACGACCTGCCAGAAGACACCTGGATCGGTCAGCTCGATCTCGGTCGCCGCGGTCTCGGCGAGCGGACGACGGACGATCCATGGCCACTGCGGCCCGGCCGTGCCGGCGAAGACACGGTACTGCCGGTGGCACGGGTCGTCGCTCGGATTCCACGACAGGCGCACGGTATCGCCGCCAAGCATCTCCACGGTCAGCCCGGTCACGGGCGCGGTCGCGGCGCATCCCGTGACGGCGTCCGTGTCGACGACCGGCAGCAGCAGTCGCGACGGATGCGGCACGTCGTGATGCACGCGATGGGTGGCGACGATCGCCCCCGTGTGCTGATTGAACGGCTGGCCGGTCTGCGGATTCGATTCGAATCGCGGATAGTTGGATGCGGCGATCGCGATCCGGATCCGGTGGCCGAACCCGAAGACGAGCGACGTGTCCCACAACCGAATCTCGAACTCGTGGATCTGGCCGGGGGAGAGCAGGTCCTCGCGGTCGAAACCGATCCGGTGGCGCGCCTTGAGGATCAGGTCGGTGACCAGCATCGGACGGCCATTGGAATAGACATCCTCGAGCCTGACGGCCCAGTCGGCATCCAGCGCATCCGACGAGGCGTGGAGAATCAGCCGGATCGGGCCGCTGATCTCCAGCGGCTCGAGAAGCGGGGCGGACTCCCAGACGACGACGTCGGCACGAGTGTCTATCGCCTCCTGGTCGAGCGGGCCCTTGCCGTAGTCGTCGTAGAGATTGCTGCCTCCGTGGGTCGGCACCGGGTTGGCGGGATCAGCGACCCAGCTCGTCTCGGCGACGGCCTCCGTCGGCGGCGCGGTCGAGAGCAGACCGCCCGGATGAAGGTAGTAGGCCGTCTCGGTGGCAGGCGGCGGCCACGAGACCGACGTGCGCCAGAAGTTTCCGGCCGGAGCCCCGGTCCCGACCCCGGGCCCCATCACGTACGCGCGCACCGGAGGCGTGTCCAGAATCCCGTTGTCGACGCCCTTGAGCCAGAACTCGAACCAGTCGAGACCCATCTGCTGGGCATCCTGGAACGCGCTGTTGTCCGGGTAGCGAAGCTGCCCGCGCGTGGTCGACGTGTAGTCGTCATGCGTCCACGGACCGATGACGAGCTTCTGGTTGCGCCGCGCCCCCGGCGTGACGCCTTCCTGGAGGCCCTTGAACACGTTGAGCGTGCCCTGGGAAACGATGTCGTACCACCCGGCGTAGTGCAGGATCGGCACCTTGACCATGTCCAGGCGCTCGAGCAGGTTGCGTTGGCGCCAGTAGTCGTCCTCGTTGGGGTGCGAGAGAATTTCGTCGAGCTTGTCGAGCGAGCCATTCTCGGTCAGCCAAGTCTCGATCATGTGCTTGCGGAACTCGCCGCCAGGATAGTAGTAGTCGTGATACAGGTTGCCGCCCGCAACCTCCGCCCAGACGCAGGCCAGCTCCTCGGGAGCCGTGCCCGCGAGCAGGTAGCCGGTGATCCCCGGCGCGGACTTGCCGTAGGCGCAGATCCTGCACCCCTCGCAGAACGGCTGGTCCGCGATCCACTTGACCGTGTCGTAGCCGTCCTGATGTTCGAGCCAGCCGTCGGCGTCGAAGACGAGGTCCTCGCCCTCGGAGTCGAAGCGGCCGCGCGTGTTCTGCAGTACCACGGCGAAGTCGTGGCGCAGGTACTCGGAATTCGCGCCGAACAGCGCATAGGGAGTGCGGTGAAGGAGCACCGGCCAGCTCAGTCCCGGACGACGCGACGGAAGGTGGATCCGTGTGTCGAGCCGGACGCCGTCGCCCATCGGAACCATCTCCCTGCGCTCCGCGCGCGCGACGACGAGATCGATGCCGGTCTGCGGGCCGGCGGTCAGGTCGACCGTCACGACGGCGGGCTCGCGGATGTCGGCCCCCTTGGGATCGACGCCCCGCAGGTCCACTCCCGGATACAGTTCGCCGAAGACGCGCGCATCCGACGTGAACACCAGCAAGCGATCCATCCCCGGAAGCGATTCGTCGAGATCCAGACGGTACACGCCGAGATCGTCGGAGGTCGCGGTCCACTCGACGGGGATCGCCGCCTGCGCCGCCGTGCCGTGCGCAACGGACCAGCGGGTGACGCCGACCGTGTGCCCGGCGAGCGCCGTGCCGTCCTCCTCGCGCATCAACGTGCCGGAGAGCTCGGTCAGGGCGAGGGACGGGACGGCAGGGGAAACCAGCAGCAGCCCGGACACGCAAAGGATGCTGGTTCGCATGGTGTTCCTTCCTGCCGCCGACCCGGCAGGAAGAGTCTACGCTGACGGGGCCCGCCGCGGCCCGGAGCGAGCACGACGCGAGACCATCGCCAGGCACGGGCCGGCCGGCACCGGGCGGTGGACATCGCCTGCCTTACGAATGATTCCCTCGACCGGGCCGGGGTGGCCATGACGCGGTGCTCGCTCGCGGGCTTCCGTTCGGCAACGGAATGCGTCGGCGCCGCGAAGACAGCAGCGGATCCGCTGCCGCATCGCGTCGCGACGCATCTCGCGGTTTCGTCGGCCGGCGGACCTCGCGTCGTCCGCCCGAGTTTCCCGTGCTGCTTCGGCGGCGTGTTCGGCATTCGCCTATACTCCCGCCGCTGGACGTGCAGCGAAGGAGTGGAGCGGAATGCCAGACGATCGTCGAACCCCCGACCAGTCGGGAGACGCGGCCAACGAGGAGACCCGCTCCTTCGGTGGTGCGCCCGCACCCGCCCGCCCGTCGTCGATGCCGGAAAGGATCGGCCCCTACCGGATCCTCGGCATCCTCGGTGAAGGCGGCATGGGAATCGTCTACGAGGCGGAACAGGACCAGCCCCGGCGCAAGGTCGCCCTGAAGGTCATGCGCCGTGGACACGTGGTGGACGAGGTCCATGCCAGGATGTTCCAGCGCGAGGTGGAAACCCTCGCCCGTCTCAAGCACGCCAACATCGCCGCAATCTACGATGCCGGCCACACGGAGGAAGGTCACGACTACTTCGCGATGGAGCTGGTCCGGGGCGACACCCTGGACGAGTTCCTGCGAAAGCGCGGCGTCCCGGAGGGAAGGCAGGAGCTGGCGTTCAGACTGCGCCTGTTCCGCCAGATCTGCGACGCGATCCACTACGCGCATCAGCGCGGCGTGATCCACCGCGACCTCAAGCCCTCGAACATCATCGTCGCCGAGGCCCCG
>RFIB01000074.1 GCA_003695625.1 Acidobacteriota bacterium | reverse complement strand
CGACTGGCGTCACGAGGGCTGCGAGATCGTCAACGCGTGGAATCCGCGCCAGAACGACGAGCCCTTCGACTACCAGTTCTTCGGTGACTGCTCCGGTGCCCGCAGCCTCTCGCTGCTGCTGAGCATGGGCAGCCGGATCGGTGAGTGCGGCGACGGCCTGTGGGCCGACAAGCAGGGTCTCGCCGGCGTGTTCGCCGACCTGGACACCACCACCTGGCGTGGCGGCTCGGCCTATGTCGTGCCGATGAACGCGGGCAACACGACGGTCACCCTGACGTCGATGTCCGGCCAGGCCGAGACGCTGCCGCTGTTCGGCAACTTCACCGGCTTCATCACCGAGGATCTCAACCTGGCGATCCCGATGACGCCGAACGTGCGCCACGAGCTGAACTACGTCCGTGGCTGGATTGCCGCCAACGGCAACCAGGCGAACGTCTCGTTCACGTACGAGGGCGTCAGCACCGAGCTGCCGGTCACCTTCCGTCCGGAAGGCCTCGGCAACAACGCGGGTCGCCTCTGATCCTCGTTGCACGCGCCTGATTCGACCTTGGGGCGGCCTTCGGGCCGCCCCATTTTTCTGCATCGCCGGGTCAGTGGATCCGTGCCTCGAGCGGCAGGTCGCCGACGATCTCCGCCTCGATCCGGACGAACTGTCCGAGCCGGCCCGTCACGCGCGACGCCGGGGCCGCATGGCGGGCGAGCCGTTCGAACAGCTCCCAGTGGCGGCCCTCCGCTGTTGCCAGGCGACCGTAGAACGCGCCCAGTTCGGGGGCTCCCGCCTTCGCGTCCTGCGCGAGCACGGCGGCGAGCCGTCGGAACCGCTCGCACGACCGCGCCTCGACCAGCGCACAGACGAGAAGCCTGTCGCCGAGCGCGCCGATCCCGCCGGGCTCGCGCAGGCAGCGATCGAGCAGCGCGCGCACGTAGCGGTCCGGTCGCGGACGTCCGAGGGCGGCGCCGCGGGCCTCGAGCAGGTCGAGCACCTGGCGGAAGTGCAGCAGCTCCTCCTGGGCCAGCGCCATCAACGGGCGGACGAGCTCGGGGAGGTCGCCGTGGCGGCCGATCAGCGCCAGCGCGGTGCTCGCCGCCTTGTGCTCGCAGTGGGCGTGGTCGGAGAGCAGCGCGTCGAGATCGCCCAGCGCGCGTCGCGCCCAGCGCGGATCGGTGGGCCGGACGAGAGGAAGCCCCTCGAGGAACCGGTGCTGCGCGTCGTCCATCGCGTCCTCGCCGCGGGATCCCCCGGGGCCGGGACGCTATAGTGCCCGCATGGAGCGGGAGACGAAAGAGGCGGTCGGGATCGGCGCGGCCGATGCCGCGGTGCTCCCGGAGCGTGCGACCAGCTGGCTCGAGATCGACCTCGATGCCTTCGCCCACAACGTCCGCACGTTCCGCGGGCTGCTCGCGCCCGGCTGCCGCCTCGCGGCGGTCGTCAAGTCGAACGCCTACGGGCACGGCGCCGGCCTGGTCGCCCCCGTGGCGCTCGCCGAGGGTGCCGGCCTGCTCGCCGTCGGCAACCTCGACGAGGCGCTCTCGCTGCGCGCGACCGTCGGGCCGGGTGCGGAGATCCTCGTCCTCGGCTGGGTCCCGCCGGACGGGTTCGAGGATGCCGCGCGCGCGGACGTGGAACTGACGATCTACGACCCGCAGGTCGTCGCGCCGCTGGCGGCAGCTTCGCGCCGGGCACGCCGGCCGGTCCGCGTCCACCTCAAGGTCGAGACGGGCACGCACCGCCAGGGCGTCGATGCGGCCCGGCTCGCGCAGCTCGCCGCGGCGGTGCATGCGGCCGACGGGCTCGAGCTTCGCGGTCTGTCGACCCACTTCGCCGACATCGAGGACACGACCGATCACGGCTACGCGATGCGGCAGCTCGAGCTGTTCCGGCAGGCCGCGCGGGCGCTCGAGCAGGCCGGCCTGCGCCCGGCGCTGCGTCACGCGGCGTGCTCGGCGGCGACGCTGCTGTTTCCCGAGACGCACTTCGACGTCGCGCGGGCCGGGATCGGCCTGTACGGATTCTGGCCGTCCCGGGAGACGCGCGTGTCGGCGCGCGAACGGGGACTCGACCGGATCGCGCTGCGTCCCGTGATGAGCTGGCGCGCACGCATCGCGCAGGTCAAGCAGGTGCCGGCGGGGGCGTACGTCGGCTACGGGCGCACCTACCGCACAACGCGGCTGTCACGCATCGCGGTACTGCCGGTGGGGTACTACGAAGGACTCGACCGGAGCGTCTCGGGTCGGGGGCACGTGCTGGTCCGCGGTCGCCGCGCGGCGATCCTCGGGCGCGTGTGCATGAACATGACGATGGTCGACGTGACCGATGTGCCGGACCTCGCCGCGGGGGATCCGGTGACGCTGGTCGGGCGCTCCGGCGATGAAGTGCTGCGCGCAGAGGATCTGGCGGACTGGGCCGGGACGATCCACTACGAGATCGTCTCGCGCGTGCACCCCTCGGTGCCGCGGGTCCCTGTGCGCCGCGACGAGCCCGGCGGCGACGCGCCGGCCCCGTGAAACGCGAAGCGGCGGGGCCGGAGCCCCGCCGCCGATCTCCCGTCACGTGCAGGTCGCGACTCAGTAGCGACCGCCGCCTCCGCCGCCGCGGCGCGGGCCGCGGTCCTCGCGCTGGCGCGCCTCGTTGACGCGCAGGCTCCGGCCGCCCATCGTCGAGCCGTCGAGCGCTTGGATCGCGTTCGCCGCCGCATCCTCGTCCATCTCGACGAAGCCGAAGCCGCGCGGCCGGCCCGTCTCGCGATCGCTGATCAGCTTGACCGACAGCACCTCGCCGTGCGCGGCGAACAGCTCGCGCACCTCGTCCTCGCTCGCGCTGAATGGCAGGTTCCCCACGTAGATCGTCTTGCTCATCGAAACACTCCTCGAGCCGGCAATCGCGGCTCCTCCAGTCGAATCTCGGGTTCCGTCAGCGCGGATGGGATGCAGGCGGCGAACGGCCGCTGGACGTCGGCCCGGCGCAGCCGGGCCCTGCACGCGGAGATCCGGACCTCAGGGCACCTCGAGTCGTTTCGCGCCGCAGGGTAGCCCTATCGGCCCTCGCGGTGCAACAGGTCCGGAGCGCGTCCGGGCCCCCGCCCGGGACGCCCCGGCCCGGGCAGCGGCATCGCGTAGACGAGCCGGAGACCGTGCGCGGCGAGCCATTCGTCGACCCAGCGCCGGGGCTGCGG
>RFIB01000386.1 GCA_003695625.1 Acidobacteriota bacterium | reverse complement strand
GGCCTCCTCGCCCGCCCGGGCGGAGGCCGGGTCCGTGACGAACGCGCGGGCCCGCTCGACGTCGTCGACCTCGAACAGGAAGAACACCTGGTCCGGCTGCTCGATCCCTCGCCACAGCCCTCGCAGGCGCAGGCCGGCGGCGCGATGGGCCTCGGCATGGGAATCGAACACGCGCTTCCAGCGGTCGAAGTCCCGGACGCGGTTGCGGCAGATCATGAAGGCCATCGAACGCTCCTCATTTCCGCCGGAAGTGCCCGGCGATCTCCGCGAGCGCCGGCTCGAGCTCGGCGAACCGGAACTCGAAGCCCTCGCGAAGGAGGCGGCGCGGAATCACGTAGCGCCCGTACAGGACCAGTTCGGGGTCGGTGCGCATCAGCAGCGGGGCGCCGAGGCGGACCATCCATTCCCGGGCCGGCAGACCGATCGGCATGCCCAGCGCACGCCGCAGCGCGCGCATGAACTCGGCCTGCGACACCGGGTTCGGCGCGCTGACGACGTACGTGCCGCGCATCGTGTCGTCCTCGATCGCGCGCCGGATGATGCGGGCGACGTCGTCGACATGGATCCAGCTGATCCCCTGGCGACCCGAACCGATCGTCCCGCCGAGCCCCCAGCGGACCAGGCGGACCATTCTCGGCACCGCGCCGCCATCGTGGCCGAGCACGAAGCTGGTCCGCAGCACGACGGTGCGGACGGCGTCGGGCGCCGCCTGTGCGAGCGCGTCCTCCCATGCACGGCCGACGAACGGTGCGAGGCCATAGCCTGTCGGGGAATCCTCGTCGCAGACCGTCTCGGGCGGGTCGCCGTAGATGTGGGCGGTCGACATCTGGACCCAGGTTTCAGGGGGATCGTCTGCCTGCTCGAGCGCACGGCCGAGGACGAGAGTCGACTCGACGCGCGAGCGCAGGATCTCATCGCAGTGGTCGGGCGTCTTGACGCAGTCGACCGTACGTCCGGCCAGGTTGATCAGCGCCGCGGCGCCATCGAGCTCCTCGACCCACGGACCGAGCGTCCGCGCGTCCCAGCCGACGAACCGCCCGGCCGGCTCGCGGGCAGGACGATGGCGTGCGAGCACGACGACCTCGTGGCCGAGTCCGGCGAGGTGTGCCGCGACATGTCGGCCAAGGAACCCCGTCCCGCCGGCGATGACGACCTTGTCTGCCATCACGGCCCTCCCGGCGCGGACTATCGCCGACCGGCGCGTCTGTCCGCTGCGCGCTCAGGATAATGGGTCGACCGGCGTGCCGGTCAGGCGTCCGCCCCCCGTCCTTGCGGAATGGCCCATCGGTACAGTTCCATGCGCGGCAGACGCGTGAACTCGACCGGGCCGAGTCCCGCCTCGCGGGCCGCGCGCTCGACGGCCCGCCGGGTCAGCCGGTGCTCGAGCGGTGGTCCCTGATCTTCCACCACGTGCGGCCACTCGAGGACGACGACGCGACGGCGCGCCACGCGGCCGGCCTCGCGCAGGGCGCGGACCGGGTCGTCGACCTCGTGGAGCACGTGACCGAGAAAGACGACATCGAAGCTGCGGTCATCGAACGGGATCGACTCGGCGGTGCCGGCGCGAAACGTGCCGTCCGGCACGTGCCGGCGCGCCAGCTCGAGAAAGCTCTCGCTGGGATCGATGCCGGCCACCTCGAGCCCGCGCCGCGCGAACGCCTCGGCGAACAGGCCCGTGCCCGTCCCGACATCGAGCACGCGCCGCGCGTCGATTCCGTCGAGACTGAGCTCGACCACGCGATCGACGTCGAGCAGGGCGATCCGCTCCGGCGAACGGAGCCGTTCCGCGCGTCCGCTGAATCTTCTGTCGTGTTGGTCGTGCATCTCGCCGTTTCCTCGGAGCATCGAGGGACGCATGATAATGCATGTCGATCCGCGCGATCCGGCGCGTTGCCCCCGTAGGCCGTAGCGGCGCCGCTTGCGGCGCCGATTCTCCATCCGCAACGATTCCATCTTCCGGAATGAAGGCGTTGCGGTTGAAGGCCGGGAGGGCGATTCGCTGCGCGAATCGGCCTCCCCTACGGCCCCGCCGATTCTGCAGCCGCAACGATTCCATCTTCCGGAATGAAGGCGTCGCGGTTGGAGGCCGGGAGGGCGATTCGCTGCGCGAATCGGCCTCCCCTACGGCGTCACTTGTACGCGATCGCGGCGGTGGTCGGGCCGGCCAGCGGGACGAACTCGAAGCGCGTGAAGCCGGCCTCGCTGCACCACGTCCTGAACTCGGCGCCGGTGTAATCGAACGCGTCGCCGAACTCGATCAGCATGTTGAGCGACATCAGCAGGCCGAAGGCGTTCTCCCGCCGGGCGTCGTCGATCAGGTTCTCGATCGCGATGAACGCCCCGCCTGCCGGCAGCGCATCGTACGCCTTGCGGATCAGCAGTTTCTTCCTCTCCAGGTTCCAGTCATGCAGGATGTTTCCCATCGTCACGACGTCGGCCTTCGGCAGCTCGTCCTCGAAGAAGTCGCCCGAGACGACCGCGATGCGATCCGCCATGCCGGCCTCGTCGATCGCCCGCTGCGCATGCGGCGCCACCGGCGGCAGGTCGAACGTGGTGAACGTCAGGTGCGGATGGCGGGCGGCGACGATCCGCGAGAGCAGGCCGAGCGCCCCGCCGATGTCGCTGACGGTGCGGTACCGCGAGAAGTCGAACTCCTCCGCGAGCTGCGCGAAGTTGCCCGCCTGGATGGCGGTCATCGCCTCGAGGAACTCGCCCAGCTTCGCCTCGCTGGCGTACAGCGCCTCGAAGACCGGCTTGCCGTGCGTGCGGGACTCGTTCTGCGGCCGGCCCGTGCGGAGCGCGTCGCCGAGGTGGTTCCAGAACCCGAACAGGCGCGCGTTGAGCATCTCGGGCAGTCCGCCGATGTAGAGCGGACTGCCCCGGTCGAGAAACGCGGCGGTCTCGGGCGTGTTGCGGTAGCGCCCCTGCGGCCCGTCGCCTTCGCGCTCGAGAAAGCCCAGCGCGACCAGGGCGTCGAAGAAGTCGAACCGCCCGCGGGGATGGATGCCGAGCGCCTCGCCGAGTTCCGTCGCGGTCATCGACGCGCCTGCCAGCGTCGAGAACAGGTCGAACTCGACGGCGGTGAGAAGCACCTTCGATGCCCAGAAGGCGGT